>JAZQZN010000026.1:0-83252 GCA_045634045.1 Candidatus Enterocola sp. | reverse complement strand
CCTTCGTTGTATCTCGTTCATGAGTTCGGGATACTGCTCCGCATTTCGGCCGATGCAAAAGAACGTTGCTTTGATGTTGAACAGGTCCAATTGATCCAAAATCCAAGGTGTATTTTCGGGAGTAGGCCCATCATCAAAGGTTAAATACAATGTCTTTTGATGCTCCTCTTTGCGCCACAAGACCCCTTTGGGGTACAAGCGGCGTATCCAGTTGGGAACTTGTTCTATCCACATAGCTACTGAATCGAATTGTACAACGGGGTATAAACCGACATGATTTCATAATACTTGATGTAGTCGGTGGTGTTGTATTTTTCCGATGCAAACGCCAAACGTTGGATGGATGCCAAGTTGCGTGTAATTTCGTTCGATGCGCTACGGCGTTCAGCCAATGTTAGCGTGTTGAGGTAGCGCAAGTTGTCTTCTGCAGTAGCACCGATGGCGTTTGCCAAGGCTTGTGCTTTGTCTTTCTCGCCCAATTGGTAGTAGTATTCCACAAAAGAGGTGGAAGCATAGTTGTGAGGCACGGTAGTGCCAGGAATTTGTTCCATACAATGATCCAACGCCTTCAATGCTTCTTCTTTTTTACCTTCTACCAACAATTGTTGGATCAGCATATCGAACATTTGGCGGTGTGCACGGCACATGCGTGAGCTGTTCTCGTCCAAATAGATGTTCGGATTGTTGATGCCACCAAAACGGAACGATTCCATCATGTTGCGGTACATGTGACGGGTCGAAACAACACCATCTTTGCCAGCGTTTTTATGTGGAACCAAACGGTATGCCAAACCTTCGAGTTGGAAATGTTGGGTCATGCCCAAGTGCATCTCGTTGCCTACGGTAACGGCAAAATAGATGGGGCGTTTCCAATCGTTTTGCGCGATCATTTCCAAAATCATCAATTCGCTTTTGGTGATGTATCGTTTGCTCGATAGGTCAATGATCATTTCGTTAGGAATCAAGTCTCTTTCTTCCTCGGTAATGGCACCTTGCGCAATGAGGTTGTCAATATTGACGGGTACGCTAAATTTCTTGCAAGGTAGGATGTTGTTGCTGGCATCACCCTTTTGCTGCAATACAAAGTTAAGGGCTGTTTTTAGGTCAATAGGTCCAGCAACGCGCTCTTCCAAACGTACCAAACTGCGAACACCTTCTACGTAATCTGCACGCTTCCAACTAATGGGTAGAGGAGCCGACGAGTAGGCAGGGCGGCGCATTTGATCAATGTACCAATCGGTTTGCAAGTACGATAGGTTACAAACGCGGATGTTTTGTGCGATGCTGTCTTCTTCGGTTTCTTGCAAGTACCAAAGTGGGAAGGTATCGTTGTCACCGTTGGTAAAGATAATGGCATCGGGTGCACACGAGTGGAAATAGTTTTTGCCAAAATCACGCACTAAATAGCGATCAGAACGGTCGTGATCGTCCCAGTTTTCGGTAGCCATTAGAATAGGAGCAGGCAATGCCAATGCCAATGCGATGGCAGCGGTAGCTACCTTAGGCAACTTGCTATTTTCGAGCATTTTTGCCAATCCAGCCACCCCAAAACCAATCCAAATACAGAACGCATAGAAAGAACCAGCATAAGCATAGTCACGTTCGCGTGGTTCGTATGGTCCTTGGTTGAGGTACAACACAATGGCAATGCCTGTCATAAAGAACAGGGTAAAGGTAATCCAGAAATTTTGCATGCCTTTTTTGCCATTTTGCAGGCAGAAAAGCATACCGATGATGCCCAAAATTAGGGGTAACATGTAGTACACGTTACGTCCTTTGTTGTCAGCATATTCGGCAGATAGTTGGCTTTGGTCGCCTACTAAGAATTGGTCGATAAAGTTAATGCCAGTAATCCAGTTGCCGTTGGTAATTTCGCCATGTCCCTGGATGTCGTTCTGACGACCGCTGAAATTCCACATGAAATACCTCCAGTACATGTAATTGAGTTGATATTTGAAGAAGAATTCCAAGTTTTCGCCAAAAGTAGGCAAGGTGATGTTGCGTTTGTAGCCGCATTGGTCGTAGGATACTTTTTTGCCTTTGATCTTCACCCATGATTCATAAATAGCAGGGTGGTCGCCTGTGCTGCTGTGCATACGAGGGAAGATGGTTTTAAACTTGCTGTCGTATTGCACTTTGGTTTTAACATCGGCTACGATGTATTGGTCTTTTTCGTTGTCCGATGTTTTTTCTTTCATGCCCCAAACCTTTTCGCCCTCTTCAACGGCTGTACGGCAATATTGACCATCAGAAACTAGTTTTGGTTCTGCCGAATAGTAAGGACCGTAGAACAAGGGACGGTCACCGTATTGTTCGCGGTTGAGGTAGGATTTTAGCGAAAACACATTGTCGGGCGAGTTTTGATCCATGGGTGGATTGGCTGCTGAGCGCACTACAATAAGTGCATAGCACGAATAGCCCAATAGCATCATCGCCAAGCATGTCATGACGGTACTCATGAGGCGTAGGTTGAGCGACTTGGTACGCACAAAGTAAAGTACGATGAGGGCAATGACCACCACACCTATCCAGAAACTACCCATTACAAAAGGAATGCCCAGCAAGGTAACCGCTAATAAAGAGGAAATTTTAATGCGGGTATCATTGGGGGTAGAACGATACAATTCTACAATGGACCAAATGAGGGTAATAACGGTAATAAGGCAGTAGAACAAGGCTCCAGAGTTAAAGGGTAGCCCCAAGGTGTTTACAAAGAACAGTTCTACGTAGCCCGCTAAGTTGATAAAACCTGGCACCAAACCGTATAGGATAAAGCCCAAAATGGCAAATGAAACGGCTAATGCAGCTATGATGCCCTTCCAGCTGGTATTGTCGTATTTTTTGTAGTAATACACTAATACAATGGCAGGGATGGTTAGCAAGTTAAGCAAGTGTACACCGATAGAAAGCCCCATGAGGTAAGTAATGAGGATGAGGTATTTGTCCGAGCCTTCTTCGTCGGCATGTTCTTCCCATTTTAGGATCAGCCAAAAAACAATAGCTGTCAAGAACGACGAGTAGGCATATACTTCGGCTTCTACGGCAGAGAACCAGAAGGTGTCGGAGAAAGTGTATGCCAACGCTCCTACGGTACCACTGCCCAAACAAACCAATAGCTGCCAAGGTGAAAATTCTTGGTCTTTTTCTACCAATACACGTCTGGTAAGGTGCGTGATGGTGAAATACAAAAACAGAATGGTTAGTGCGCTGAAAAATGCCGAAAGCATGTTAATGCAGTAGGCAATTTGCGTTGGGTCAGAAGCAAAGAGGCTGACAAACTTGCCAGTAAGCATAAAGAAAGGAGCACCAGGAGGGTGTCCAACTTCTAATTTTGTTGCCGTCGAAATGAATTCGGGGCAGTCCCAGAAACTGGCAGTGGGCTCGATGGTCATGCCGTAGGTTATCATGGCAATGGCAAAGACCAAAAATCCCAGAATTCTATTGAGCAGTTTGAACTGTTTCATGTATGCGTTTTTATAAATGCTGTAAATAAGGTACAAAGTTACAAAAAAAGTCAATAAACGCAATACGTCTCAACTCTCCATTTTTTTTTATATCTTTGCTTCGATTGGAAACAACATGAAAAAGTACGTAATTATAGTGGCAGGCGGGAAAGGTTTGCGCATGGGTGCAGACTTGCCTAAGCAATTTTTGCCCTTGGCAGGAAAACCAGTTTTGATGCACACCATCGAGGCCTTTTATCGCTACGATGCAGCCATACAGGTGCTGTTGGTTTTGCCCAAGGCGCACATGGAATTTTGGCAAGAATTGTGCACTCAGCATCATTTCGATAGGCCTGTGCAATGTGTAGAAGGCGGTAGTGAACGCTTCTACTCGGTGAAAAATGGCATGCAGTTTGTGCCTGAAAATGCTTTGGTGGCTGTCCACGACGGGGTGCGTCCCTTGGTGGATGTATTGACCATCGAAAAGGCTTTTTCCTCAGCGTTGGAACACGGCAGCGGTATTCCTGTAGTGCCCGAGACGGACTCTTTGCGTCAGGTGATAGCGGGTGATAACAAAGCCGTTGATCGTAGCCAATATGTGCGCGTTCAAACACCACAAGTTTTTGCTTCTACGCTCCTTAAAGAGGCCTATGACCAACCTTATAGCCCGTTTTTTACGGATGATGCTTCGGTTTATGAGAGCAAAGGTCATCGCATTTATTTGACCGAAGGACATGTTAATAATATCAAGTTAACCACTCCCAACGATGTGCAGTGGGCTACCTTGCTACTTCAATGAATTTGTACAAAGCAGACATAAAATACTTGCCCGGTATGGGGCCTAAAAGGGCAGAGGTTTTGAACAAAGAAGCTTCTATCTATTCTTTGTACGATTTAATTCAGACCTTTCCGTATCGCTACATCGACCGCAGTCGATTCTACAAGATTGCAGAAATTGCATCGAATAATACCCATATTCAGGTACGGGGCAAAATTATGGGCTTTACGACCAAAGGAGAAGGACGTGCCAAACGATTGATCGGCCATTTTACCGATGGGACCGATACCATCGAATTGGTGTTTTTTAAAGGCATACCTTTTGTGCTGAAAGCGTACCAGTTGAATACCGAATACATCGTTTTCGGCAAGCCCAACTATTTTAATGGCGTATATAGTTTTGTACACCCCGATATAGAAGTGCCATCGGCTGAACGAACAACGGGTTTTATGCCCTTGTATCATACCACCGAAAAGATGAAAAATAACTTTTTGCATTCGAAAGCGTTGCAAAAATACATTTACTTGGCGCTGAAGCAATTACCCGAAGATTTGCCAGAAACCTTGCCTGCTTCGGTGTTGCAAAAAAGAGGATTGATGCCGCTGCGTGAAGCGTTGTGGCAGATTCATTTTCCTAAAAATTTAGCCGTTTTAGAGCAGGCTCGCGAACGTTTGCGCTATGAAGAGTTATTTTACATTCAGCTTGCCATTTTGCGCCAGGCAGGGCTAATGCGCTCGAAGCAAAAAGGCCATCCGATGCCCGTTGTCGGTGATGCCTTTCATTCTTTTTACCGCGATTATTTGCCTTTTCAGCTCACCGATGCGCAAAAACGCGTGGTCAAAGAAATACGTGGCGATATGATGCGTGAGGTGCAGATGAATCGGTTGTTGCAAGGTGATGTGGGAAGTGGTAAAACCATGGTGGCTTTGCTATCGATGCTGTTAGCAGTGGGCAATGGTTTTCAGGCTTGCTTGTTGGCTCCTACCGAGATTCTGGCTACGCAACACTACGAGGGTTTGTCGGATTTGCTGAAAGATATGCCCGTGAAAATAGCTTTGCTGACAGGATCTACCAAAAAGAAGGACAGAGTCCCTTTGCACGAGGCGTTGCAAAGTGGCGAATTGAATATTTTAGTAGGCACGCATGCGGTTTTGGAGGAAGAGGTGAAATTTGCCAATTTGGGCTTGGCCGTCATCGATGAGCAGCACCGATTTGGGGTGGCACAGCGTGCCAAAATGTGGGCGAAAAATACTCGTCCGCCTCATGTGTTGGTGATGACAGCAACTCCTATTCCTCGTACTTTGGCGATGACGGTATATGGTGATTTGGATGTATCGGTCATTGACCAATTGCCTCCAGGTCGCAAACCCATTCGGACGTTTCACTCGTACGAAAGCAAACGCCCTAATCTTACCCGATTTGTGCGTGAACAGCTGCAAATTGGCAGGCAGGTGTATGTGGTGTATCCGTTGATAAAAGAATCGGAAAAATCTGATTTAAAAGACCTTGAAGCAGGATTTGAGTCCATGAAAGCGACCTTCCCAGAGGTAGAAGTGGGCATGATTCATGGCAAAATGAAGCCTGCCGAAAAAGATGCAGAAATGCAACGATTTGTTACGGGCGAAACACGCATTTTGGTGGCGACAACTGTGATCGAAGTAGGGGTGAATGTGCCCAATGCATCGGTGATGGTAATCGAAAATGCCGAACGTTTTGGCTTGGCACAGTTGCATCAGCTGAGGGGACGTGTAGGGCGTGGTGCAGACCAGTCGTATTGCGTGCTGATGACCAAATACGAACTATCGAGCGATACCCGAAAACGCCTCGAAATTATGACTGAAACCAACGATGGTTTTCGTATTGCCGAGGCAGATATGAAGTTGCGTGGTCCTGGCGATATGGATGGTACGATGCAAAGTGGTTTGCCCTTTACGTTGCGCATTGCCAACCTATCGAACGATGGCGCTATCTTGCAGCAGGCACGTGTGGATGTGCAAGAAATTCTGCAAGGAGATCCGCTGTTGGCAGCAGCACAGCATGCTATGCTACTATCTCAACTTAAATATCGAGCTACGGATGCCGTTAATTGGAGCTTAATTAGTTAGTCGAAAGTCACAAGTCGAAAGTCGAACACTCATCGATTAGTCGATTTGCCGATTAGTCAAAAAAATATAAATTCTACTCTCTCCTTTCTTAATTCTCCTTTATTTTACTACATTTGCACCTTATTAAAAAGCAAATTAACAAACACAAGATAATTATGGGCTTTTCACAACTATTAGCCAAACTATTTGGAACCAAATCGCAACGCGATTTGAAAGAAATTATGCCTTATATCGATAAGGTAAAAGTGGTTGAACCTACTATTCAAACATTAAGCAATGACGAGTTGCGTGCTCGTTTGCAAGCTATCAAAGCTGATATTCAGGGAAGAGGCGCACAATTGAAAATTGAAATCGCTGCCTTGAAAGCAGAAATTGAGCAAACCGATTTGACCGAACGCGAAAAACTATATGCAGAAGTAGATAAGCGCGAAAAAGAAATCATCGATGGTCAAGAAAAAGCATTGGACGAACATTTGCCAGAAGTATTTGCCATTATCAAAGATACGGCACGCCGTTTCTCTCAAAACGAAGAGTTGGTGGTAACTGCTACTGATTTTGACCGTCAATTGGCAGTGAAATTCAATTTTGTACGCATCGAAGACGATAAAGCCATCTTCCAAAACCAATGGGAAGCAGGTGGTAATATGCTAAAATGGGACATGGTACACTACGATGTTCAGCTTATTGGTGGTGTGGCGCTTCACAAAGGTAAAATTGCCGAAATGGCTACTGGTGAAGGTAAAACCTTGGTGGCAACCTTGCCTGTATTCTTGAATGCCTTGGCTGGCAATGGTGTACACGTGGTTACTGTCAATGACTATTTGGCAAAACGTGACTCGGAGTGGATGGGTCCTTTGTACATGTTTCATGGGTTGAGCGTTGATTGCATCGACAAGCATCGTCCTAATTCGGATGGTCGTCGTGAAGCTTACAATGCTGACATTACCTTTGGTACCAACAACGAGTTTGGTTTTGACTACTTGCGCGACAATATGGCTTCGTCGCCATCGGATTTGGTACAACGCAAACACCACTATGCTATTGTCGATGAGGTGGACTCTGTGTTGATTGACGATGCACGTACGCCTTTGATTATTTCAGGTCCAGTGCCTAAGGGTGAAGACCAACTTTACGAAGAATACCGCTCCAAAGTAGAACGCATCGTAGAAGAACAAAAGAAATTGGTGACCAAAATCTTGGCAGAGGCCAAACGTTTATTGGCATCAAGCGATCCAAAAGAGCAAGAAAAAGGCAATGTATTGCTATTCCGTAGCTTCAAAGGCTTGCCTAAAAATAAAGCCCTTATCAAGTTCTTGAGCGAGCAAGGTGTAAAAGCCGGTATGCTAAAAACTGAAGCGGTGTTTATGGAGCAAAACAATCGTCGCATGCACGAAATTACCGATGATTTGTATTTTGTGATCGACGAACAGCACAATAGCATCGATTTGACCGATAAAGGTATTGACCTAATTTCGAACGATACCGAAGATGCATCGTTCTTCGTTTTGCCTGACATTGGTTCTGAGTTGGCAGAAATTGAAAAAGCTGCGCTTACCGACGAAGAAAAAATAGCGAAGAAAGATGCGTTGATGCAAGACTATGCCGTTAAATCAGATCGTGTACACACCATTCATCAATTGCTAAAAGCTTATACGTTGTTCGAAAAGGATGACCAATATGTGGTAATCAATAACAAGGTAATGATTGTGGACGAACAAACGGGTCGTATCATGGATGGCCGTCGTTATTCGGATGGTTTGCACCAAGCTATTGAGGCAAAAGAACGTGTAAAAGTAGAAGCTGCTACCCAAACCTTTGCATCGATTACCTTGCAAAACTACTTCCGTATGTACCACAAATTGGCGGGTATGACGGGTACTGCCGAAACCGAAGCAGGCGAGTTCTGGGATATCTACAAGTTGGATGTGGTGGTAATTCCTACCAACCGTCCTATTGCGCGTTTTGACTTGAACGACCGCGTTTACAAAACCAAACGTGCCAAATACAATGCTGTAATTGCAGAAATTGAAGCATTGGTACAAGCAGGTCGTCCTGTGTTGGTGGGCACTACCTCGGTTGAAACTTCCGAGTTGTTGAGTAAAATGCTGAACATGCGTAAAATGCCTCACCAAGTATTGAATGCGAAGTTGCACCAAAAAGAGGCGGATATTGTGGCGCAAGCAGGACGTCCAGGTACTATTACTATTGCTACCAATATGGCTGGTCGTGGTACTGACATCAAACTAACCCCTGAAGCAAAAGAAGCAGGTGGTTTGGCCATTATCGGTACAGAACGTCACGAAAGCCGTCGCATCGACCGTCAGTTGCGTGGTCGTTCGGGTCGTCAAGGTGACGTGGGCTCTTCTGTATTCTATGTGTCGTTTGAAGATACCTTGATGCGCTTGTTTGGTTCTGACCGTATGGTGACCATCATGGATCGCTTGGGCTTTGAAGAAGGCGAGATGATTGAGCATAAACAAATTTCGAAGTCGATCGAACGTGCTCAGAAAAAAGTAGAAGAAAATCACTTTGGCGTGCGTAAACGTCTGTTGGAATACGACGATGTAATGAATGCGCAACGTAAGGTAATTTATGCACGTCGTCGCCACGCCTTGATGGGCGAACGCATTGGCATTGATATTGTAAATATGATCTACGATGCAGTGGCTATGTTGGCAGAAGACTTTATGGCTACCAGCGATGTAGAACAATTGCGTCACGAATTGTTGCGCTGGTTTGCGATTGATTTGAAAGTGGATGGCGATTTGTCACGCATGAAAGGCGAAGCCCTTACCGAAAAATTATTCGAGATGGTAATGGATGCTTATCGTCGCAAAACAGAACGTAATGCCAATGTTTCGTATCCCGTTATCAAAAACGTATTCGAAAATCAAGGTCAACAATACCAAAACATCATCATCCCATTTACCGATGGCAAGTTGATGTACAATATTCCAGTACACTTGGAAACTGCCTATAACACAGAAGGCAAGGAAGTGGTAAAAGCCTTCCAAAAAACCGTGCTATTGCACACCATCGATGAGGCTTGGAAAGAACACTTGCGTGAATTGGATGAACTACGTCAGTCGGTGCAAAATGCTAGCTACGAACAAAAAGATCCATTGTTGATTTACAAATTGGAATCGTACAACTTGTTCAAAAAAATGATCGAAACCATCAACTACAAGGCCATTACCGTGTTGATGCGTGCTCAAATTCCAGTACGTGAGGGCGATGCAGTGCGTGAAGCGGCTCCTGAAAAACGTCAGGACTACAGCAAATACCAATCGCAAAAAACCGATATCATGCAAGCTGGTCAGCAAGATACCCGCGAACAGCAAAAACGCCAACCTGTGCATGCAGAAAAGACTGTAGGACGCAACGAACCTTGCCCATGTGGTAGTGGTAAGAAGTACAAACAGTGCTGTGGTAGGTAAAATACAATTCTTGGTAGAGAAGAGAGTGGATTTATGAATACGTTATTATACATAACTTGGAACGTTGATCCGGTGGCATTCGCACTTGGACCTGTTGAGGTACGCTGGTACGGATTGCTGTATGCTTTGGGCTTTGTATTGGGCATTAGTTTGCTTGCAAAGATGTTTAAAAGCGAAGGTTATCCCGAAGAATGGGCAGACAAGGTATTGATTTATACCATTGTTGCAACCATTGTAGGTTCTCGTTTGGGGCATGTATTCTTTTACGACTGGGCCTATTACAGCCAGCATCCTTCCGAAATCTTTATGATTTGGCGTGGTGGTTTGGCCAGCCATGGTGGTGTTATTGCCATTATCATCGCTATGTGGTGCTTGTGCAAATATACCCTGCATAAATCTTTCTTGTGGTTGGCAGACCGCTTTATGGTGCCTGCCGTGTTTGTGGGTTCGATGATACGCTTGGGTAATTTGATGAACTCCGAAATTTATGGTGGTGAAACTACGCTACCTTGGGGTTTTCAGTTCGTGCGCGATTATCCTGTAGGAACATCCTTGGATTTGATTCCAGTCTGTCATCCTACGCAAATCTATGAATCGTTGGGCTATATGCTGCTGTTTGCATTGCTGTTGGTTATCTATTATTGTACTGATGCCAAAAAACGTGAAGGGTTGATTTCTGGCATAGCTTTTGCAGTATTCTTTTTGATTAGATTCTTATTGGAATTTATTAAGAACGATCAAGCATCATTCGAGGCCGATATGCTTTTAAATATGGGACAATTGTTAAGTATTCCCTTTATCATTTTAGGCCTGTTTTTTGTAATTCGATCGATGTATAGACCTAAACAAAAATAACTATGGGTGGTATTATTTTATTTATTATTGTATTCTTTGTAATGCTGGTAGCAGTTCCTGTTATTAGCATATTACGATTAGTGTTTGGAAGTGGTCGTAACGTGCAAAGAACACAACAATCTTATTCTCAGCAGAACACAACAACGACTAATACGTCTTCGGTTAATAAACGATTTGATAAGTCGAAAGCAGAAGATGTAGAGTTCGAAGAAGTAAAATAAAAGTTGTAAGATTTAGTATAAAAGTCTTGTTGGCTAATTGGCTGACAAGGCTTTTGTTACGTTTATAGGTGCTTTGTCATTTAAATTGTGTTTGTAAAACGCAACTTTTTTTAACGAGTAGTGCATTAAACAATCGTTTGCACCCTGCGTCTAAAAGACAAACACAGCCCAAACAAACAGGTTTGAGTTGGAAAATAAAAAAGAAAGTATCTATAACAATTTAAATTTTACAGCTATGAACAAGAAATTTTTATTTGTAAGTGTGTTTGCTCTTTTGTTGGGAACTACATCTGTAATGGCAGATAATCACCGTGACAACGATGGTCCTAAACACAAAAAAGAAGTCGTTCAAAAAAACAATAAAAAGGACAACAAGAAAGACAACAAAAAAGATAAGGTAGGTAAAAACGATCGTCATTTTAACTCGAAAGCGAAACCTGCACATAAGCCTGCACCCAAACCAGTGGCACACAAAGCACCAGCAAAGCATAAACCTGCGGCTCATGCGCATCGCCCACATCACAAACCCGATTGCAAACCCGTTTGCCGTCCCGATGGGAGGCACAGCAAAAGTTGTTTCAACTGCCACAAAAGCCATTGTCACCACGGCAGTCATTGCGGGCCTGTTGCACCTTGCCACTCAGTAAAAAAACACGTACGCATTACGCCTCCCTTTTCGCCCATTCAAGTAACCGTGCGTATTTAAAAGTTGGGTGTGATATAGTTAGGGAGCAATCGGCTCGACTCACCGAATAACCAAATAACCAATAATAGAATATGATGAAAACAAAAGTAATTTTAGCTTCGTTAGCGTTGTTTATAACCTTAGGAGCGTCCTCGTTGTATGCGCAAGATTGCAAGACCCCATATATAGAGGTGTCTGGTAAATGCGAAAAATATGTTTCGCCCGACGAAATTCAGCTGAGCATTGTTATCAACGAAAAAGATTATGCCAAGAAACAGTCTTTAGAAGAGTTAGAAAAAGAGATGTTGAAGGCATTAAAAAGAGTGGGGATAGATACCAAAAAAGATTTGACGGTAGTGGATATGTCAAGCGATTTTATGGCTCGAAAATGGCGTAAGAACGAGGTTAAATTAAGCAAGGCATACAAACTGAGAACCGACAACGCCAAACAAGTGATGCAAGTTATGTTGGCGTTAGACGAGGTTGGTATTTCTGAAGTATCGATTAGTCAAATGAAATGTTCAAAAATAGAGCAATACAAAGACGAAGCACGTGCCGAGGCCATGCGCGATGCCAAACGTAAGGCTAAAATTCTAACCGAAGCCATCGACCAACCTTTGGGTAAAGCCATTTATATCAGCGAAAACGACTTTACACCCGTACGCAATTACAATCGTCCCATGTTGATGAAAGCCAATGCGGTAACCGAAGATGCCATTGCAGGTAGTGATGTGCCAGACTTGGATTTTGAAAACATCAAAATTGATTGCCGTGTAAATGTCCGATTTGCTTTGGATTAAAACGTTGAATGCAACGTGTATAAGCTAAATTTTTCATGTTAATGTTAGAGGCAGCGTCTTGTTATAAGATGCTGCCTCTTTTTTGTCAGGCACAAGTAGTGCCTATGTTTGTTTTATAACAAATTGTATGTCTTAATTAGTATCGATAACTACGACCTGGTTTGTTTGGCGCAGTTCTTCCGCTCTTATTTCTTGTGTCAGTTTGATTGTTAGGTTTTCGTGGAACCACCTTTCTTTCTTCCGATGAACTGGTGTTTTTCTTGCCATATATCTTTTCATGTTGATTAGGACGATTTCTTCCGTCCAAAACAGTTTTTCCTTCTCGTGGGTTTGCAGCAAATAGCATACCAGTTCCTAATACAAATAATACTGAGATTAGTAATTTTTTCATTTTAAGCAGATCTAAAGATAATAATACTGCAAATATATGAATTAAATCTTAATATATGCAGTATTATTATAATAAAATCTTATTATAAAGAAGATTATAATTTGGAGAAGAAATCACTAAGCGTGATCTTGTGAATGTCTAATATTTTAAGCAATGAGGTGATGGTAATGTTTGTTCCTTTTTCCATTCGCCAATAGCTAATTCTATTGAGGTTGTTTTCGTAGGCAAATATTTCTGCACTACTATATCCTTTTTCTATACGCAATTGTTTAATTTGCTTGCCAATGGCAAGTAAACGG
Organism: Candidatus Enterocola sp.; assembly: GCA_045634045.1. Classification (GTDB taxonomy): domain Bacteria; phylum Bacteroidota; class Bacteroidia; order Bacteroidales; family Paludibacteraceae; genus Enterocola. The sequence continues at coordinate 70,238 of JAZQZN010000026.1, read as the reverse complement.
GCGTCGTTTGCTTTAGTCTCTTTTTCTTCCATATTGCGTAAATTTTGAGTTCAAAAGTACCTTTTTTTGCCATATCAATAAACCTAACAAATAAAACATAACATAGAAACCATATAATAAAAAACATAATAAAATATAATTTAATAAAAAAAAGTGTATATTTGCGTCGTAAAATAATTATTAATAAGTGTCAGTATAGGAACTGACGTAAAATGTAAAATATGAAAAAAATAACTCTACTTTGTGCTTTAATTTATGTGTTTATTGGCGCAATGAATGTTTTTGCTCAGGGAGATAATCCCCTTGCTTATCCGTATTATATTTATGGTGAACAAGAAATTACAGGCAGAAATTCTTCTGTTTTGCGCAATGTTCAATACAATGGATTTTCAACCAATATTCCTGTCGGTGGAACAAATTATGGTGCTCGAAATACAGCTGAAAAAATTGTATATCAATTTGATAGTATTAGAACAAATCCATATTTGGATATTACAGGCAAGACACTTACGTATTGGAGAAAGTTAGAGAATGGTGAGTGGATTACTGACATTGAAGCGGGTAATGGTACAGCCACCCACAGAAGTGATCAATTAGCTTGTTTTACGTTGATTTTGGACTGTAGTAAAAGTTTGGGTCAATCCTTTTCTTATGTGAAACAAGCAGCGTTGGACTTTATTGACGAAATGTATAGTGCGTCAAATGTAGGAAATATTCATATCGGTATTGTTTGTTTCTCTACCATGAACGATACGCAGATTTTTCCTATAACTTCGTTAACCGAGTCAAGTCGTTTGCAGATGCGTACTTTTATTGCGAAACAAAGCAATCAGCGACAAGCTACTTCGATGTATTATGCCATTGATAAAGGTATTAAAGAATTGTCTGCTCATATCAAAGGATTGAACCCTAAAAAATTTGAGGGAGCCCATGTAATTACTTTTACCGATGGCTTGGATAATACCTCGCAGTTGGAAGACAAATTTTCGTTAGCTAAAGTTAGTTCTCATGTAAAAGAAGAATTGACTACAACCTCATTTCATGGAAAGTTGATTGATAGTTGGGTAGTTGGCAGTCAGGGAGAGGATGTGAAAGATGGTCAGTTGGATATGATGAAATCTCAACTTTCTGCATTGGCTTCTAATCCTGATCAGTTTTTCTTTTTGGAAGATGTCTCGATGCTAGAACGAATCTTCCGTCAAATTGCTAATGGTTTAACCAAACGTTGGTTGTCTTGGGTATGTACATCTGCACTGAATCATGATGGGGCCGTATGCTGGACATTGGGCGAAGTTCCTGTGATAAAAGAAGAACCTAAACCTGCGCCAGTAGTAAAAAAGAAACACATGTTGTTGGGTGTGCATTATGCTATAGGATTTGCTACAGTTGGATATACGTATAGGGGTGATGTTAGTACAGAACTTAAAACAGGGGTTGGGCTTGATGTGGCATATCCAGTTACCTCGAGGTTTGGTATCGGTGGGTATTTCTCAATCGGCTATCCTTATACGGCGTTTGGTGTGTTAACTACCATAGGAAATTATAATGATAAAACAGCTGCTTTTGTAGGTGGATTAGGTATGGATGTTGGTTTTATATCTCCTAGTATAAATTTTGATTTACGTGGGGGTGTTTTGTTTAGAAATGGCCTGTATATGATGTTAGATATGTCAACAGGTATAGATCCATTTGCAATGACGTTTAATATTGGTTATAACTTTGGTAATCTGTTTACTGTAAAGTAGTGTGTGAACAATAGGGCGCTTTGTATCGCCTTACTTATTTTATAGCTTTAAAAAGGAGAATTATCGTTATTGATGATTCTCCTTTTTTGATAGAGGGTAATTTTTTGTACCTTTGCCGATGAAAAGATACCATTATGAAAGATAAAATACTTGCTCGAATGTTTGGCTTTGATAGCAAAACACATACGATAAGAACGGAAATAATTGCAGGGCTTACTACGTTTTTTACCATGGCCTATATATTGGCGGTTAATCCTGAAATATTGGCAGCAACAGGAATGGACGAAGGAGCGGTTTTTACGGTTACGGTAATTGTTTCGGCTTTTGCAACCTTGTTGATGGCACTTTATGCCAAACTTCCGTTTGCTTTGGCTCCGGGTATGGGACTGAACGCTTTCTTTGCCTATACAATCTGTATTTCAATGGGTTATTCGTGGCAAATGGCGCTGCTGGCAGTATTTATGGAGGGCGTTATCTTTATTATCTTGACCCTTACCAATTTGCGCGAAAAAATTGTTTATAGTATTCCTAAGTGCTTGCATTTGGCCATTGGGGCAGGTATTGGTCTGTTTGTGCTGTTTTTGGGTATGCAAAGTGCGGGTCTTATTATTCCCGATAAGGGAACCATGGTTGGGTTGGCTGATGTAACTTCGGGTTCTGCTTTGCTATGCTGTATTGGTTTGATTATAACGGCTACATTGTTGTACAAAAAAGTGCCAGGAGCGATGATGTATGGTATTGTACTGACTACCTTAATCGGCATTCCAATGGGTGTTACGCATTACGATGGGATTTTTTCGTTGCCTCCATCACCCAAATCCATTATATTTCAATTTGACATTTCGCACGTTGCGACCCTCGATTTTTGGTTGGTGGTTTTTACCTTGCTTTTTGTAGATATGTTTGATACCATTGGCACTTTGTTGGGCGTGGCGCAACACGCATCGATGATGGATAAAAAGACAGGCAAGATGCCTTGGATGAAAAAGGCGTTTATGGTGGATGCTGTTTCTACTACCACAGGTGCTATGTTGGGTAGCAGTACCGTTACTACCTTTGTTGAAAGTACTTCGGGTATTGCGGCTGGCGGTAGAACAGGCTTAACTGCCTTTACGGCAGCTTGTTGCTTTATTTTGTCGTTGTTCTTGGCGCCTCTTTTTGTAGCGATGCCGGGTGCTGCAACTGGTCCTGCGCTTATTTTAGTAGGCTTTATGATGATGGGCGCGATGACAAAAATCAATTATGCCGATTATTCAGAAGCGATACCTTCCGTGCTTTGCATTTCTATGATGGCGTTTACTTGCAGCATTGCCAATGGCATCGCCTTTGGTTTGCTATCGTACGTTGCTATTAAAGTATTGTCGGGTCAAGCCAAAAAAGTTTCCATCCCTACCTACATTCTAGCGGGTTTGTTCTTGCTGAAGTTTATTTTGTAGAAAATACATAGATACAATAAAACCTTGCTGTTATCGGCAAGTTTTTTTTGTTAATGCACGTCGATGCCGTCGAAGTAGATTTCGGTAATGGCGGTGTGTCGTGATTTCTTGCCAGGATAGACTTCTAGAATCTCAAATTTGAGGGTCCAAGCGGGTGCGTTTTGCTTGTTTTTGAATCCCAAAGTGCCGACTTCAAAATTTTGGTAATCCCTGCAGTCTTTTAGGTTGAGAATAGCGTATGGCTCATTGTTGTAGTACATGAGTAGTTTTTTGACGCGGCCATACTTTTTCCATAGTTTTTTGTTTTTGACGTATCCGTTATGAATGGAGATGTTGGTTATCCTTGGGCAATCCCCTGGGAACGAATATACAATGAATTCTCCTTCTCCATTGCCTCTGCTTCCGTCGATCCATGTAGTCGTGATGCGGAAATCGTGTACATTGGTTGCGAGGTATTCGTTGTTTAAGGCGCTGGATGCGGTTACGGTATCAACGACTCCGCCGCAGTACCAGCTGCATCCTACTCCGTAAAAGTGAGAAAGTGCGAGGTTTGTCTCTGCTAAATCAATGAGTTTTTTCTCACGTTTGCTCATTTTCCAATAGTTGCGTTCTCCTTCGGATTCATAGACCAATCGTTCGCATTTTTCTAAATTGATATTGGGGATAGGGCCAATCCATTTTGGCTCTAACGATGGTATTTGAGCGTATGCAGTAATTGCATACAGCGAAAGAAGAAGTAGTAGTACTCTCATGGGCAATTATCGTATCTGAGATAAGGTTGGCTTTATAAGCAAAAAAGGATTCAGCATTGCTGAATCCTTTTAGTACCCAGACCCGGGGTCGAACCGGGATGGAAGTGAATCCACTGGTGTTTGAGACCAGCGCGTCTACCGATTCCGCCATCTGGGCAAATGGCTTATTGCTTGTTTGCGGATGCAAAGGTAGATAAAGTTTTTCATATAAAAAAATTTTTTTATCAAAATTCTTTGATTATTTTTGTAATTCATACGTAATGTGTTATTTCTGAACCATCAAAATACTATCAAATGAATTACAATAATTATTGCGTGATTATGGCAGGTGGCGTGGGTAGCCGTTTTTGGCCCTTTAGCCGCAACAATCGTCCTAAACAATTTTTGGATTTCTTTGGAACGGGTCGTTCGTTGTTGCAAATGACTTTCGATCGTTTTTCTAAAGTAATTCCAGCGTCAAATATTCTTATTGTAACCAACAATGCCTATAAAGATTTGGTATTGGAGCAATTACCGCTTATCAAACCTTCGCAAGTGTTGTTAGAGCCAAATCGTAGAAATACAGCGCCTTGTATTGCTTACGCCATGAGCCACATCAAGGCTATCAATCCTGATGCTTCGATGGTTGTTGCTCCTTCGGATCATTTGATTACCAAAGAGATGGAATTTTTGAATGCCATTGAACGTGGACTTCATTTTGTAACTGGCACTAACCATTTGCTTACTTTGGGTATCAAACCTAACCGTCCAGAAACAGGTTATGGCTACATTCAAGCCAGCGATGAGGGCGAAGGTGATTTCAAAAAGGTAAAAACCTTTACCGAAAAGCCTAACCTCGAAATGGCTACCATCTTTATGCAAAGCGGTGAGTTTTTCTGGAACTCGGGTGTGTTTATGTGGAGCGTAAAAACCATCGATCAAGCATTTAAAGACTTTTTGCCAGAAATTGCACAAAAATTTGAGGCAGGTATGCCTTACATGAATACCGACAAGGAGCAAGAGTTTATTGACGAAATGTTCCCTTCTTGCCAAAATATTTCTATCGACTATGGCATTATGGAGCACGCACAAAGCGTACACGTGCTATACGGCGATTTTGGTTGGTCTGATTTGGGTACATGGGGCGCGCTTTGTGACCTTTCTACCCCCGATGCCGACAACAACGTAGTGCTAAAATGCCAAGCGCTTACCTACGATTGTAAAGATAATATTGTGGTGTTGCCCGAAGGTAAATTGGCGGTGTTGCATGATTTGGAAGGTTACATTGTTGTCGAATCAGACAATGCTTTGTTGGTTTGCAAACGTTCTGACGAACAACGCATCCGTCAGTTTGTAAACGATGTGAGCATGTTGCCCGAAAGCGAACAATTCATTTAATAAAGGTGAATCAGGTGGTTGAAAATAGAATGGTATTGCGCACCGAGCATTTGTTCAAACGCTACGGCAAACGTACGGTAGTGAACGATGTCTCGATACAGGTACAACAGGGCGAAATTGTCGGTCTGTTGGGCCCTAATGGTGCTGGCAAAACGACTACGTTCTACATGACCACAGGTTTGGTAACGCCCAACTCGGGTAAGATTTTTTTGGATGATTTGAATATTTCCAAATTCCCAGTTTACCAGCGTGCGCGTCATGGCATTGGCTATTTGGCGCAAGAGGCATCTGTGTTTAGGCACATGACGGTCGAAAATAATATTCGAGCCGTGTTGGAAATGACCAATTTTTCGAAAGAATACCAAAAGGAGAAGTTGGAATCGCTCATCAATGAATTTCACCTGAATAAAGTGCGTAAAAGCTTGGGCGATCAGCTATCGGGTGGCGAACGTCGTCGATGCGAGATTGCTCGCTGCTTGGCGATAGAGCCTAAATTTATTATGTTGGATGAGCCATTTGCAGGGGTCGATCCCATTGCGGTGGAAGATATTCAACACATTGTTGCAAAACTAAAAGATAAAAACATAGGTATCCTAATTACAGACCACAACGTACACGAAACCTTGAGTATTACCGATAGGGCATACATGCTTTTTGAAGGTAAAATTATGTTCCAGGGTACAGCCGAGGAGTTGGCTGCAAATCAGGTAGTGCGTGAAAAATATTTAGGATCAAACTTCGAACTTCGTAAGATAAATGGCTGAGATACAGGATTTCATTCTTAATTTATTGTCAGATTTTAGCTCGTTCCTTTGGGGCGTGCCTATGATCGTATTGCTGATAGGAACACACTTGTTTTTGACGGTTCGTACCAAAGGTATTCAACGCTACATAGGTAAGGCCATAAAAATGTCGATTGCCGGTAGCAAAGCAGGTGGTGATATTAGCAATTTTGGAACGCTGATGGTGGCCATGGCTGCAACCATTGGTACTGGCAATATTATTGGTGTGGGAACTGCCATTGCTATGGGTGGTCCTGGGGCTGTTTTCTGGTGTTGGATAACAGGGGTATTTGGCATTGCTACCAAATATGCAGAAGCATTGTTGTCGGTAAAGTATCGCTATAAAACCGAAAATGGCACCATGATTGGTGGTCCGATGGTGGTATTGGAAAGAGCCTTGAAGATGAGGCCATTGGCGATTTTCTTTTGTATTACCGCAGTATGTGCTGCTTTTGGCATTGGTAATATGAATCAAGCCAACTCTGTATCTGTATTGCTCAACGAAAACTTTGGCGTTTCACCCTATATTACGGGATGTGTAATGGCCTTGTTGATTGGGGTAATTACCATGGGCGGTATCAAATGGTTAGGTCGTGTCTGCGAGGTGTTTGTGCCTGTTATGGCTGTGGTGTACATTCTGGGTTGTGTGGCGATTTTGGTGGTCAACTACCAATATGTAGGTCAAGCAATAGGGCTTATTCTTTCATCTGCATTTACACCTCAAGCCGTAGGCGGTGGCTTAACAGGTGGCGGTATTATGATTGCTATGCGTTATGGTATATCGCGCGGTTTGTTCTCTAACGAGTCTGGTTTAGGATCGGCCCCCATTGTTTCGGCTGCGGCTAAAACCGAAAATGCGGTAAAGCAAGCCTTGGTTGCCTCTTCTGCTACGTTTTGGGATACGGTGGTAATTTGTGCTTTAACAGGTATAGTATTGGTTACCAGTGTATTGGTTTATCCTGATATTAACTTTTACGATGGCGCTATTTTGACCAATATGGCATTCTCAAAACTGCATAGTTGGGGTGGTGGTTTACTAACCATAGCGCTGTTGACCTTTGTGTTTTCCACCATTTTAGGTTGGTCTTACTATGCCGAACGATGCATCGAGTACTTGGGTGGTAAAAAAATACTGGTTTTCTTCCGCATCATTTGGTCTGTGGTCGTATTTATTGGCTGTGTGGCTAAATTGGATTTGGTTTGGGTATTTTCAGACTGCGCCAATGCGCTAATGGCCATTCCTAATATTGTTTCCTTGGTACTACTTAGTGGGGTTGTAGCCGCCGAAACCAAAAAGTTTCTATCGGACGATAGAATCAACGAGTACGATCCTACCATTGAACACTAATAGATAAATTTGTTTTTCTTACAAAGAAGCTGTAACTTCGCAGCCGTATTTGGTGATGAAGTAATTTTATTGCTTCATTGAAAAGGGAATTAGGTGAAAATCCTAAACAGTCGCGCTGCTGTAAGTTTCATCAACCATTTCAAACAATACTTGATCCACTGACCTGCAGAGGTTGGGAAGGAGTTTGAAACGAAACAAGTCAGAAAACCTGCCAAATTCATTATTGATAAAGTAGCTTTCGCGCAAAGGGCTGGTTTTATGCAACGTTTTATATCCTATTTTTTATTATGCTGTAATCTGTTGTATGCAACGATGTTGTATGCAGATGGTGCTGTGTTCGCGCCTTTTGACACGACCAAGGTGTATGAATTGAGCGAAATAGAGTTTACGCAAACGCGTAAGCCTACGCCCATTGTCCCTATGCAAACCATGGATCGAAAGGTCTTGGAGGTGATGAACGTGCAGTCGGTGGCAGATGCTATTCGTTTTTTTTCGGGCGTGCAACTCAAGGATTTTGGCGGTGTGGGTGGGGTTAAAACCATCAACATACGCAGCATGGGTACGCAGCAGATGGGCGTGTTTTACGATGGTATTCAGCTGGGAAATGCCCAAAATGGACAAATTGACTTGGGGCGTTTTTCGCTCGATAACTTGCAGGAAATCCAACTCTACAACGGTCAAAAAGCCGATGTGCTGCAATCCGCCAAAGATTTCGGAGCCGCAGGTACCATTTATCTCACGACCCAAACGCCCCAATTCGAGGCGTCCAACACCAAAGTAAGAATTGGCATGAAAGCAGGGTCGTTTGCACTAGCCAATCCGTCCGTACTTTGGCAGCAAAAGTGGACCGACAAAATTTCTACGTCAGTAAGTGCTGAATATACCTACGCTTCGGGCAAATACCATTTTCATAATACACAAAAAGCCGCCGATGGCACCGTTTTGTACGACACGGTAATGGTGCGCGAAAATGCCGATATCAACGCATTGCGGGTTGAGGCAGCGGTGTTTGGTCAGCTGCACAAAGGGCAGTGGAAAGCACAGGTGTACCACTATGGATCGGAGCGTGGTTTGCCAGGCTATGTAGCACGCAATGTGTACGAGCATCACCAACGTCAGTGGGATCAAAATATCTTTGCACAGGCCACCTTCCAAAAGCAAGTGCTGTCGTTCTACGAGTTGGCAGCCAAAGCCAAATATGCCTACGACTATACCCGCTATTTAAGCCCAGATACCGTTACGCAATACGTGGATAATACTTATCGTCAGCAAGAAGTGTATGCCTCGTTAGCGAATGCTTTTACGGTATTCAAGTGGTGGAAGTTGGGACTTTCTACCGATTTTCAGTGGAACAGCTTGTACAGCGATATGCCCGGATTTGTATTCCCGATGCGCTACACGGGGTTGGTGGCAGCCGTTACTGATTTTAACTGGCGCTACGTGAAATTGCAAGCCAGTGTCTTGGGAACTTTTGTACACGAAAACGTACAAAAAGGGCAGGCATCGCCCGACAGGCAAGTGTTTACCCCCTCTGTTTCGTTGTCGATTCGCCCCCTTTTAACGGAGGTGTTTGATATTCGTGCCTTTTACAAGCGAGTGTTTCGTATGCCTACCTTTAATGATTTGTACTATACTTCCATTGGTAGTGCCAATTTGCAACCCGAATGGGCAGACCAGGTAGATGTGGGGGTAACCTATCGCTACCAGCGTCCAGGATCGGTGTTGGAGTACATTGGTGTACAAGCCGATGCCTACTACAACCACGTTACCGATAAAATTGTGGCAGTGCCTGCGCAAAATCCATTTCGCTGGCAAATGAAAAACATCGGCAAGGTGCGCATTATCGGAACGGATGTTGCCTGCGAAATGGGTTTTGCCTGGGGAACCGATTGGACCTTGTCTGTAAAAGGAACGTACACTTTTACGCAGGCGCAAGATATGACCCGTCCTGATAGTCCTTTTTATGGCGGACAAATTCCATATACACCCTGGCATAGCGTAACAGCCTTGTTGCAAGCAGGATACAAGGGTTGGCATTTGCACTATAGTTACCTATACACTGGCGAACGCTACGAACAAAGTGCCAATACGCCGGCCAATTATGTAGCCCCTTGGATGACGCACGATGTGTCGATAGGCAAGCAATTTGTATGGGAACAATACTTGTTGGATGTGGCTGCCGATATCAACAATATGGGTAACCAGCAGTACGAGGTGGTGCGTGGCTATCCCATGCCTGGTATCAATGGAAAAATAACCCTGAAATTAACCATACAATAAATAGATAAACGATGAAAAAACTATTCCGCTTGAGTGTTATGTTGCTCTCTGCTCTGTTGATGGGCATTTGTACAGCTTGTGAAAATAATGGCCCTGATTTGCCTGGTAGTGGGGACGAACCGCTCATGCCTGCCAATCCGAATGCCGCTTGTAGAGGGTTTTACTTGCTCAATGAGGGTGTCTGGGGGGCGAACAAGGCGACGCTTGACTACTTTGACTACACCACAGGTTTTTACGCCAATGATGTGTTTACCAAAAATAACCCCGCTATCGTGGGACAATTAGGCGACAATGGTGTTGATATTCAACAGTATGGAAGTAAAATATACGTATTGCTCAACGGCTCTAATTTGGTGGAGATTATGGATGCCTATACCGCCCAACACATAGCAGCTGTCGAAATTCCTAATGTGCGTAGCGTATGCTTTGCAGACGGCAAAGCCTATTTTTCGTCCTATGCAGGCAAACTATTGCCTACGGGTGAGCAAGAGGGATATGTGGTAGAAATGGATACCTTAACCCTTGCTTTGGGACGTACTGCTGCTGTAGGTCGCCAGCCCGAGGGATTGGCAGTGTACAATGGCAAATTGTATGTGGCAAATTCTGGAGGTTATACGGCCGATAACTACGATACTACGATTTCTGTTATCGATATGGCTACCTTTCAACCAGTCGATACCATCGATGTGGCCATCAACTTGCAGTATCTATTCTTTGCTACCGACGGTACTCTATATGTGAGTAGTCGTGGTAACTATATGGATATCAAACCCTCGGTTTGTTTGGTGGATGTGGCCACTAAAACGGTCAAAAAAGTGTTGGATTGCAACATGAGTTCGGTGTCGGTGGTAGAAAACAAGGCTTACGTGATGGATTTTTCTTATGGTGCTACATCGGCTAATTTTTGGGAGATAGATTTGCAAAAACAGGAGCTGTCGCAAGCGACTTTTATGTCTAAAATTGCCGCCCAAAATATCCTCTATCCCTATGCGTTGGCGGTACATCCAGTAACGGGCGACGTGCTTGTAACCGATGCGGTTGACTTTGTTACCCCAGGTATGTTGTATTACTTTGATGCTCAGGGTAACTTACTTTGGAAAAAAATGACAGGAGATATACCTGGTCACATACTATTTTTGCATTAAAGCCGTTTATATAATAGCAGGTTTATCAGAAAAAATTGCTACCTTTGCCCGCTCAACCTTGTAGCAAGTATAGTTATGTTAGAATACATTAAAGGCGATATTGCAGAAATTACCCCTACCTATGCGGTTATAGAGTCGCAGGGCATGGGTTTTATGGTGCATATTTCGCTACAAACCTATACAGCTATTCAAGATAAATCGGTCACCAAATTGTACCTTTACGAGTCGATTCGTGAAGATGCATTTGTGTTGTACGGATTTTCCTCGCAAACCGAAAGACGTTTGTTTTTGTTGTTGATATCGGTATCGGGGGTGGGTGCAGGTACGGCACGTATGATTCTATCGTCGTTGTCGGTGGCAGAAATTTGCCAAGCGATACAAACAGAGAATGTAAACGTGATTAAATCAGTCAAAGGCATTGGTTTAAAAACGGCTCAACGTATATTGGTAGATCTTAAAGACAAGATAAAAGAATTGGAATTTGCAGGCAGTGTAGCAGCTCCTGCAGTAGTAGCAGTCAACGACAAAACTGCGTCGGAAGCGGTAGCCGCCTTGTCGATGTTGGGTTTTGCTACTGCTCAATCGCAAAAAGTAGTAACCAAAATTTTATCCGACGAACCTGCACTTTTGGTCGAACAAGTTATTAAAAAAGCCCTTAAATTGTTGTAGGAGTTGGAGTTTAAACGTTACATACGTCTTTTATTTTGGCTGTTGGCATATTTGGTGTCTGCGCAGATGATTGCGCAGGAAGATGTGTCGGCAGTGGGTGACACTACATCGCAAGCAGCATTGCATTTCCCCCTTGCAAAAAACTACGCAGAATCGCACGAGGATTTGACCACTCCTTATCCTGCCGATTTGCCTACTCCCGAAAATATTCAAACGACGGTTCAGTACGACCCAGTTAGCGGTCGCTACTATTTTGATACCACCATTGGCGAAGAATCGTTGGGTGTTCCTTTCTATTTGAGCAACGAAGAGTACTTGCAATACGTGGCAAGCCAGTCGATGCAAGCATACTATTTGCAACGTTCGCGCGAAGAAAAAGACCGCAAGCATCAATTCTCGCTTACCGATATGAAATTTGATATCGGACAAGCCGATAGGGTGTTTGGTCCTGGTGGTGTGCAGATTAAGCTACAAGGTTCGGCAGAGTTGGTATTTGGCCTTAACTTTAAGGAATTAAAAGATCCTTCGTTGAGCGAACGTGCGCAACATCCTGCGCCTACTTTCGATTTCGACGAAAAGATTCAGCTAAACGCATCGGGTTCGGTAGGTGATAAACTTAAATTTGGCTTGAACTACAACACCGAGGCTACTTTCGATTTTGACCAATCAATGCTGAAGTTGCAATACGAGGGCAAAGAAGACGATATTATTAAAAAGTTGGAAGCTGGTAACGTGAGTATGCCTCTTTCGGGTTCGCTCATTACGGGTAGTACCAGCTTGTTTGGTGTGAAAGCCGAATTGCAATTTGGCAAATTGAGCGTAGGTGCGGTATTCTCGCAACAAGAATCCGAATCGCAGACCATCAACACCAGCGGTGCGCAAACTACCGATTTTTTGGTGCCCATCGATCAATACGACGAAAACCGTCACTATTTCCTATCGCACTACTTCCGTGATAACTACGACAAATGGATGGTGGATGTGCCTAATATTGCATCGGGCGTGTCTATTACTGCCATTGAGGTGTGGGTGACTAACAGAAATACCACCAACTACCAAAATACCATCAATGTGGTGGCATTTGCCGATTTGGCAGAGCCTGAAAAAATCCACAATCCTGCCATTGTGTCAACGGGTTCGCCTGCGGTGCCTGCCAACGGTGCCAATACCTTGTTCTCGTCGGTGGTGCAAGCTGCGGGAGGTCTTCCTGCCATCCATGAGGTGGATACCTATTTGGCGGGTTTTGGCATGGAAAATACCACCGATTACGTTAAAATGGAAGGCGCTCGTAAGTTGGATGCTGCCGATTATACCCTTAACAAAGAGTTGGGCTATATTTCGCTGAAATCAGCATTGAACAACGACGAAATGTTGGCAGTAGCATTCCAATATACGTACCAAGGCAAAGTTTATACCGTTGGTGAATTATCCAATTCGTCGGGCGAATTTACCAAACCATTGGCATTGAAGATGCTGAAATCGACCGACAAATCGCCACAAATGCCTACCTGGGATCTGATGATGAAAAACATCTATTCGTTGGGTGCATATCAGGTACAATCGAGCAAATTTACCCTTAACATCATGTACAAAAATGACTCGACGGGTATTGATTTGCGCTACTTGACCGAAGGTCCTATCGCCAAAGAACCTTTGTTGCGTGTAATGGGCTTGGACCACTTGGACGCGCACGGCAACGAAAAGCCCAAAGGTGATGGTCGTTTTGACTTTATTGAGGGTTATACCATCATCAGCCAAAATGGTAAGATTATCTTCCCAGTAGTAGAACCTTTCGGTAGCCACTTGGCGAAAAAATTGGGCAACGATCCTAAATTGGTGGAAAAATATTGCTACCAAGCCTTGTACGACTCTACCTTGACGACCGCACAGGAATTGGCAGAAAAGAACAAGTTCTATTTGGAAGGTGAATACCGTGCTTCTTCGGGTTCAGAAATCCGCCTCAATGCCATGAACATTCCCAAAGGTTCGGTGCGTGTAACGGCAGGTGGCGTGGTGTTGACCGAGAATGTGGACTATACCGTTGACTACATGATGGGGGTTGTTTCCATCATGAATCAGGAACTGATCGATTTGGGTACACCTATCAGCGTATCGGTCGAAAGCCAATCCATGTTCAATATGCAACGCAAGTCGTTGGTAGGAACTACTTTAAACTATGCATTCAACGACCACTTTAACTTGGGTGGTACGATTATGCATTTCTCTGAAAAACCGCTAACATCCAAAGTGTCGTATGGCGACGACCCTGTTGCCAATACCATTTGGGGATTGAATACCTCGTACCGCAACCAATTCCAATCCATTACTGATTGGCTCAATAAGTTGCCTATCCTGAACCTAAAACAAGCATCAACCATTGCTTTTGATGCAGAATTTGCCCACATGATTCCTGGTTCTGCCAAAGGAGCGCAGGGCAAAGCATACGTCGATGACTTTGAATCAACAACCATTGGTTTTGACGTAAGGTATGCATCTAACTGGCGTTTGGCAAGTACGCCTGCACGTTTTGCAGAGTCAATGTTGGTTAACAACATTGAGTATGGCAAAAATAGGGCATTGCTGTCGTGGTACTATATCGACAACTTGTTCAATCAAAGTACATCCAGCACACCATCGCATATTCGTAAAGACAAAGAGCAGCTGTCGAATCACTTTGTTCGTCAGGTGTCTGAAAACGAAATCTTCCCCAACCGTGAGTTGGTATATGGTCAGTCGAGCTACATTCAAACCCTCGACTTGGCATACCATCCTACCGAACGTGGTCCATACAATATTTATGCTGACAGCTACGACGAAAATGGTAAGATGCGCAATCCTGCATCGAAATGGGCTGGTATCATGCGTAAATTGGAAACCACCGACTTCGAAACCAACAACATAGAATACTTGGAGTTCTGGTTGATGGACCCCTTCGTATATAACGACGGTAGCATGAAGGGTGGTGACTTGTACATCAACTTGGGTGATATTTCGGAAGACATCCTAAAAGACGGACGTAAGTTCTATGAAAACGGTATTCCAGCCGACGGCAATCCTAGCGCTATGGTCGAAACGGCTTGGGGTAAAGTGCCTTTGCAACAATCGGTTGTGTATGCATTTGATAATCAAGAGGATGCTCGTGCAAAACAGGACTTGGGTCTGAATGGTATGAGCACCGATGAGGAGTTTAAGCACGAAAGTTATGCTGATTTTGTCAACAAGTTGCGTGCTAAATTGACCCCAGAGGCGGAAGAACGCATGGCAGCAGACCGTTTCTCTCCATTGAACGACCCTGCGGGTGATAATTTCCACCACTATCGTGGTACCGACTATGATGCGGCTGAGGTAGGCGTTTTGGAACGCTACCGCTACTACAATGGTACAGAGGGTAACTCGCAAGCGCGTACCCAAGAGCAATCATACACCACCGCATCGACCAATAGTCCCGATGTGGAGGATATTAACCTCGATAATACCATGGGCGATAACGAGAAGTATTACGAATACAAGGTATCGTTGCGTCCTGCTGATATGGTGGTAGGTAGTAACTTTATTACCGACCGTGTTACTGCTGCTGTGACGTTGAAAAATGGTACTACGGAAACCATCCACTGGTATCAATTTAAAATTCCATTGCGCGATGCGCAGCACTACTTGGCGCAAGGCGGCATACGCAGCTTTAAGTCCATTCGTTTTATGCGTTTGTACTTGACTAACTTTGAAGAAGACGTTAACTTGCGTTTTGCTACCATGGAGTTGGTGAAAGGCGAATGGCGTACCTATACCAAGGAATTGGAGAAAGGTTACTACCAAAGCGATGCCATGATTGAAGTTTCGTCGGTAAGTATCGAAGAAAACGCCGATAAAACGCCTGTTAACTATGTATTGCCTCCTGGTGTAAGTCGCGAAATAGACCCCAGCCAGCAACAAGTTCGTCAAGAAAACGAGCAGTCTATGGTGATGAAAGTGTATAACTTGTCGCCCAAGGATGCCCGTGCTTTGTACAAAAAATTGGGCGGCTACGACATGCGTCAGTACGGACAGTTGGAAATGTTTGTGCACGCAGAGGCATTGCCAGACGATGTAACCAACCTTAAAAATAACGACCTGAAATTGTTCATCCGTTTGGGTTCGGACTACCAAAATAACTATTACGAATACGAAGTTCCATTGGCCATTACCCCCGAGGGACACTATTCTAATAACATTACTGCCGACAGACAGGCAGTTTGGCCTGAATCGAACAAGATTACCTTGCCGTTGAACTTCCTGACAGACTTGAAGAAAGCTCGCAACGAGGAAAAAGCCCGTGCAGGTTCGTCGGTTACCAACTTGACTCCATATTCGCTCATGGATCACAATAACCCCAACAACCGTATGACGGTGGTGGGTAATCCAAGTTTGGGTGAGGTGGATGTTTTGATGATTGGTATCCGAAATGCTTCGCGTGCCGAAAAATCGGCAGAAATCTGGGTGGACGAATTGTTGCTGACCAACTTTAATGAGCAAGGTGGTGTGGCGGCAAGAGCAAGTTTGGACCTTGCGTTGTCTGACTTTATCAAAGTCAATGCAGCAGGTCGTTTGGAAACCATTGGTTATGGTGGGGTCGAACAAAAAGTGCAAGAACGTCGTCAAGACGACTACTATCAATACAACGTTAACGCTAGCATCGAGTTGGGTAAATTGTTCCCCGAAAAGGCCAATGTTACCTTCCCTGTGCGCTATTCGTTGTCGCAAGAAGTGGTAAGTCCTAAATACAATCCATTGGACAAAGACATCTTGTTGTCGGATGCGTTGGCTTCTGCTGCATCGAAAGAGATGCGCGACTCTATTTTAAGCGTATCGCAAGACCAGGTGATTACTCAAAGTTTGTCGGTTCCTGCTATTCGTGTGGGCATCAGCAGCGAAAAAGGTCAACGTCCATGGGACCCTGCCAACTTTACCATTGGTGGTTCGTATTCCGAAACCGTATCGCGCGACCCCAATACCACCCGTGAGGTGGATCAGTATTGCAATGCGTACGGTTCGTATGAGTTCTCGTGGTCGCCAGAACCAGTAGAACCATTTGCTAAGATCGAATCGCTCAAAAAATCGAAATATGGCAAGTTCTTAACCGACTTTGGTTTCTACTATGCGCCTAAATTGATTTCGTTCAAAACGAACTTTGTCCGCAACTATTACGAACAGGTGGTTAGGGATTTTGAAACGCCTGATGCTACCATCGATCCTTCGTTTGCTACCGACTTTATGTGGAACAACGACTTCGATTTTGCCTGGGATTTGACCAAAAACATCAAGTTGACATTGACAACAGCCAATCGTTCGTTGATCAAAGAGAATGATGGTGGTATCAATAGCGAACTATATCCAGATGAGTTCCAAATGTGGAAAGATACCGTATGGGCAAGTTTGCAAGAGTTGGGTTCTCCACAAGATTACAACCAACGTTTCACCGCATCGTGGGCGGTTCCATTCAACAAGACACAAATCTTTAACTGGATCAATGCCAACTTGAAATACGATGGTAACTACCAATGGATTCATGGTACAGACATCATTGCCAATACCGCAACCAGCAAGGGAGCATGGCAGGTGGATGGTAAGTTCAATTTTGAAGCTTTGTACAACAAATCGTCGTACCTAAAAGAAGTGAACCGTAAATACGGATCGTCGCGCAGTAATCAACGTAAAAAAGCGGTGAAAGACTACGACAGGGAATTGACCCTTGCAAAAGGCGATACCATTATTGTGAAACACCGTTTGAACGATAAGAGAGTACGCGTAACCGCAACGGTAGATGGCAAAAAGTACAAGCTAAAATACAAGGTGGTGGATGCGAACAACATCCAAGTGATCGGTAAAGAAAATGTGAAGGTAGCAGTCAATGTGCAAACGGGTGGCGATGATCCAGCAGCCAATGTGGCATTGGATGTAACGGCACGTGTATTCATGCTATTGCGCAACGTGACCTTTAACTATGCGCAAACCGATGGAACGGTGTTGCCAGGTTTCCGTCCAGGTGTTACCTGTTTGGGTCTAACCTCGTTCAACGATATGACCGCGCCAGGTTGGGACTTTGTATTTGGTATTCAGAGTGCAGATATTTTGGATAGAGCATTGGCGAATGACTGGTTGATTACTTCGGATGCTATTTACAATCCAGTACAATTTATCCATAACGAAACCTTTAAAGCGACCGCTTTGGTAGAACCATTCCCTGGCTTTAAGATCAATGTGGCTGCCAACCGTCAATTTGTAGAAAACCGTGATGTGCGCTTGAGTGGCGATAGTAGATTGACCAACCTTAATGGTAGCTTCTCGATGAGTTACGTAGCAATTGGAACATCGTTTGTAGGTAGTGGTACTGATTTGTTCAATCAATTCTTGACAAATCGTGCAGCCATCCAACAACGCTTGCAAAGCAAATACAATCCACATACACCTTACGGCTTGAACTCAGATGACGTCTTGATTCCAGCGTTCTTGGCAGCGTATGCAGGTAGATCGGTGGAAGGTGTGGATTTGCAACCATTGCCATCGTTCTGGTCGTTCTTACCCAACTGGCAAGTGGCTTGTAACTCGTTGATGCGTATTCCTTGGTTCCAAGAGAAATTCCGTAGCTTCAACCTGACCCATGGTTATACCTGTAAGTATCAAGTGGGTTCTTACACAGGCGATCAAACCTTTATTGCAGTAGATGGCGATAACTTTGGCTATATTGAGGATGTTATCAGTGGTGGTGTAACACCTTCTTCGCGCCATACCTTCAATGCTGTCACCATCAGCGAACAATTCAGTCCGTTGATTGGGGTGGATGTGAACCTTAAAAATAGCCTTAGCCTAAAAGCAGAATGGCGTAAAGGACGTAACATGGGCTTGAATCTTGCTAGCAACCAGTTGGTAGAATCGCACAACAACGAGTACGTGGTAGGTTTGGGCTATAAGTTCAGCAACCTTAAATTCTCGATGCGTCAGGGTAAATCGAGCAAAGAAGTAAACAACGACCTTACTTTGCGTGCCGATTTCTCGATCAAAGATACCAAAACCATGGTGCATAAAATTGAGCTCAACGAATCGCAAGCTACCGCAGGCGACTGGGTAACTACGTTTAAGTTCTTGGCGAACTACGTGTTTAGCGAACGTATCAGTTTTAATTTGTTCTATGATTTGCAAATGCGCAACCCAGTGGTGTCAACCTCATATCCTACCACCATTTCGGAAGTAGGCTTGAGCGTGAAGGTGTTGCTAACCAGATAATCGCTATTATTGCATAAGACTGTATTAGTTAGGAGTTTTACTCCTAACTTTTTTTATTTTAATTAGGTATTATTCGTGATTATTTTGTAACTTTGTTCCAAATTTGCATTTTTATGCGCATAAATGCATAAATATACAGAAATAACCTAAAACTACATAGTATGAACATGAATTTTATCTTACTACAAGCTACTCCCGTTGCAGAATTGTCGAACTGGGATAAGTTCGTAGAAGCGTTGACCCTTATGGGTATCGGTATGGCTACTGTATTTGTGGTTTTATTGATTATCATCTTTTTGGGTGGTTTATTGATTAAAACCGTTAACAAATTCTTCCCCGAAGAAGCAAAACCAGTAGTACAAGCTGTGCAAGCAGTGGATCAGAATGTGCAAGAAGCCATTAACAAAGCCATCTTGGCTATTAGTGGTGGTAAAAAAGCTGCTCAAAAAATTGAAAAAATATAAACCTTATAGCTATGGCAAATAAAAGACAAGTAAAATTTTCTCTATTGTTTAGAGATATGTGGCAATCGGCTGGCAAATATGTGCCCCGTGTTGACCAACTAGTAAAAGTAGCTCCTGCTATTGTAAAAATGGGTTGCTTTGCCCGTGTTGAAACCAATGGTGGTGGCTTTGAACAAGTAAACCTACTTTACGGCGAAAATCCAAATAAAGCAGTTCGTGAATGGACCAAACCTTTTCACGAAGCAGGTATTCAAACCCACATGTTGGACCGTGCTTTGAACGGTTTGCGTATGAACCCTGTTCCTGCAGACGTACGTCAACTATTCTACAAGGTGAAGAAAAAACAAGGTACTGACATTGCTCGTACTTTCTGCGGTTTGAACGATACCCGCAACATCATCCCATCCATCAAATATGCACACGATGGTGGTATGATTTCGCAATGTTGCTTGTGCATCACTTTCTCGCCATTGCACACCGTAGAATACTACACCAAAATGGCGTTCGAACTAATCGAGGCTGGTGCTGACGAAATCTGCTTGAAAGACATGGCAGGTATCGGTCGTCCTGCATCGTTGGGTGAAATCGTTAAAAACATCAAGGCTAAATATCCCAAAGTGCCTATTCAATACCACTCGCACGCGGGTCCTGGCTTTAGCATGGCTTCTATCTTGGAAGTATGTAAAGCAGGTTGCGACTACGTGGATGTAGGTATGGAACCTCTTTCATGGGGTACAGGTCACGCAGACGTATTGGCAGTACAAGCGATGTTGAAAGACGCTGGCTTTGACGTACCAGAAATCAACATGGAAGCGTACATGGAAGTTCGTACCCAAGTACAAGCCATGATGGACGATTTCTTGGGCTATTACATTCCTGCTCGTAACCGTCAAATGAACTCGCTTTTGATCGGTCCTGGTCTTCCTGGCGGTATGATGGGTAGCTTGATGAACGACCTTAACGACGCACTTGACAGCTTGAACAAATATTTTGCTAAAAATGGCAAACCAGCCATGACTCAAGATCAAATGTTGATCAAATTGTTCAACGAGGTGGCATACGTATGGCCTAAGATGGGCTATCCTCCATTGGTAACTCCATTTAGCCAATATGTGAAAAACATGGCTCAAATGAACGTGATCCAAATGGAAAAAGGTCGTGAACGTTGGAGCATGATTGCAGACGATATTTGGGATATGCTATTGGGTAAATCAGGTCGTTTGCCTGGTCCTATCGCTCCCGAATTGATCGAAAAAGCAAAACAACAAGGTCGCGAGTTCTTTACGGGCAATCCACAAGATTCTTATCCAGATGCTTTGGAAGGCTTCCGCAATGAAATGGCAGAAAACGGTTGGGAACTTGGCGAAGACGACGAAGAATTGTTCGAATTGGCGATGCACCCACAACAATACCGTTTGTACAAATCGGGACAAGCTAAAGCTGACTTCGAAGCTGATTTGGCTAAGAAAAAAGCAGAAAAAGCCAACGCTGGTGGTGCTGCTCTTCCTCAAACCGTACAAGTGGAAGTAAACGGTGTTTCATACAAAGTAACCGTTGGCGAAGCTGGCGCTATGCCTGCTGCTTCTGCAGCTCCTGCAGCTGCCGCTGCTGGCACTGGCGAAGGCAAGGAATTGACCGCTCCATTAGAAGGTAAATTCTATTTGGTAAAAGCACAAGGCGAACCTGCTGTAAAAGTAGGCGATGTGGTTAAAGCAGGTCAAACCGTTTGCTACATTGAGGCAATGAAAACTTTCAACGCTATTGCTGCTGAATGTGACGGTGTTATTACCGAAATCTGCTTCAATGCAGGTGCTGCTATTTCTGAAGACGATGTTTTGATGAAAATTAAAGCTTAATACCTATGGGAGAAATTTTAAATAAAATATACGAAATGACGGCTATCGGCAGCATTGTTGCCGATCCTCGTTTCCTTATTATGTATGCCCTTGCCTTTGTGTTGCTGTATTTGGGCATTAAGAAAGAATTTGAACCATTGCTTTTGGTTCCTATTGCTTTCGGTGTGCTTATTGCAAACTTCCCTGGCGGCGGCATGGGTGTGTTGGGTGCCGATGGCGAAGGTTTGGTGCACTACATGAAAGATGGTGTAGAAGTGGCAAAAAATGTCTATGAAATGTCGCTACCCGAAATTGCACACGACTTAGGCATTATGAACCTTATTTACTACGCATTGATTAAATCGGGCTTGCTTCCTCCTATCATCTTTATGGGTGTAGGTGCGCTAACTGACTTTGGTCCTATGCTACGTAACCTAAAACTTGCTATCTTTGGTGCAGGTGCACAATTTGGTATCTTTGCTGTATTGTTGGTAGCATCGCAATTCTTTACCCTTCAAGAAGCAGGTTCGCTTGCTATTATTGGTGGCGCAGATGGTCCAACCGCTATCTTTACCACCCTTAAATTGGCTCCTCACTTGCTAGCTCCTATTGCTATTGCTGCTTACTCTTACATGGCGTTGGTGCCTGTTATCATTCCTTTGGTGGTAAAACTTACCTGCTCGAAAAAGGAATTGATGATCAATATGAAAGAGCAAGACAAGCTATATCCAAGCAAAACCGAGTTTAAAAACATGCGTGCCTTGAAGATTATCTTCCCTATCGCTGTTACTACCATTGTGGCTATCATTGTGCCCGATGCCGTATCGTTAGTAGGTATGTTGATGTTTGGTAACTTGATCAAAGAAATTGGTGCTAATACCTCGCGCTTGTTCGAAACTGCGTCGAATGGTATTATGAATGCTGCAACCATTTTCTTAGGATTGTCGGTAGGTGCAACCATGACCGTAGATGCATTCTTGAACTTCCAAACCCTAGGTATTGTAGCGGGTGGTTTCTTGGCGTTCGGTTTCTCTATTTTTGGTGGTATCTTGTTGGTAAAATTGATGAACCTATTCAGCAAAAAGAAAATCAACCCATTGGTGGGTGCAACTGGTTTGAGTGCTGTTCCTATGGCATCGCGCGTGGCTAACGACATCGCCCTAAAATACGATCCTAAAAACCACGTACTCAACTACTGTATGTCGTCGAACGTGGCGGGTGTAATTGGTAGTGCTGTTGCGGCAGGTATCCTTATTTCGTTTCTAGGATAAAATTCGATAAAAGATAAAGCAGAATCCTTTACACGTTATAATAATTAGAGTCGAATCCACATAGGGATTCGACTCTAATTATTATAACGTCCCACCGTTTTTTTAACTTAATAAATTAGAATACAATGCAATCGTATAAATAAGTTCTAAAAAACAATGGTTAAAGGCACCTGCTATTTTGAGTTCAAATAAAATATTATACCTTTGCGCTTTCAAAAAAAGTATAACCTATAGATTCTTAATCTTGAAAAAACACGTTGTTATATTCCTAATTTGTGCATTGAGTTCATTTACTTCAATGAACGCTAATACATCCAACTACAACCTGCAATGTTAACAAAAATGATTATTAAATCAATCAGTAAATTCTTATTGATTCAAAGTATATTTTTCTATTCATGTTCTAACGTGAACGATAATCAAGAAAAACTAGAGATGTATCAAGTAGAGGATAATAAACCTATATTATTACCAGATACCATTTTTGCTTGCGATACGACCAAAATAGGAAAATTAGTTTGGATGGCTGAAGATTTGCAAGTGGAAACATTTAGAAATGGTGATTCCATAAAGAAAGTAACCTCTTATGAAGAATGGAAAGAAGCTGAAGATACCAATACTCCTGCATTATACATTGTTGAAATAGACAAAAATAAATACCAAGATTTAATAAAGTCTTACAATGATGCGTTTTATCCTGAACGCAAAACAATCCCTGCCACTCCTAAAAATACAACATATTATTTATACAATTTGGCCGCAATACGTGATGAACGCTTATTAGCTCCTAAGGGTTGGAAGATTCCTCACTATACAGATTGGGATTATTTACTAGATTATGTTCATTCTCAGAAATATCTACTGAATGAAGAAGGCGTGATGATGGCATTTGGTAATCCATATAAATTTTCGCTATTGCCTACTCCCAATGGATTCGTTGATAAACAATGTACCTTTGATCTAGATTTTGCAACTTATTGGGCATTAGATATAAAATTAATTACGATTTGCATTTTTCAAGTTAAAGAGAGGGATATTGAATGTCCAAGGGCATGGCATGATTATAATTGCCGCAAATACTAAGCTGCATGCATTCGCTGTATAAGGGAGTAACTATATGAAAACAAAGAATAACATACTAATTTTGATATGCCTAATTATGCTGATTTGTAGCAGTGCTACAGCAGATAATAACGATTCAGATGTTTTTACCATAACCCCAACATACACACAAGAAGAATTAAATTCTATGAAAATGCGTTTTATTAAGGATGGAGATCATAATGATTATATGACCTATACTGGTTATGCAGATGATAAAGAAAACAACTTTATATATACATTTTATATGGCAAATACCTACAACAATAGTTTTGCACAATATGAGATGTATGGAATGATTAATGAATTTTATAATAATATAGGTATAGAAATGGATTCTACTGCCAATGCTATCGCAATTTCATATCTCAAAAGAAGTGTAGTGCAAGGTCATGATTATGCAGAATGGGAAATGTCTAGATTATTGCTGTGCGGAATAGGAATACCCAAAGACACCCTTGTTGCAAGAGAATTAATATACAAACGGCAAAAAAAAGAAAGAGCCGATAAGATCTGGTTTATAAAAAAGAGAGACTATCCGCAAAGGTACGAAAATGAGAAGAGAGAGAGAGCAGAAATAAGAAACGAAAGGAGTTTGAGAATTAATAATCAAGCTACACGGATAAATAGTTTGATAGATACAATCGCTACAAAAACCTCGTATACACAAGACGAACTAGCGTTGTTAAAGGATTATTTTATTCAGTACGGCGACCCCAAAGCCTATACTACTTACATGAATTTTTGCCCCGACGTAGAAAACAAAGCAATGTACACCTTCTACATGGCAAATACGCACAATTCAGCCATTGCACAATACCAAATGTATTGCATGATAAGGGATTTTTACGCCAGCATTGGCAAAGAGATGGATTTTTCAGCAAATAACATTGCAATGTCTTACCTTAAAAGAAGTGCTGAACAAGGGTATCATTTAGCAGAATTAGAATTGTCAAGGTTGGTAAAATCGGTTTGTGTATCTTCATGTTGAAGTTTCTTTGGTATCTGAAATAGCCATTATTGTTGTGTCCCATTAGCAAGTAAATACCCCAGCGTGAGTCCCCGTATGTGTATTGTGTGGGAAAAGTATACAGAAAAGGAGGATATTGTCTAAGTGGATATTAACAATATCAATGGGAAGTAAAGTAAAACAAGGCAGTCAATTGACTGCCTTGTTTTACTTGTATAGGTTACGATTAGCAAACGCTAACGCCGTTGGTTACTAGGTCCGAAGGACTGATCACTACCAGGCGACCGTTAGCATCTTCGGCACTTAGAATCATACCTTGGCTTTCGATGCCTTTTAGCTTGCGAGGAGGGAAGTTGGCAATGAAGCAAACTTGCTTGCCTACCAAATCCTCTGGGTTGTAGTGTTGTGCGATGCCCGAAACGATGGTGCGAGTGCCCATGCCGTCTTGGATTTTAAATTGCAATAGTTTGTCGGCTTTTGGAACTTTTTGGCATTCCAATACAGTACCGACGCGGATGTCCAACTTCATGAAATCATCGAAGGTGGTATTCTCTTTTACAGGAGCAGGTTTGTAGGCTTTAAGTTCGTTCTCTGCTTTGATAGTTGCCAAACGCTCCATTTGTGCATCGATGGCAGCATCTTCGATTTTTTCGAACAGCAATTCGGCAGGTGCGATGTCTGCGCCAGTTGCCAACAGATCCAAACTGCCCAAACTATCCCAGCTCCACGATTCCAAATGCAACAAACCACGTAGTTTAGCCGAACTGAATGGCAAGAATGGTTCAAAGGCAATCGATAGGTTAGCGGTAATTTGTAGCGCAATGTTCAAAATAGTGCCTACACGTTCCATGTCGGTTTTAGCCAATTTCCAAGGTTCGGTATCGGCCAAGTATTTGTTACCGATGCGTGCAAGGTTCATGGCTTCTTTTTGTGCTTCGCGGAATTTAAAGTTGCCCAATAGCTGTTCAACTTGTTGTTTAA
This sequence comes from Candidatus Enterocola sp., assembly GCA_045634045.1. Lineage (GTDB taxonomy): Bacteria > Bacteroidota > Bacteroidia > Bacteroidales > Paludibacteraceae > Enterocola. The sequence continues at coordinate 44,825 of JAZQZN010000026.1, read as the reverse complement.
CGCCTTTAAATTCTTGCAAGGTAGCTTGGTCGTATTCGGTAAGCGCACCACACGCAGGAACTTTGCCTTCAAAATATTTGTGGGTTAGCACCAACGTACGGTTGACAAAGTTGCCATAAATGGCTACTAGTTCGTTGTTGTTGCGTGCTTGGAAATCTTTCCAAGTAAAGTCGTTGTCTTTGGTTTCAGGAGCATTGGCAGTAAGTACATAGCGCAATACATCTTGTTTACCAGGGAAGTCAACCAAGTATTCGTGCAACCAAACCGCCCAGTTGCGAGAGGTCGAAATTTTATCGCCCTCCAAGTTCAAGAACTCGTTTGAAGGAACATTGTCTGGCAAAATGTACGAGCCCTCTGCTTTTAGCATAGCAGGGAACACAATGCAGTGGAACACAATGTTGTCTTTGCCGATGAAGTGTACCAAACGGGTGTCTTCGGCTTTCCACCATTTTTCCCAAGTGTCAGGTAGTAATTCTTTGGTATTTGAGATGTAGCCAATAGGAGCATCGAACCATACGTAAAGCACTTTGCCTTCGGCACCTTCAACAGGCACAGGAATACCCCAATCCAAGTCGCGGCTAACGGCACGAGGTTGCAAGCCCATGTCTAACCAGCTTTTGCATTGACCATACACGTTTGGACGCCATTCTTTGTGGTCTTCCAAAATCCATTGGCTAAGCCATTGTTCGTGCTTGTCAAGGGGTAAATACCAGTGTTTGGTTTTCTTCAAAACAGGTGCACTGCCGCTAATGGCAGATTTAGGATTGATCAAATCAAGGGGTGAAAGCGAAGTGCCGCATTTTTCGCATTGGTCGCCGTATGCACCTTCTGCATGGCAGTGAGGGCATTCGCCGGTAATGTAGCGGTCTGCCAAAAATTGTTTGGCTTCTTCGTCGTAGTATTGTTCGCTTTCTTTTTCGATAAATTCGCCTTTGTCGTAAAGGGTTTTAAAGAAATCAGAAGCTACGCCGCGATGCGTTTTGCTTGAGGTGCGCGAATAGATGTCGAACGAAATACCAAAATCTTCGAACGATTTTTTGATGATATTGTGGTAGCGGTCAACAATGTCTTGTGGTGTAACACCTTCGTTGCGTGCCTTGATGGTGATGGGTACACCGTGTTCGTCAGAACCACCAATAAACAATACCTCTTCGCCTTTTAGACGCAAGTAGCGTACGTAAATATCAGCAGGTACATACACGCCAGCCAAGTGACCAATGTGCACAGGACCATTGGCATAAGGAAGTGCAGATGTAACCGTTGTTCTATTAAATTGCTTTGTCATAGGTTTTTAAAATTAGAATCTACAAAGGTAGAAAATATAAATGAGAATGGCGGTATAATTTATTATTTAATATTCTTTATAGAAAAAAATATACGACTTATGGTAGAGCTTACTATATTTGCTACGTGAACATTAAATTGTAAAGCTATGAAAAGACTATTTCTAATGACAGCGATAGCCATGAGTGTGCTGACCGCTTGTGCCAACGACAAGTTGATTCCATTTGAAAAAATGCCACAAGAAGCACAAATCTTTACCAGAAAGTACTTCTCTGCAGATGATCCCTTGTACCGCCATGCATACGTAACCTATGATGCTGAGTTTTTTGACTCGTCCTACACCGTTGTATTTACCAATGGCGATGGTCTTGAATTCAATAAAAATGGCGAATGGAAAGATTTTGATTGCACGCAATGTGTAGTGCCAGCAGAAGTTATCCCTGCGCCTATTCAAGCGTATTTGGCAGCGAACCATCCCGATCAACAAGTAAAAAAGATCGAGAAAAATCGCCGCGACTATGAGGTGAAATTGTCAAGCGGTTTTGAGCTAAAATTTGACCTAAACGGTATGTTGGTAGAATTTGACGATTAAGCATGGATATTTTTCTTATGATAGTAGGAGCCCTCTGCGTCTTAATGGGCGTAGCAGGCTCTCTTATTCCGATTTTGCCAGGTACTCCCATTTCGTATGTGGGATTGTTGCTCTTGTTGTTTGTTGACGGTTGCAGCTTTTCAACCCAATTTATGCTCGTTATATTGGGATTGGTAGTATTGCAGCAGGTGCTCAACTACATAGTGCCAATATGGGGCGTAAAGAAGTACGGTGGTAGCAAGCAAGGTCAGTGGGGAAGCGTTGCAGGCTTGCTGATAGGGTTGTTCTTTATGCCTTGGGGAATGATTGTAGGGCCTTTTGTAGGGGCTGTATTGGGCGAGATGATGGCAGGAAAAAACACATCTGATAGCCTAAAAGCAGGTTTTGGCTCGTTTATTGGCAACTTGCTGACGATGGTGTCTGGCTTGGTTTTGTCGGCAGTAATGGCGTACTACTATTTTGCAGAACTTTTTAGGTTGGTATAGTACCCCCTTATTTTCTCAAATATCGCCACAGTGAGTATAGCTTGCTGTGGCTTTTTTGTACCTGGTGGTAGGGAATCTGCAAAGCTCCAAAAGATTGGTTTTTGAGAGCAACTCCCTCAATCATGCTGCCTTCAAAGTCGTAGTGTTGCGTTTTGCCTTGTAGGTAGAGCATGGCCTCCCAAATGATGCGGCTGGTGGCTCCGCTGCTTTTAAAATCAGGGTTGATGGCAATGATGAGGTTGTAGGCAGCGCACTTGTCCCATACAATCAGCAAGGCTACGTGTAGGTTGTTTTGCTCGTCGTACAGCGCCAAAATTTGTGCTTGCTGTCTTGCTTGGGCTGTTAGGTAGAGCTTTTCTAAGGTAGCAAGAGGGTAGAAGATGTGCTTCCCTTTTTGTTGCAGGGTGCTTTGGTAAAACAGGTAAAAGTCCTGAATACTCATATCTTGCTTCAGCTGCAACATACCTTTGGTTTTGGTGATGTTTTTCTGTCTTTTTCGATGCGACATCCCATTCCAGATAGCCTCCATATCCGCAATGTTTTCCAATAGAAACGTGTAGCGGGTGGTTTGTTTAAACCCGTTCCAATAAAAGGGTTGATGGTTGGTTTGGCTGTAATGGAAATTTTGCTCCAAGTAGGCATAGCCCATTGCTTCTAACTGTTCAATAAAATAGTTGTAGGCTTTGTTTTGCAAGGAGTATTTTTCTTCCAGCGAAGCACCTTCTGGGTAGAACAAGAATGGTCCGCTGTATTGTGTCAATGTAGGTTGGGTGATGATGGTCTTTCCCCATTTTTTTGCGTATGAATACACGTAAACACCCGCGATGCTATTTTTTTGTTCAAACAGCAGTACGTTCCACAACATATCCGTTGCGTCCAGCCACCAAGGTTGTAAAAATAGGGGTATGTTGGTGCGCTCTTGGCACAGTTTGCGGTATTGTTCTTTGTTACTCATACCTTGCAAAGGTACAGAAAATAATTTAACTTTGTGCCGTATCTTATCTTTAATCTGTTGAACGAATGAAAACTTATGTATTGTCGTTATGGCGTTTGCTCTTTCCGCGCTTGTGTGTGGCTTGTAGCAGGCCTTTGGTGGGCAGCGAACGGGCTGTGTGTATGTGCTGCTTGTTTGCGATGCATCGCACCGAATATTATCAACAACCAGACAACTATGTAGAGCAACTTTTTTGGGGCAAAGTGCCAATAGAACGTGCTATGGCATGGTGTTACTTTGCGAAAGGTGGGACTTTGCAAAAATTGTTGCATGCACTAAAGTACAGAAATTGTTCGCAGGTTGGTGTAGAATTGGGACGGCAAATGGCGATTGAATGTGGTGCTTGGTATGCTGATGTGGATGCTATTATTCCCATTCCCCTGCATCGTAGGCGGCAAAGAAATCGTGGCTACAACCAAGCACAATGTGTGGCACAGGGGGTGGCCGATGTGGTGGGTATCCCCGTATTGGATCAGGGGTTGCGCCGTTGTCGTTGCAACGAAACGCAGACCCACAAAGATGCCTATCAACGTTGGAAAAACACAGCAGGAATTTTTGAACACCCTATTCCACTCGACAAAAGAGTGAAGCATGTATTGCTGGTCGATGATGTGATTACCACAGGGGCTACCTTGCTATCGGCAGCCCAGCTCTTGCATCAGCAATATCCCGAATTGAAAATAAGCATCGCCACGTTGGCAGTGGCATTGGCAAAATGAAAAATAGCTACTTTCTACCCATTGTTGATTCAACCAATGCTTGGTTGCAGCAACAGTTGTTGGAGCAAGATTTGCCCCACGGTTATGTAGTACACACGGCCTATCAAACAGCCGGCAGGGGGCAGTTGACCAATGCCTGGGAGGCGGAAGAAGGAAAGAATATTTTGTGTAGCCTACTGTTAAAGCCCCAGCAATTTCCTGTGAAGCAGCAGTTTTTGATTTCGCAGGCAGTGGCATTGGGTGTGGTGGATGTATTGTCGCAGTATGCTGCCAATTTTTGCATCAAATGGCCCAACGATATCTACTGGAACGATCAAAAAATTGCGGGTATCCTCATTGAAAATAACTTGCAAGGAGCTGCCATTGCTACGTCAGTAGTGGGTATTGGTCTTAATATCAACCAGACTAGATTTCTAAGTGATGCACCCAATCCTGTTTCGCTAGCTCAAATAACGGGTAAAAAATATGACGTAGAAGAGATGATGCAGGCGTTGCAGCAGTCGATACACAATCGCTACGAACAGGTGTTGGCATCGCCCATGTTATTGCAGCAAGACTACTTGTCGGTGCTGTATCGCTACCAGTCATGGGCTCCCTATCGGGATGAAAATGGATCCTTTGAGGGACGTATTGTGGCGGTCGAACCCATGGGCTACTTGCACATCGAAGACCGAGCGGGCATCGACCGAAAATATGCTTTCAAGGAGGTGCAATTTTTGCTGCCTTAAAGTTGGTGCGAAAGCAGCAAAACCATTATCTTTGTCGGTATGAAAAAGCTGATCCATTTTTTTACTTCCAAAACCTTCAAATACTTGGTGGTGTTGATTTTGTTTGTGGTTGCTATGTTTACAGGTAGCATGCACAACATTCAAACGCGCATCAAAAACATCATCACTATTAGGGAATTAAAGAAAGAGATCGAATACTACAGAGCCAAGTCGAAAGAAAATCAAGAGCGCTTGCAACAGCTCAAATCCGACAAGGAAGACTTGGAAAAATTTGCCCGCGAACGCTATCGCATGCACGCTCCCGATGAGGATGTGTACGTGGTGGATTACGAATAATCTGCATTTGTCTTCATTCTTTTGCTATTAACCTTTTAACTTTCAGCGAAAAGTAGTACTTTTGTACCATTAAACCTATAATGAAAGATGGCAAAAGAACTTACTTCAAGAGCAGAAAACTACGCTCAATGGTACAATGATTTAGTGTTAAAAGCAGATTTGGCAGAAAACTCTGCCGTGCGTGGTTGTATGGTGATTAAACCTTATGGTTATGCCATTTGGGAAAAAATGCAACGCGAGTTGGATCAACGCTTCAAAGATACAGGGCACGTAAATGCCTATTTCCCCTTATTTATCCCCAAATCGTTCTTGAGCAAAGAAGCCGACCACGTAGAGGGCTTTGCAAAAGAATGTGCGGTAGTAACACACTATCGTCTTAAAAATAATCCAGATGGAAGCGGTGTGGTGGTAGATCCTGCTGCTAAGTTGGAAGAAGAATTGATTGTTCGTCCTACTTCGGAAACCATTATTTGGAATACCTACAAAAATTGGATTCACTCATACCGTGACCTTCCAATCTTGTGCAACCAATGGGCGAATGTGGTGCGTTGGGAAATGCGTACTCGTTTGTTCTTGCGTACTGCCGAATTCTTGTGGCAAGAAGGACACACCGCTCACGCTACCCGCGAGGAAGCTTTGGAAGAAACCGTAAAAATGTTGAATGTATATGCCGACTTTGCAGAAAACGTAATGGCTGTTCCTGTATTGAAAGGGGTAAAAACGGCCAATGAACGTTTTGCTGGGGCATTGGAAACCTTCTGTATTGAGGCATTGATGCAAGATGGCAAGGCATTGCAAGCAGGTACCTCACACTTCTTGGGTCAAAACTTTGCCAAAGCATTTGATGTAACCTTCATGAACAAAGAAAACAAACAAGAGTTGGTTTGGGCTACCTCTTGGGGTGTTTCTACCCGTTTGATGGGTGCGCTGATTATGTCGCACTCTGACGACAACGGCTTGGTGCTTCCTCCTGCCTTGGCGCCTTACCAAGTAGTGATTGTTCCTATCTACAAAAACCAAGAACAATTGGATGCTATCAACGCCAAAGTTGCCGAGCTAACAGCGCAGCTAAAAGCAGTAGGCATCAGTTTCAAATACGACAACGATGACAGCAAGAAACCTGGTTGGAAATTTGCTGAATACGAACTAAAAGGTGTTCCTGTTCGTTTGGCTATGGGTGCTCGCGATTTGGATAACAACACCGTTGAGGTGGCTCGCCGCGATACCCTTACCAAAGAAACCGTGTCGTTCGACAATTTGACCGAATACATCCAAAATCTATTGGATGCGATTCAAAAAAATATCTACCAAAAAGCCTTGGATTATCGTGCATCGGTTACCCGCGAGGTAAATTCATACGACGAATTCAAAGTAGAAATTGAAAAAGGAGGCTTTTTGCTATGCCACTGGGATGGAACTCCCGAAACCGAAGAAAAAATCAAAGAAGAAACCAAAGCAACCATCCGTTGTATTCCTTTGGATGGCGATACTACTCCAGGCGTTTGTATGGTAACAGGCAAACCCTCTAAACAACGAGTGGTATTTGCAAGAGCATATTAAAAAGTTTGGGGCTAAAAAGCACGCTTATCAACAACCAGCGTGAGCTAAAAGATGTCTTTTACCTCATTGCTTTACAGGGACTAACTTACGTAGTCCCTTTGTTGGTTTTACCCTACCTGATGAAAGTTTTGGGAGCAGAGAAGTTTGGGTATATCGGTTTTTCGCTATCGGTAGCCCAATACTTGATGCTGCTGGTTGATTTTGGATTTAACCTCAGTGCAACTAAACGCATCGCATTGGCAAAAGATAATCAGGAAGATTTGAACCGAATTTTCTCGGCAACAGTGTATGCCAAAATGGTATTGCTGCTGGTGAGTTTCTTGTTGCTGTTGGGTTTGTCGATGGTACCCGAGTTTGCCGTGTATCGTTCTACCATGCTCATGATGTTCCTGATGGTCATAGGGCAGGCAGGATTGTTTGTCTTTTTGTTTCAGGGTATTGGACAAATCAAATGGGTGTCTATTTTTAATGCAGCTGCCAAGGTGGCGGTATTGCCCCTAACGTTCTGGTTGGTTAAATCGCCCGACGATGTATTGTGGGCGGCGTTTCTGCAAGGCATGGTGGCTATTGTGGCGATGTTGGTTTCGTGGTACATGATTGCCCGTAAGGGGTGGGGTCGCTTGGTAAGGGTTCATTTTGCTAATATCAAAAATGAGCTATCCGAAAGTTTTCCTTTGTTCCTGTCAACAGCAGCAACCAGCGTTTATACAGCGTGTTTTGTGCTTATCTTAGGGTATTTTGTATCGCCCGAAGAAGTTGGACAATATTCGGCAGTAGATCGCATCATGCGTGCGTTGTGTTACATGGCGTTGTTGCCTGTTTTGCAGGTCTTTTATCCTTACATTGCCAATTTAGCACAAAAGAACAAGCAAGAAGCCATTGTTAAAGTAAAATATTTGTTTGTTGTTATGGTAGCGTGCATGCTTGTAATAGGTCTATGCATGTTCTTTGCATCGCCAATGATCGTGTATTTCTTAGGCGAAGATTATGCTCAATCTGATTTGTTGTTCAAAATCATGTCTTTTGTTCCATTGTTTGTAGGACTGGGGGGTGTTATGGGGCAATTGGTTTTATTGGCCATGGGCGACGAGCAGGATAAAAAATATTTTCGCAATGTGTACATCATTGCTGCTGCGGTAGCCATTGTCTCGGTTCTGTTGCTGACGATTCACTTTGGAACTTATGGGGCAGCCGTAGCATTGTTGCTAACAGAATTAACCGTAATGCTATTATTTTGTAGCAGGTCGTATCAACTTTTAAAAGCATAAGAGAGTGTCGGTTTATCTTCCTTACATCGTGTTGATTGGATTGCTTCTGACAGGTACGCTGTTGGAGGTAATAGGTGTGCGTAAGGAACAGATGCGATGGGTAAGATGGTTTATTGTTGCATTCTTACTCCTATTTGTGGGTTTGCGATACAATACGGGTGCAGACTGGAAAACGTACACGTACGTGTTTGATTCCATTTCAACAGGAATGTGCTACATGGGTTGGGAAAAGGGATTTGTAGGCCTGATGAAACTAGTATATTACTTGTTTGGTAACTACTATGTGCTACAATTCTCGGCAACCCTGTTCTTGCTGTTTGCCCTCAATCGGTTCTATAGCAGGTATTCTCCCTATCCAATTTTGTCGATATCGCTGTTTGTTATTTTGTTTTTGTTTACCATCCTGATGGCACAGGTGCGACAAAGCATAGCATTGGCAATTGTACTATTGGGTACTCCCTATGTGTTTGAACGAAAAGCGCTGTTATTTTTTGTTACCATTGGTGTTGCCTGCCTATTTCACATCAGTGCCCTTTTTGCCCTTCCGTTGTATTTTATCAATCGTCCAATCAATAAATACTTATCGGTAATTCTAGTATTGTTGGCGCAGGGAATTTATGTCTATCCACAACTGATCTTTCATATTTTCGATCTATTCTCAGGCGTTATGCCAGAACGTATCGAATTGTTGATACAGGTATATCGTGAGTCGGTATTTGCTAAAAAAGTGGTATTTGGAACAGGTCTCTATTACATGGCGTCGGTAGGTTTGTGCTTGCTTACACTGTTGTGGCACAAGAAAGAAAATAACCAACACTGTTTCTATAACAATGCTTTGCTCATTACCTTTGTGTTGGTTGGTATGTCCAATGCAGTGTCGATTCTGGAACGTTTTCAAGTTTACTATTACGTGTATGCTATTGTAGCTTTTGTTGGGTTGTTGGATGCTCAACTCAAACCTATTGTACAAAAAACGATTCAGTCGGCTTGCTTTTGCTTGGTAATTGCCTTTTTCTTGGTACGTTTGGTAGTTGCATTGACCAATACCCAAATTGCTGAGCTAACCCAGCGTCCCATCAATTATGGCTATGTGCCATACTATAACCTGATAAACTATCCGCCAGAAGCAGAAGAACGATTAGACTGGCAGGAAAAAGAATAAAATTACGGATGGATGTATCTATTATCATCGTTAACTACCATACAACAGATTTAATTAAAAATCTGTTGGATTCGCTGTATGCCCAAACAAAGGGCATCGCATTTGAGGTAATTATTGTTGATAATGCATCTACTGCACAACTGCCCGAGCAATGGCAACCTTATGCCGATAGCATCACCTATTTGCCTTTATCGGAGAATGTGGGATTTGGTAGAGCGAATAACGAAGGCCTGAAAGTAGCAAAAGGTCGGAATGTATTCTTTCTCAATCCCGATACCCTGCTCAAAGGCAATCCCATTAAATGCTTGTCCGACTATTTGGATGCCCACCCAAATGTGGGTGTTTGTGGTGGTAATTTGTACGATGAAGCAGGTGTGCCTACCCATTCGTACATGCCGTTACTGCCATCGCCTTTGTGGGAGTTGAACGATTTATTGGGAGGTCTGATTTTTAAGTGCAGATGGGGCAAGAACTTCCAGTTTAACTTTACCCAACAACCGCTAAAAGTGGGTTACATCACAGGTGCAGATATGATGGTGCGCAAGTCGGTATTGGATGAAACCGGTGGTTTCGATCCCGATTTCTTTATGTATTACGAAGAAACTGAACTTACCCACCGTATCGCGCAAAAAGGCTACGCATCGCACAGTGTGCCACAAGCTGAATTGATACATTTGGAAGGGAAGAGTATTGCCACTTCCGATAAGCGCGAACAGCTAAAGTCTGTTTCTCGTAAGTTGTACTATCAAAAAACAAGCAGTGGATGTGCCTATTGGCTGTCAAATGCCTTGCAACGCATCAATTGTTGCTGCAGAATTGCCGTTTTTGCTTTGTTGGGCAGATCGGAACAAAAAGAATATTGGAAAACCATACTTAGGAATATATGATTTTAGTCACAGGAACTTATCCTCCCGAACAATGTGGGGTTGCGGATTATTCGTATTGTTTGTTGCAGTCGGAAGAGGGTAAAAATACAAATTGGAAATTATTGTACACCAAGGACTTGTCATTTGGTGGCTTTCGTCGTGCCATCAAAACAATCAAAGCATCGGACGATGCGGTGGTCAACCTACAATATCCATCGCGCGGTTATGGCAAAAGTTTGTTCCCTCACTTGTTGTGCGCCTATGTACGCTTGTTTACCCGCAAAAAAATGGTAGTAACGATCCACGAATACACCCAGTTGGGTTGGAAAGGTTTTTTGTGCGCCTACATCATGCTATGGTTTGCCAATAAGCTCATTTTTACCAATGAATTTGAACGCAATGCAGCCATTCGAAAGGTATCGTGCGTAAAGAAGAAAAGTACGGTGATTAAAATTTTCTCCAACATTTCTCAGGCAGATAACTTGAAGAAAATATCAGAACGCACTTACGATGTGGGTTGCTTTGGCTACATCCGCCCGCTTAAAGGCATTGAAAATTTTATTGAGGTAGTAAAAACGATCAAAGACCAGCAAGGTGTGTCGCTCAATGCCTATATTTTGGGTGAGACATGGCCAGAACTGAAAGAATATACCGATACAATCAGAAAATTGGCAGCCGAAGCAGGCGTTTCTATTATAGAGGGTAAAAATGATGCAGAAGTAGCTACCATTTTGGCTGATACCAAAGTAGCCTACTTGCCCTATCCAGATGGTCTGTCTGAGAGACGTGGCTCATTCTTGGCTTTTGTACGCAACTTGGCGTTGATTGTATCGACCGAAGGCCCTTTTGTAACGCAAGTGCAACGCGACTATTTGAAAATTACGACCGAAACGCAAGCGCCTGAAGTCGTGAGCGGATTACTTGCCCTCTCGAAGGAAGAACAAGATACTATGCAGCAACAAATTGTTGCTTTTGTAGAAAAGGAATTGCCAGCTTCGTGGGATGACATTGTAAAACAGTATAACAATTATTTGCAGTAGATGATATCCGTTTGTATAGCAACCTACAATGGTGAGGCTTTTATTAAGGAGCAAATCGACTCGATTTTGGCTCAACTTTCGCCCGAAGACGAAATCATTGTTTCGGACGATGGCAGTACGGATGCAACCCTTGCCATTCTTTCATCCTATCAGGATGATCGTATCAAGGTGTTGCATCACGTAAAGGATGCTTCGCTTAAAAACAAACGCTTGTCGTCTTTTTATTTTGCAACGCAAAATTTTGAGTATGCGTTGATGCATGCCAAAGGGGATTATGTGTTTTTGTCGGACCAGGATGATGTGTGGAAACCCAACAAGTTGCAAGCCATGTTGCCCTATTTGTCCGATTATGATGCGGTTATGTCGAGTTTTGAGATTGTTAACGAGCACATGCAAGTAACAAATCCGATGTTTTGGACGGTGCAACCTTTCCAAAGCAATGCCTTGTACAACATCGCCAAAAATCCATTTATCGGATGTTGCATGGCTTTTCGAAAAGATTTTTTGCGCAAAGTATTGCCCTTTCCCAAAGGATTGATGTTGCACGATATTTGGTTGGGCATGATGAGTTTGCGTGGCAGGGGAATTAAATTTGTTGCCGAGCCTTTGCTTAGCTATCGCAAGCACGGTGCGAATGTGTCGGCAACCTCCGAGCAAAGCAACAATCCCATATGGCTACGCCTATCGTATCGCATCAAAATGCTTTGGTTGTACCTATTTTACGCCCAAAAGTAAAAGTAAAATGAATTGGAAGTTTTCTGTTTTATGCTCTTTATACTATAAAGAATCGCCCCAGGCTTTGCGTCAAAGTTTGGAGAGTATCTTTGCGCAAACTTTGCTGCCCAACGAGGTAGTTCTGGTTAAGGACGGTCCACTTACCGACGAATTAGAAAACGTGTTGGCAGATTTCTTACAGCGATACGATACCCTAAAAATAGTGCCCTTGGCAGTAAATTCGGGTTTGGGAGCCGCATTAAACGAGGGATTGAAACATTGCTCTTGCCAGTTGGTTGCGCGTATGGATACCGACGATATTGCCAAACCCAATCGTTTTGAACAACAGGTACAGGTTTTTAAAGCACAGCCCGATTTAGATATTGTTAGTGCATGGATAGAGGAGTTTCAGGGTGACACGTCGCACATTATCTCGGTGCGCAAATTACCCGAGACCCATGCCGAAATTTACAATTATGGTAAAGATAGATGCCCCATCAATCATCCGGTGGTCATGTTCAAAAAATCGGCAGTAGAAAAGGCAGGTGGTTATCAACCTTTTCACCTGTTCGAAGATTACTACTTATGGGTGCGCATGCTGATGAGTGGGGCTAAATTTTACAACATACAAGCATCTTTGCTGTATTTTAGAATCTCGCCCGATGTGTATAAACGCAGGGGTGGGTTGAAATATGCCCTATCCGAAGCTAAATTAGAAAAGCGGATGCACCGCATCGGCTACATCTCTTTCTTTAAAATGGTGTACAACATAGCTACCCGTTTTGTCGTGCGTGTACTGCCTAATGGTATTAGAGGATGGGTTTATCAAAAAATGGCACGATAATTTAATGATAAGATGATATGAATTTGTTCGAGTTACGGTCTAAACTGCCATCCAGCAAAGGTGCTATGTATGTCATAGCATCTGTATTCTTTTTGACTACCTTGTTGCAAAACGTGTTGTTTCATTGGATTGTTTATGCAGAAACGTCCTATGCTCCTGTTTGGTTTGTATCAATGCTGATAAAGGTAAGTATAGCCTTGTTTTTTGCATCCTTTGCCTTGCTGACAAAACGTAAATATTGGGTGGTCATTGTTTCGGCAGTGTTTGCTTTTTGGTGCATGGCAGAGCTCATTTATTTTCGTTCAAATAACATCTTTATCGAAAAATACGCCTTTACCATGATGGGTAATATGGCAGGCGTTTGGAATAGTATTTGGATTTTTAACAAACCAATAGATTGGTTGCTGTTGTTGCTTACCGCTATTTTGGGTATTGTTGTTTGGCTTTTTGATACGCCTAAACGAAATGTAAAAGCCTTTGCTGGTGTGCTGTTTGTTTCGTTGGTATTAAATGTCATTTCCTGTTATTCAATTCATCGTAAATTAGAGTGCTCGGGTAGTATTTGTACGCATCATAGAGTTTGGAATCCATTTACAACAGAACGAGGCATATCTACTTTAGGATTTACGACAGAAGATTACGTGCGCAATGTATCTGTATCTCATGCTTTTTTTAATCAGATTAAGGAACTGCTACTGTTGCCCTTTGAGAAAGATGTTTTTGTTATGGAAGATATCGATAAGCAAAAAGCAGACACATTTGTGCTACATGGCGATTCTTTGCCTACTCCCCAAACGCCTCTTTTGATTATTCTGATAGAGAGTTTTGAAGCATGGACCATAACACCACAAGTTACCCCTAATCTATATGCATTCATCCAACAAACTCCTACTTTGTTTTATGCAGATAAAGTAGTTTCGCAAGTAAGACATGGAGTGTCGGGCGATGGACAGATGATTGTGAATACAGGCTTGCTGCCCATTACAGATGGTGCTACCTGCTTCCGTTTTCCGGGCAATACCTATCCTGCTATCAGCCATTTGTATCAACAACCAGCGCTCATAGCTGCTTTGAGCCTTTCTTATTGGAACCAAAAATACATGAGCGATGCGTATGGAATTTCTCAAAATTATGTAGAGAAACGATGGGACGATAAGTATATTTTTAACCAATTGGATAGTCTGCGTGTGCAACATGATTTTATGCTTTCATTGACCATGACGATGCACGCACCGTTTAATGCTTGTCCAGAATTTGAGTATCAAGGTGTAGATGGCATACCCGACGAAATGTATCGATACCTAAACTCGGTGAAGTACATGGATAAACAATTGGGTACGATATTGCGCCAAGTAACCACAGATTCGTTGCTAAAATCATCGACAATCGTAATTACTGCCGATCACAATGTGTTGAGCCACGAATCTCGTCAAACGTTTAATGCTTTTAATAAACAGCATCAGTTAGGCTTTGGCGAAATTAACGGTTACATTCCTTTGGTAATTTATTCGCCACGATTAGAAAGCACAGTACGTGTAAAACATCAAGTTTATCAAATGGATATTTACCCAACTCTTTTGCATATTTTAGGGTGCGAATCGTATTATTGGAAAGGATTTGGCGTAAATCTATTGGATCAGGAAGCCTTGGATGCTCGCCCCATTACGCCAAGTGATGCACAAAGTTTATCGGACAAAATGATTCGAGCAGATTATTTTCGAAACTAACTGTATAATAAAGCATATATAGTGTGCGATGTTTTACACCTCCTAATAATTAGAACAATGAAAAGATTAAACATTCATGTTTGGTTAACCCTATTATTTCTTACTGCTTGTCAGTCAGAAATAGAAGATTATGAAGACGTGCAAAATATGAATTGGATTGCACATGCTGGGGGTACGATAGAATCTCACCCGTATTCTAATTCGTTAGAAGCTCTGAATAAAAGTTATCAAGATGGATTTAGGTATTTTGAATTAGACTTGATAGAGGATAGAAATGGAGAAGTGGTTGCTGCACACGATTGGGATTTTTGGAAATCGATTACTGCTTGTGATAGTGCAGTGCCTGTTAATAGAGAACATTATATAAAACATAAGATATACCATAAATACACACCCATGGATATGCAAGCAATAAATTTGTGGTTTGCAGAGCATTCAGATGCGGTATTGGTAACTGATAAAATTAACGATCCCAAGAAACTTGCTACCTTGTTTGTTGATAAAAGTCGTCTGTTGATGGAGCTGTTCACGTTTGATGCAATTAAACAAGCACAGGAACTTGATGTACAATTTATGTTATCGGATTGTCTGCTTAATCAGATACAAGGAGATAAGTTAAAATACTTTATGGACAATGAGATACCTGCTATTGCTGTTTGCAGGTCTTATTTAGAGGATTGGTCGTATAGAAAACTCTTTGTAGATTGCAAACGTCATGGTATAAAGGTGTATGTGTTTTGTGTTAACTTTGAACCTGAGAAAGACGAGAAATACGTCTTTGAAAATGAAAAGAAGTATATTTCAGGCATGTATGCTGATAAGTGGATTAAAGAATTTGAATATACAGATGTTAATTAAATCAAAGAAACGTCGCATAAGTGATAAGTTATGAATTAAACGATTACTTTTGCGGCGTTCTTTTAAGGAGGTATAAATGAAAAGATTAGTGTATGCTTTGATGCCTATCTTGGCAATTTTAGCAAGTGCTTGCGACCCTTATAGTAGCCCAGAAAATCCTGGAAAGTTGGGTATGATAACCGTTGATGCTACTCCGATTGTGCAAGGGCAAGTGGTAGAATTCTCTGTTTTGCAGGTAGAACCATCGTGTGGAGAAGTTTATGATAAGATTGTAACTTGGTCGGTAAACGGCAATGAGTTTGGTATTCAAAAAATTTCCTCTGACGAAGGTGTGTATCAGGCAATATATACCCCAAAAGACACGGGAACAATCATCGTTCATTTAAAAGTAACCTATGAGTTTAGTCATGTGCAAGGTAATACACCCAGCATGCAAAGTGTAGAGACTACAGGTGAGTTTAACGTAATTCCGACCGATGTTCATCAGTTTAGGTGGGGCGACAGCAAAGAAAAGGTTAAGAAGAATTTAACCTCTTTGCGCTTGGTAAGCGAGACCGAAAGTGTTTTGCTCTATGCGACACCCAAAGTTGCATACGGCGATTTAGGCTTTTGGAACACTTGGGGTACCGATGATTTATCAAGTGGTTATTCGTTCGAGAATAATAAACTGAGTGGATTGACCGAATTTATCATGGTAAACCCCAAATATTCGAGTAAATTCTACGAAGAAGTGTCGTATCATGCCCTATACAATTATAGAAACTTTACCAAAAAGTTTCAGATGGGTGCAGTGCGTGCCATTTGGAATGTAGAACCTACCCAAGAAGAGGTGGCTGCAGCGGCTATAGTGGGCGAAGACTACAGTGCATCATCGAAAGAACAGCGTGCTCTGGTGGGTAAATGCATCGCTGATGGCAAATTGCAATTAACTGCGAATGCGCCTGATACCTACAAAGATCAAGTCGTTTACTTGGTAAAAACAATCGAAAATTCGGACGTTGTTTATTGCTACTTACAGATCCTACCCAAATAATAAATTGTAAAAAAATGGCAGAAAACATTGCATTTTGAAAAAAAGCATTTACATTTGCAGTGTCAAAGCCGTATAAAGCGGCATAATAAAATCGATGAGACAATTTTTTACATACTTCTTTTACTTTTTTTACTTTAGCACAAAGTAGAACGGGTTTTGATGTATGTAAACGAACTAAAAAATAAATGCTTAATATATTGAATCCCGTTCTGATGAACGGGATTTTTTTTATTCACTAAACGAAAAAAAACATGAAACGTAAAGTTGCTATTCAAGGTATTGCGGGCTCATTTCACGATATAGCTGCACGCAATTATTTTCAGGGAGAAGAAATCGAGGTGATAGCTTGCGACACGTTTAAAGATGTTTTTCAGACCATTAAAAAAGACAATTCCATTGTGGGTGCCGTGGCCATCGAAAACACCATTGCGGGCAGCTTGCTTCCAAATCACAACCTACTAAAAGACAGTGGGATGCGTATTATGGGCGAAACTCGTTTGCGCATTGAACACAATTTGGTATGTTTGCCAGGTCAAAGCATTGACGATGTAACCGATGTGTATTCGCACCCAATAGCTTTGATGCAATGCGAAGATTTCTTGGCAGGGTATCCTCATCTAAAAGCAGTAGAGAGTGATGATACGGCATCAAGTGCTCGTCGCATTGCTACGGAAAAAATTGCAGGACGTGCCGCTATTTGTAGTACGTTGGCGGCACAAATTTATGGATTGCAAATATTAGCAGAGGGAATTGAAACCAACAAACGTAACTTTACTCGTTTTTTGATAGTGGGAGACCCCTGGACAGCCGAAGAACACACCAAAAGCAAAAAAGTAAATAAATCGTCTATCGTATTTGCTTTGCCCCACGAAGAGGGTAGTTTGGCAAAGGTGCTATCCATCTTGTCTTACTATCATGTAAATTTGAGTAAAATACAGTCGTTGCCCATATTGGGCAGGGAGTGGGAATATTTATTCTATGTAAATTTGAATTTCGAAAATTACATGTCGTATGTTCAATCGCTCGATGCCATTCGTCCTTTTACCCGCGATTTGCGCATCCTTGGCGAATACCAAAGTTGTAACGACTAACCAAATCACCAAATCACCGCATCACCAATAATAGTATGATTCAACCAGCAAAAAGACTCGAAACCGTTCAAGAATACTATTTCTCACGCAAATTAAAAGAAGTAGCTGCTATGAATGCCCAAGGACTTGATGTCATTAGTTTAGGCATTGGTAGTCCTGATATGCCTCCTTCGGAGCAAACCATTAAGGCTTTATGCGAAAATGCGCCGCTTGCCAATGTGCATGGTTATCAACCGTATGTGGGCATCCCAGAGTTGCGTCAAGGTTTTGCCGATTTTTACCAAAAATGGTACGGTGTTACCTTAGACCCTGCTTCGGAGATTCAGCCACTTATTGGCTCGAAAGAAGGCATTTTGTATGTCACTTTGGCTTTTGTCAATCCAGGCGACAAGGTGTTAGTGCCCAACCCAGGTTACCCAACGTATTCGGCATTAAGCTCGCTTTTGGGTGCTGAGGTGGTATATTACGACCTAAAAGAAGAGAATAATTGGTACCCCGATTTTGAAGCTCTGGAAAAAATGGATTTGTCGGGTGTCAAACTGATGTGGGCAAACTATCCCAATATGCCTACAGGAGCAAAGGCATCAACCGAATTGTTCCAAAAATTGGTCGATTTTGCGCACAAACATCAAATTGTTGTGGTAAACGATAATCCTTATAGTTTGATACTGAATCAACAGCCATTGAGTATTATGCGTATCGAAGGAGCTAAGGAGTGTTGCATCGAACTTAATTCTATGAGCAAAAGTCATAATATGCCTGGCTGGCGTGTAGGTATGATAGCTGCCAATGCAACCTTTATAAATTGGATGCTAAAGGTAAAATCGAATGTCGATTCGGGCATGTTTAAGCCCATGCAATTAGCTGCAGCGGCTGCATTGCATAACGATGACACTTGGCACGAGGCAATGAACATGGAACTTTACAGCAAACGTAGGGCAGTGGCAGAACAAATTATGAATACGTTGGGTTGCCGCTACGATAAAAACCAAGTAGGTATGTTTGTGTGGGGCAAAATTCCAGATCACTATCAGCATGTAGAAGAATTAACCGAGAAAATTTTGCACGAGGCAAGGGTCTTCATTACTCCAGGTTTTATTTTTGGTAGCAATGGAGCACGTTACATTCGTATCTCCCTTTGCGCCACTCAAGAAAAACTAACCGAAGCCCTAAACAGGATTAGCCAGTTAGGAGTTAAAAGTTAGGAGTTTTTTCAGTTACCCCGCAGGGGTTTACCCAATTGTAACCCTGTGTTAAAGGAGCAGAGCGACTGCAACGCAGGAAATCCATGAATAACAAATTAAAAATACAACAATATGAAAGATTTACAACCTATTTGGCTACCCGGCATGAGTGCCGAACGCCCTTTGATTATAGCTGGCCCTTGTAGTGCCGAAACCGAAGAACAAGTAATGGCAACTGCCGTAGAACTGTCTAAAAACGGAGTGCCTATTTTCCGTGCAGGAATTTGGAAACCACGTACCAAACCAGGTGGTTTCGAAGGAGTTGGAGTAGAAGGCTTGCCATGGCTACAACGTGTCAAAGCCGAAACAGGTATGTTTGTAGGTACCGAAGTGGCAACTGCAAAGCACATCGAAGAGGCTTTAAAACAAGGTATTGATATTCTTTGGATTGGTGCTCGCACCTCTGCCAACCCATTTGCCATGCAAGAAATTGCCGACGCTTTGCAAGGGGTTGATATTCCTGTGTTGGTAAAAAATCCCGTAAATCCCGATATAGAACTATGGATTGGTGCCATGGAACGCCTTTACAATGCAGGAATTCGTAAATTGGGTGCTATTCATCGTGGATTTAGTACGTACGATAAGAAAATTTATCGTAACTTGCCCCAGTGGAACATCCCCATTGAGTTGCGTCGTCGTTACCCTAACTTGCCCATTATCTGCGACCCCTCGCACATTGGTGGCAAACGCGAGTTAATCGCACCTCTTTGTCAACAAGCCATGGACTTGGGCTTTGATGGTTTGATGATAGAATCGCACTGTAATCCCGATAAGGCATGGAGCGATGCAGCACAACAGCTAACACCTGATATCTTAGATTATGTAATCGACACCTTGGTCATTCGTGATATGAAAAAAGAAACAGAAAGTTTAAGTACCTTGCGTAAACAAATAGATACCACCGATAACGAATTGTTGGAACTTTTGGCAAAACGCATGCGCATATCGCGCGAAATTGGTTTGTATAAAAAAGAGCACAACGTGCAAGTATTGCAAACAGGCCGTTACGACGAAATCATGCAAAAACGCATCATCATGGGCGAACGCCTAGGTATGTCTGCCGATTTTATTCGTAAATACTTAGAGGCGGTGCACGAAGAATCAGTACGTATTCAAATGGAAATCATAAAATAAAATTCCATTACCCCGCAGGGGTTTCCCTAATTTGTAACCCCGTGTTAAGGTTGTTTACAACCGCAACGCGGGGATAAAAAAAGAAACTATGAAAATACTAATTCTCGGTGCTGGAAAAATGGGCACCTTTTTAACCGATGTGTTGTGCATGCAGCACGAAGTGGCACTTTTTGATGTAAATCCTAAAAATTTGCGCTTTGTGTTCAATACCTATCGCATGACCTCGTACGATGAGATAAAGGCTTTTGAACCAGAGTTGCTCATTAACTGTGTAACCCTGAATCATACCATCGATGCTTTTAAAGCGGTGTTGCCTTATTTACCTCAATCGTGTATTATATCCGATATTGCATCGGTAAAAACAGGCCTGCCCGAGTTTTATGCTGGTTGTGGTATGCGTTATGTATCGACTCACCCCATGTTTGGACCTACCTTTGCCAATTTAGAGGATTTGAGCCGACAAAATGCCATTATTATATCCGAGTCGGACCACATGGGCAAAGTATTCTTTAAAGATTTGTACCAGAGTTTGCACCTTAATATATTTGAATATACTTTTTTGGAACACGACGAAACCATTGCCTACTCGCTTTCGATTCCTTTTGTATCGACCATGGTTTTTGCCGCGGTAATGAAGCATCAAGATGCGCCTGGTACCACCTTTAAAAAACACATGGCCATAGCACGTGGCTTGTTCTCGGAGGATGATTATCTGCTTACCGAAATTCTGTTTAACCCTTTTACATCGGGTCAGGTAGAGAACATCCGCAAGGAATTAAAAGATTTGTTGGCGTTAATTGATTCCAAGGACACCATAAAGTTACAAGAATACTTAAAACGCCTTCGTAAGAATATCGAATAAAAATCCATTACCCCGCAGGGGTGTTCCTTAACTTGTAACCCCGTGTTAAGGTTGCTTTACAACCGCAACGCGGGGAATATAAAAAATATGATCGAAATTGAACGTAAATTTTTAGTGAACAAAGCCTTGTGGCAAGCACCAGATAAGGGTTGCTATTTTCAACAAGGTTATTTGGCGAAAGACGGATGCACGGTGCGTGTGCGTATCGCCGAAGATAAGGCATACCTGACCATTAAGGGCATGACCAAGGGTATCTCGCGTGCTGAATTTGAGTACGAAATTCCCCTTGAAGATGCCCATCAACTGATGGAGCTGTGTGTTTGTCCGCCCATTGAGAAGATACGTTATCGGGTGGAAGTAGGCGGAAAAATCTGGGAAGTGGACGAGTTTTTGGGCAGACACAAAGGTTTGTTGCTGGCAGAAATAGAGCTGGCAGACGAAAACGACTCGTTCGAAATGCCTGTATGGGCAGCAGAGGAAGTAACGGGCGATGTGCGCTACTACAACTCTTTTTTAGCGGCAGAGTAGTCCTTGTTGCAAAAGTTCTTGCTATTCTCCCAACTATTCTCTACCTTTGTATAGTATCATTGTAAATACGATTACTATGAAATATCCAGCAGAATTTGACAGCATGCGTAGCTACGTAGATGAGGATGTAACTACCATTTTGCCTCAACTATTGGCGCAGCCAGAAATGCCTTACATGCTTGCATCCTTGTTAGGCGAAGAAAATACGCAACAAATCATACAAAGCCTACAAGGGGTTGATACCATCGAAACTTTTCAGAAAACAGCGTTGCCACCCCTTTTGCATGCTTTGGAGCAAAAGACAACTGCTGGTGTTTGCCTGATGGGCAAGGAAAATATTCCGCAAAAGCCCAGTGTTTTCTTGACTAACCACCGAAATATTATCTGCGATCCCGCTTTCTTGAATATGTTGTGGAACGATAATGGACTCACCACTACGCAGGTTGCCATTGGCAACAACTTGCTTGTTCAGCCTTGGATTGAGAAAACAGTGCGTTTGAACAAATGCTTTTTGGTAAAACGTGACGGTGGTGTGCGTGAGCAACTGCTGATCTCTAAGAACATGTCGGAATACATCCGTTATACCCTCCAACACAAAGGTGATTCGATTTGGATGGCGCATCGTGAAGGTAGGGCTAAAAACTCCGACGACAGAACAGCACCTGCTATTATCAAGATGCTGAACATGAGCGGAGAGGGTTCTTTTGTAGAAAAATTGCGTGAATTGTCAATAGTACCCGTTGCTATTACCTACGAATTTGATCCTGCGGATTTCTTAAAAGCAAAAGAAATGCAGCAAAAACGTGATGATGCTGCCTATAAAAAATCGCCCATGGATGATATGCTCAACATGAAAGCAGATATTATGGGCTATAAGGGTCGTGTGGTGTTTGCTGTTTGTCAACCATTGGAAGTGCCCGAAGCTTGGAATGAGCTGCCACGTTCGGCGCAGGCGGATGCAGCTGCAGCTGCTATCGATGCTGCAATTCATGCCAACTATCAACTATTCCCCAATAACTACGTGGCTGCCGACCTGTTGAAGGGCGCTACTACGTATGCTGATCGCTATACTATAGAAGACAAGCAACGTTATGTTGCCTACATTGATGGACAAATTCAGAAGATAGATTTGCCCAACCGTGACGAAGCTTTCTTGCGCGAAAAATTGTACGAAATGTACGCGAATCCTGTATTCAATCAGCAAAAGGCGCTTGCGCAATGAGGGATGCCGAACTGAAACGTTACCATGCGTATTTGTCGTTGGAGCGTTCGCTATCGGCAAATACCATTGATGCATACTGCTCCGATGTTAGCAAATTGCTGGATTACATGGCGCAGCAAAACACTTCTTACCTGCAGGCTACTTTCGAGCAGCTGCAGGCTTTCTTTTTGCTGTTGTCCGAATTGGGCATACAGGCTCGCTCGCAAGCACGTATCATGTCGAGCATCAAATCTTTTTATGGCTACTTGTTGCGCGAAGGGTTGATACCATCCAATCCTACGGTGCTGTTGGAGATGCCCAAATTAGGTAGGCATTTGCCATCGGTTTTGTCGGTCGAGGAGATTGATGCCCTCAAGGCTGTGATCGATTTGAGCAAGGCAGAAGGACAGCGCAATCGGGCTATGATAGAAGTTGCATACAGCTGTGGCTTGCGTGTGTCGGAATTGGTAGGTCTAAAGATTTCTGATATTTACGTGGAAGAGTCTTTTATTAAGGTGGAGGGAAAGGGTAGCAAGCAGCGTTTGATTCCCATATCAAAAACGGCATTGGACGAAATTAAACTTTACCTGTACGACCGTAACGCCTTGCCAGCGATTAAAAAAGAGAGTGCTGATGTGCTATTCTTGAACCGACGTGGAGGTGCTTTGACCCGACAAATGTTTTTTACCGTGGTGAAGCAATGTGCCTTGCAGGCAGGTATTCAGACGGTGATTAGTCCGCATACATTGC
Source organism: Candidatus Enterocola sp. (assembly GCA_045634045.1). Taxonomy (GTDB): domain Bacteria; phylum Bacteroidota; class Bacteroidia; order Bacteroidales; family Paludibacteraceae; genus Enterocola. The sequence goes on along the minus strand of JAZQZN010000026.1, from coordinate 21,805 downwards.
GTCATTCTTTTGCTACACATTTGCTGGAGGGCGGGGCAAACTTACGTGTGATTCAGGAAATGTTAGGGCATAGCAATATTCAAACTACCGAAATTTACACTCATATTGGAGCGCAGTATTTGCGCGAAACGATTTTATTGTGTCATCCTCGAAATAAAATCGTATAATCGATACCTTATTTAATAGATATTCGTTAAATTTGTAGGCACAACTGCATGGTCGTCTGGTTGATGTGGTTGTCGATAACGTTGGTCTTAACTTTTACGATATATGGATATATTGGAAAAACTATTTGCTAAAGCTAAAGCAAATAAAAAACGCATTATTTTGCCAGAGTCGTTCGAAGAAAGAACGCTTCGTGCTGCTGATATTTTGTTGCGCGATGGTTTGGCAGATATTATTTTGTTGGGTTCGCGCGATGCATTGTTGGCGCAAGCTCAAGAGTGGGGGTTGGAAAACATCGACAAGGCGATTATCTTCGACGAATCGACCGATCCAAAACGCCAAGTTTACGTAGAGTTGCTGTATGAGTTGCGTAAAAACAAAGGCATGACCATGGAAGAAGCTGATAAAAAAGTGAAAGATCCTTTGTATTTGGCTGCTTTGATGGTGAAAAATGGCGATGCCGATGGCGAAGTAGCCGGTGCTATGAATGCGACCAGCAACGTGTTGCGCCCTGCTTTGCAAATTATCAAGATGAAAAAAGGCATCAGCGTGGTGTCTGGCGCATTCTTGATGATTACTCCTACTCACTATGGCGATGATGGAATGCTGTTGTTTGCCGACTGTGCTGTTACTCCTAATCCGGATGCACAACAGCTTGCTGAAATTGCCGTTGTAAGTGCAGCTACCGCCAAAGGCTTGGCAGATATGATGCCTCGCGTGGCGATGTTGAGCTTCTCGACCCATGGTAGTGCTAAAAATGAATCGGCCGACAAGATGATTGAGGCAACCCGTTTGGCAAAAGAAATGGCACCTGAGTTGGTGATTGACGGTGAATTGCAGTTGGATGCTGCTTTGGTGCCTAAGGTGGCGGCGCAAAAAGCGCCTACCAGCCCATTGCGTGGTACTGCTAATGTATTGGTGTTCCCTAACTTGGATGCTGGTAATATTGGCTATAAACTTACTCAACGTATGTCGGGCGCTGTGGCTTTAGGCCCTATTTTGCAAGGTATGGCAGCTCCTGTTAATGACCTTTCGCGCGGTTGTAGCGTTGAAGATATTGTAAAAATGGTAGTAATCACATCAGATCAAGCACGTCATTAAGTCATGAAAATCTTAGTTTTAAATTGCGGTAGTTCGTCTGTCAAATACAAGCTATTTGACATGGAGCAAAAAGAAGTAATTGCGCAAGGTGGTGTTGAAAAAGTAGGTTTGGAAGGTGCATTTATTAAATTTACCTTGCCTGACGGACAAAAAGTAATCGTAGAAAAAGAAATTCCCGAACATCAAACTGCGATTGAGTTGATTTTGTCGATCCTAACCAGCAGCGAATACGGAGCCATTGCATCGTTGGAAGAAATTGGTGCGGTAGGTCATCGTGTAGTGCATGGAGGTGAAAAATTCAACAGCAGCGTGCTGATTAACGACGAAGTGATTGATGCGATTAAACAATGCAGCGATATGGCACCTTTGCACAACCCTGCTAACTTGTTGGGTATCGAAACCATTACTTCGATTCTTCCTGCTGTTCCTCAAGTGGCGGTGTTTGATACTGCGTTCCATCAAACCATGCCTGCGCATGCATTTATGTATGGCACTCCCTATGAAGCTTACGAAAAATACGGTGTACGTCGCTATGGTTTTCACGGAACCAGCCATCGCTATGTATCGCAACGTGTATGCGAATTTTTAGGCATCCCAGCAGAAGGTACCAAAATTATTACCTGCCATGTGGGTAATGGAGGCTCTATTACTGCGATTAAAGATGGTAAATCAATCGATACTTCTATGGGTTTTACACCATTGGAAGGTTTGTTGATGGGTACTCGTTCGGGCGACATCGATGCAGGTGCGGTTACCTATTTGATGGAAAAAGAAGGACTATCGACCAAAGGTATTTCTGACTACCTTAATAAAAAGAGTGGTGTAGCAGGTGTATCTGGTTTGTCGTCGGATATGCGCGACATCGAAGCTGCCGATCAAGCGGGTGTGCCTAAAGCTGTTTTGGCGATGTCGATGTATGCTTATCGCATCAAAAAATACATCGGTGCTTATACTGCTGCGTTGGGCGGTGTGGATGTAATCGTCTTTACGGGTGGTGTAGGCGAAAATCAAATCGGCCTTCGTGGTCAAATCTGCAAGGAATTGGCGTACATGGGTATTGAATTGGACGAAGTAGCGAACAATACCAAAAGCGAAGAAATCGTAATTACCACTCCTGCTTCTAAAGTAAAAGTAGTAGTCGTTCCTACCGATGAAGAATTTATGATTGCGTCGGATACTATGAGTTTAATTTCATAAAACGATGCGCAGATTCTTAGCATTATTGCCAACTTACCTTTTTCAACCCATTCTGATTCCAGCTTATGGAATCGGGTTGTTGGGGGTAAGTTCTTTTTTTTATAACTATTCCCTTGTTGCTAAAACGGTCATTTTAAGTTTTTCGTTTTTTGTGGCAGTGCTATTGCCGCTGTTGTGGTATTTGCTGCTACGAAAGCTGAATATAATTACCACTTCGCAGGCTTCCGATAGGCATGAAAGAAAATGGGCATACCTATTTACTTTGTCGGCCTACTTGGTGGTGGCGTGTTGGTGCCTTTATGGCGGTGTGAAAATGTATTATACCCAATTGTGGATAGGAGCGTTTGTGGCATTGTTGGTGGTTTATATCGTAAATTTCTTCTGGAAAATCAGCGCGCATGCCACAGGAATGGGTGGTTTGATGGGAGCTGTAATTTTTTTGAGTATTTTTTTCTATAAAATACCGTTATTTCTAATAATTGTATTATCTTTGTGCTCCGGTTGGTTGTTGTGGTCGAGACTTGAATTACAAGCTCACACGCCAGCACAACTAATAGCAGGTTATGCTTTAGGGCTCTTTTCAATGCTGATTTTGCCATTTTGCACTTTTTTTTAATAAAAAGTAAAGAAAAGTTGAAAAATATTTGGTGGTTTCAAAAATAGTTCATACATTTGCAATCCCAAAACGAAACAAACCTTGGCCCATTCGTCTATCGGTTAGGACGCAAGATTTTCATTCTTGAAAGAGCGGTTCGATTCCGCTATGGGCTACAAAATTTAAAAAAGAACATAAAATGGCAAACCACAAATCGTCTGAAAAGAGAATCAGACAAACTGAAAAACGTCGTTTGCATAATAAGTATTATGCCAAGACGGCTCGCAACGCGGTACGTAAATTACGCGCGATGCACCAAAAAGAAGAGGCCGCCGCTTTGTTACCTGTAGTATCGGCCATGTTAGACAAACTTGCTAAAAAGAACGTGATTCACAAAAACAAAGCAAGCAATTTGAAATCGAAATTGCAACTTCACGTTAACAAATTGGCCTAACAAAAACGACCATTAAGATTTAACCTCTCTGTAAAAAGAGAGGTTTTTTTATGTCTATTTGCGAAGATTGTTGTATCTTCGCTACCTATAATTCTTGTCTTAATTTATTGTCTTATGAGTACGAAAGAAAGCGTGCGTGGTATCAAATCATGGTCGGAAGATGACCGTCCACGCGAAAAAATGATGCATAAGGGAGTTGATGTCCTGTCGAATGCGGAGTTGTTGGCAATTTTAATTGCAACGGGAACGCAAGAGCATACGGCGCTCGATTTGGCAAAACTTTTGTTAGCTAGTAATGGCGATAGTTTTGGTCGTTTGGCTCATTTGTCGGTGGCAGAGCTGGCATCGCAAGTAAAGGGGGTTGGCAAAGCAAAGGCTGTGACCATTGCAGCTGCCTTGGAAATAGGACGACGTAGGTCGGCTGAAACAACCGAGGCATCGCAACCCATACAGTCGAGTGCGCAGGTAGCGGCGATTTTCGGGCCGATGCTCATGGATTTACCCCACGAAGAGTTTTGGATTTTGTTGCTCTCTAGAGCCAATAAACCCATTGCAAAATACCGAGTTGGGATGGGTGGCGTACATGCCACACCTGTTGATGTACGCATCATACTCAAGCATGCAGTGGTGCATTTGGCGACAGGTATTGTGCTGTGTCATAATCACCCGTCTGGCACAAGGCAACCGAGTAGGGCGGATATTCAGCTGACCCAGCAAATTATTAAGGCAGCCACTTCGTTGCAAGTAAATGTATTAGATCATATTATTATAGCGGCAGATGGCTATATGAGCTTTTCTGACGAACAGATATTGAACAGATGATTTATTTTTATTCTCATAAACTTACACCTCGTGTGCAGTATATTTGCACGCACGTGTTCTCCAATTTATTGAATCAGGAAATCTCTTGGATTCGCTCATTGGATATGCTGCCCAGTCCTAAAGAACAGGTGGTGGTGGCATATACTTCAGAAGAATGTCCCAAGGGTGTTTTTTGTATCCGTCCGCATGGAATGTTGTTTAGGAAAGGAATGCGTGAACAGCAAATTGAGATGGGTGAGTGGCAGGGAATGAAAACTTTCTTTCAAACCGAGGGCGGTGATTTGCCATTCGATATTTTTGCTGCTTCTTTCTATTTGCTAACACGCTATGAAGAATACTTGGCGCAAGGCGATCAGTTGGATAAAGCGGGTCGTTTTAAAGCGACAGCCTCATTGGCATATCAGCAAGATTTTTTACAACTTCCTTTGGTCGATATGTGGGCAATGGCTTTCGAAAAAGCCTTGCAACAGCATTTCGCCTGCTATACTACCAGCGTTAGTCGTACCTTCTCATTTCGTCCTGTTGTTATTATTGACCGTTTGTTTAAGTACCAAAATACCTCTATTCTTCACAATATAGGTAGTCTATGGATGAAATTGTTTACAGGCAAATGGAATGCGTTTCAGGTACAGATCAAGGCATTGTTGCACATTGGAGCAGATCCCTATTGCAATGTGTCGGAGATGCTGCAACTGCACAATCGTAACAACCTGTTGCCGATTTTCTTTTTGCGCATTGAACATAAAAAATGGTGGGTTCGTCCGTGGTATGCGACGAAACGTACCTATCGCAAACTATTGGCGCACAACTACATGTTTGAGCTATGTGCTACTGCCGATGCTGCTGTGAGCATGAGTCGATTGCTGTCTCAACGCAAAAAATTGTTCGGTATTACTCGTTCGCAGGTAACTATGAATAGCTTTAACGATACCAAATTTGCTTTGCCTCATGCTTATCGTAACCTCATCAAGGCGTCCTTCAAGGAAGATTATAGCATGGCATATATTGATCATATCGGTTTTAGAGCGAGTACTTGTACCCCTTTTAAATACTACGATTTAGAAAAGGAAGATTACTACAAGTTGCTGATTCACCCCATTGCAGTGATGGATAACGTATTTCTTACCCATCATGCCAAACGTGATGAACTTTACAAGGTGATGTTGCAAATGGCGCACACTGTAAGTTTGGTAGGTGGTGAGCTGGTAAGCGTATTTCATAACGATGTACTATCGGATAGTGGCAAGTGGCGTCATTATGTTTCGGCGTATGAGTCGGCGCTTCGGGCTATTGCTAATTTAGAGGTAAAATCGTAAATTTGCATCCCTTTATAGCGCGGTCCTGTAGTTCAATGGATAGAATACGAGTTTCCTAAACTTTAGATCCGGGTTCGATTCCCGGCGGGACTACAACAAGAGAAGCATTCCATTCGGAATGCTTCTCTTGTTGTAGATTTATCCGTTGTTTTATTCCGTGCAAAGGCACGACGCCCAGAAGGGCTTTTGTTATTAAATTCCTACGCTGTCTCTGTAAAAATCCAGGGCTTGGAAAATCAGGTCTTTTTCTACGATGCAGTTGGGAACAATGTCGCCCACATTTTTTAACAAGGTAAAGTTGACTTCGCCTGCTGCAGCATTCTTCTTGTCGTGTGCCATGTATTCGTACAGCGCTTCGTAGTCGTTGCAGCCAATGTTAAAGCATCCGTAATTTTCTTTGATAAAGCGAACAGTGCTAAGCAAAACGTCTTGTGGAAATCCTTGTAGCTTGTGTGACAAATACAATTCGCCGATAAGTCCCCATGCTACTGCGTGTCCGTGTAGAATGGGACGGTCAGTGGCATGCGAATAGCTTTCAAAGGCATGTCCAATGGTATGACCCAAGTTGAGGGCTTTGCGGATGCCTTTTTCGTGGGGATCTTGGGTAACTATGTTTTCTTTTATGGCAATCGAGGTACGAATTAAATCTGCCAACAAGTTGAAGTCGGGGTTGGAGAAATCGAATTGATGAAGTCGTTGTAGCTCTTCGGTCGATGCCAAAAGCCCGTGCTTCAACATTTCTGCATAACCCGATAAAAGATTTTGCGTATCGAGCGAACGCAAAAAGTCAGGGCAGATTACTACGGTTTCGGCAGGGTTGATAACGCCTACCTCGTTTTTCAAGCCGTTAAAATTGATGCCTGTTTTGCCACCTACGGCAGCATCTACCATCGAAAGCAGGGTGGTAGGTATGTTGATAAAACGAATACCTCGTTTAAAGGTATTGGCGACAAAACCGCCCAAGTCGGTTACAACGCCACCGCCCAAGTTAATGAGCATCGAATGACGAGTGCCTCCCTGCTCGCCCAAAAATCTCCAGATATCCACCACCGTTTCAATGGTTTTGTAGTGGTCGCCAGCAGGCATGGTGTAAATTTTGGCGTGCTGTAGCATTCCTTCACTTTGCAAAAGTGGCAGGCAGTGCTGTTGGGTTAGGTTGTCGGTTAGTATAAACAATTGTTCCGACGAAATGCCCTGTAAAAGGGCATTTACATCGGAAGCTAATTGTGTGGTAAAAATAACCGATTTGTTATTTTTTGATGTCACCTTCTTTGATTAAGTATTCTGCAATTTGGACAGCGTTCAATGCTGCACCTTTTTTGATTTGGTCGCCTACGCACCAGAAAGTTAGACCGTTGGGGTTAGCCAAGTCTTTGCGGATACGGCCAACGAAAATAGGATCCAAGCCCGATTTGAAAAGAGGCATAGGATATACTTTTTCAGCTGGATTGTCTTCCAAAACAACACCATCAGCAGCAGCAAATGCTTCTTTAGCTTGTTCTACGCTGATTGGGCTTTCGGTTTCAACCCAAAGTGCTTCAGAGTGAGCACGAAGCGAAGGTACGCGAACGCAAGTAGCACTTACTTCGATGTCTGAGTGCATGATTTTGCGGGTTTCGTTGTACATCTTCATTTCTTCTTTGGTATAACCGTTTTCGGTAAATACGTCAATTTGAGGAATCAAGTTGAATGCCAGTTGGTAAGCAAATTTGTTAACGGTAACTTCTTCGCCTGCCAATGCTTGGCGGTATTGTAGTTCCAATTCTGCCATAGCAGCTGCACCAGCACCGCTGGCAGCTTGGTAGGTAGAAACGTGTACGCGTTTGATGTGCGAAAGGTTTTCGATCGCTTTCAACGCTACTACCATTTGAATAGTAGTACAGTTGGGGTTGGCGATAACACCACGTGGACGATCTTTTGCGTCAGCAGCATTTACTTCAGGAACTACCAAAGGTACATCGTTGTCCATACGGAAAGCGCTTGAGTTGTCGATCATTACCGCACCAAATTTGGTAATGTCTTTTTCGAACTCTTTCGAAATACCTGCACCTGCCGATGTAAAGGCAATGTCAATATCTTTAAAATCGTCGCCGTGTTTCAATTCTTTAACGGTATAGGTTTTGCCCTTAAACTCGTAAGTAGTACCGGCACTGCGAGCAGAACCAAATAAAACCAAGTTTGTGATAGGGAAATTGCGTTCTGCCAATACCCTCAAAAATTCTTGTCCAACGGCACCGCTGGCTCCAACAATGGCTACATTCATTTTTTTAGTGTTTTATTAAATGATTATTAAATTGATTTTCTTACCTTTGTCCTCGTGGTCGAGGATGAACAAATCGACTGCAAAAATACTATTTTAATTCGTTATCTAACACTTTTTTATGAAGAAAATGCTACTTATTGGGCTGATTCTGTGCCCATGTTACCTCTTTGCTTGGCAGGGAGATGTTACTCACTTTACTTTTCTGGATGGCGTTTTTACGCTCGATGCACCTGCAGAGGCTGCAGTGGCTTATTTGTCGGAGCCTCAAACCGCTGCAATTGCTGCCTCGTGGCAAGCAGAGTTGGTGCTGCAGTATGTCCCCAGTTCTTCTAATTTAGCAAGGGTATATTTAATGGCCGATACCGCCTGCTTAACAGCTCCGTTGCAGGGTTATTTTGTGCAGGTAGGTGGGGCAAAAAAGCAAGTGGCGCTGTATCGTCAGGATGAAAATCAGCTGGTTATGCTGTTGTCATCGCCCGAAAATATGCTGTCAGTTGCGCCTGTTCGGGTGGCGGTTCGGGTGACCCGTTCGGTCGATTTTCTGTGGCAAATGGCCTATTCGTTAGACGGTGGCCCATGGATGCTAACCGAGCAGTTGCAAGATGCTACCTATACCCAAAACAACGCATGGGGTATCTGGTGTCAGTATACCAAAACGCGTAATCAGGCATTTGCCTTTGCTAACCTGTTGGCAACGGGCGATACTTGCGTAACTCCGCAACTTTCTCCTATCGAAAGGTTGTATATTACGGAGTTGCTGTACGACCCTTTCCCAGAAGGTGTTGATTTTGTGGAGCTTTACAATGCTTCCGATGCCCTTGTGCACTTGGAGCGTTGCGAGCTATCTAATGGCAAAAAATCGGTCAAATTGCCCCCGTACGAGTTGCCTCCGTATTCTTATGTAGCGGTAACGCCTTCCGATAGTCTACTATTATCGCAATATCCCGATGCCTGTTTGGAGCATTTTTTGCCAGTCCCCGCACTTCCCAATTTTGTCAATGATTCGGGTAGGGTCTGCCTGCAATGCGAAGGGGTGGTACTCGATTCTATGGTATATTCCGACATGATGCACCATGCACAAATCAGTGATACGGAGGGTTTTTCCTTAGAAAGAGTACCTGTGGATGGAACAGCGTGGTTCTCGGCATCGTCCGATGTTATGGCTACGCCGGGTTGCGAAAATTCCCAAAGTACACGTTTGCCCGATGCGTCTGATGCAGCGCCATTGGATAAAACTTTTTGGCTTTCGGAAAGTTGGTTTGCTCCCCATCAGCAATATTTGAGCATCGTTCATAGTTTGCCTGCTGGATGCATTGCCAATGCTTGGGTGTATAATTTGCAAGGAGTGTCGGTGCGTAGGCTGTATAACAACGCTTTGCTATCGGCATCGGGGCAAACGTATTGGGATGGATTAAACGATGACAATGAACCTTGTAGCGTGGGTATTTATGTGGTTGTAATTGAATACGTTACTCCTTCTGCCGATACGCATCGCATCAAACTTCCTGTAGCGTTGGTGGTGTAAATATTTTATCTAAAATGATAAAAATATATCGAAAAACGATAAAAATATTTTGTTTTTCGAAAAAGTCGTTTTACCTTTGCAGCAGAAATCAATTAAAAACCTAAAAATATGGAAAATAAAATGAGAATGTTTAAAGTAATGTCTGCATTACTCTTGCTACTGGTTATTGGAAACGCATTTATGCAAAATAATGCCACGATAGATGCCATGGCAAATCCTATGAAAGGTCCTTCGGAGCCTTCTGCCGAAACTCCTGTATTAGAATTGCCTATGGTATGTAGATTAAAGGCAACTGAATCGGCAACTGTTTTGCCTGCCATTGACTTAGGAACGGTAGGATTAGGTAATCAAACTGCGCCAGCTCATTTAACCATAGCGCCCGAGGAGCCTGGTGTATCGGTTGTTTGGTTAAAAGCAACAGCTCAAAATAGGCATGAGCTTAAATCCGTATTTATTACCTACGGAATTGTATTGATACTAATGTCGCTTGCCCTTTTTGTGTTTTTGGTGATGGTTTTGGTAGCTGCATGTAAAATATTATGGAATTTTACCCGCGAACGCATTTTTACACTTCAACAATCAAAACGCCTTACTCGTTTGGCTATCTATTTAGTAGTTTTAGGCGTACTAAACAATGCTGTGGGTTTGTTCTCACACTACTATGCTGCAGCGCACGTGTCTATTGAAGGTTGGAATTTTGTCATGCCCAGTTTGTATTGTGGTGATTTTATTGTAGCCCTTCTTATCTTGCTCTTTAACGAAATGTTAAAGCATTCTATTTTACTAAAAGAAGAACAATCATTAACTATTTAATAATATGCCAATAGTTGTAAACTTAGATGTAATGATGGCTAAGCGAAAAATGTCGCTTGGTGAATTGGCCGATAAAGTGGGTATTACCCAAGCCAATTTGTCTATCCTAAAAACAGGAAAAGCCAAAGCCATTCGTTTTGGTACACTTGAAGCAATTTGTGAGGCACTTGAATGCCAACCATCAGATATTTTAGAATACGTAAAAGAGTAAACAAAATTATTATGAAAAAATATTTAGTATTATCAGCCGTTGCTTTGGCTGCAATCATGACATCTTGCACTGAGAAGTCATACGAGGAAGAAACAAATCGTGTTTATATCGAAGGCCTAACTGTAGAAACTGTTGCGCACGAATATTTTGAGCAGGCAAGAACGCAAACTCCTGTAATCTCTGCCCCTGCAGAAAGAATCGCTATTGATAGTTTTGCAACTTTGCTTGAGATTGATTCCACTTATATGAAATATTGGGACGTGGTTTGCAATGGTCAAAAAGTAAATGCAAAAGGCGATGCTGTATTGATGTTTCACCGCATTCCAAGATTTATGGTAGTGCATGCCGATGGCAAGGTGGCTTGCTACAAAGACTTTAGAAACTTGGACAACGATGTTGTTTCTTTGGACTTGACCAATTGCATTTGTACTACCTGTATTGGTTATGTAACAGATAGCATCGTTGCTTTGCTTACTCCAGAGCACCGCAACTACAATTGGGATACAGACAACAGACTTCGCTGTTTAGATTTCTATTCACTAGCAGATGGCACCTACCTAGGTAGCTTTAAATTACCACAAGAAGTGGATGATATGTGGATTCAAGATGTAAACTTCGCCGATGGTCTTCTAGAAGTGTACTACACTGGCTCACTTTTCAGCGAAAAATACACCTACAAATTCAGCAAAGATATAGAGTCGTTACTAAACCAAAAGTAGTATGTGCTGGCAGTTATTTTTGTTAAATATCAAGCCTTGGTGGAGAACATGTAGATAAACAAGAAAAAAGTTTCCTTATTTTTGAGAAACTTTTTGGAAATCTTTCCTAAATTCAAGGAAAGATTTTTTTTGTGTCTTCTCTCTAAAAAAGATGCGTTTTTTTTGTAACTTTGCAACCTAATTCAATGTAAAATCAAATTTTATAAAAATAAAGTTATGGCAAAAAAAGCATTATTGATGATTCTCGATGGTTGGGGAATCGGTAACAAAGGCAAAGCAGACGTAATTTACAATACTCCTACCCCTTACTGGGATTACTTGGTGCAAACATATCCTAACTCGCAATTGCAAGCATCTGGCGAAAACGTTGGTTTGCCTGATGGTCAAATGGGTAACTCGGAAGTAGGTCACTTAAACATTGGTGCTGGTCGTGTAGTGTACCAAGACTTGGTAAAAATTAACAAGGCATGCCAAGACGGTAGCATCATGCAAAACCCCGAAGTGGTAAAAGCATTTTCGTATGCAAAAGAAAATGGTAAAAACGTACACTTTATGGGCTTGACCTCAAACGGTGGTGTACACAGCTCGTTCGATCACTTGTTCAAATTGTGCGAAATTGCGCAAGCATACGAAATTGAAAATACCTTTATCCACTGCTTTATGGATGGTCGTGACACCGACCCAAAAAGTGGTAAAGGTTTCATCGAACAATTGAGCGCACATACCCAAAAAACAGCTGGTAAAATCGCTACCATCATTGGTCGTTACTATGCCATGGACCGCGATAAACGTTGGGAACGTGTAAAAGAAGCTTACGATTTGTTGGTAAACGGTGTTGGTACTGCAGCTACCGACATGGTACAAGCTGTACAAGATTCGTACGATGCAGGTGTTACAGACGAATTTATCAAACCTATTAAAAACAGCGCAGTGGATGCACGCATCCAAGAAGGCGACGTGGTGATTTTCTTCAACTACCGCAACGACCGTGCAAAAGAGTTGACCGTTGTATTGACCCAACAAGATATGCCTGAGGCTGGTATGAAAACCATTCCTGGTATCCAATACTACTGTATGACTCCTTACGATGCATCGTTTACAGGTGTTTCAATCTTGTTCGACAAAGAAAACGTACAAAATACCTTGGGCGAATTCCTATCGAATCAAGGCAAATCGCAATTGCACATTGCAGAAACCGAAAAATATGCGCACGTTACTTTCTTCTTTAACGGTGGTCGTGAAACTCCCTACGAAGGCGAAGAACGTATCCTTATCAACTCGCCTAAAGTTGCAACTTACGACTTGAAACCAGAAATGAGTGCATACGAAGTGAAAGATGCTTTGGTAGATGCAATCAATACCAATAAGTTCGACTTTATTGTAGTGAACTATGCTAATGGTGATATGGTAGGTCACACAGGTGTGTATGAAGCCATCGAAAAAGCAGTTGTGGCTGTAGATGCTTGCGTAAATGCAACTGTTGAGGCAGCTAAAGCCAATGGTTACGAAGTGATCATCATTGCTGACCACGGCAATGCTGACAATGCTGTGAATGCAGACGACACTCCAAATACCGCTCACTCGTTGAATCCAGTTCCATGTGTGTATGTAACTGAAAATAAGGATGCAAAAATTGCCGATGGTATTTTGGCTGATGTTGCTCCTACCATCTTACACATCATGGGCTTGCAACAACCTGCAGAAATGACAGGTAAGAACTTGATTGGATAAAAGTTTGAAAAATATTTTGCGAAATAAAAAAAACTCATTATCTTTGCCGTCCAAATTGTAGAAAATAAAATAAAAACACTATAATTATGAAACGCACATTTCAACCTTCTAACAGAAAAAGAGCAAACAAACACGGTTTCCGTGAAAGAATGGCAACTGCGAACGGACGCAGAGTATTGGCAGCACGTCGTGCTAAAGGCAGAAAAAAATTAACTGTTTCTGACGAGCCAAATCTTAAACGATAAGAGCGCTCTTATTTCGTAACAATTTAGTAGGGATAACGACAATCGTTATCCCTATTTTTTTTTATCCTGTCCTCGTATTCTCTTTAAAAAATTGTATCTTTACCAATCGTAAATACGAAGTGAGTATGATTACATTTTTGGTTTCTTTGTTGCTACTGATTGTGGGCTATGTAGTTTACGGTAAGTTGGTAGAACGCATCTTTAAACCTGACGCACAAAAACTTACTCCTGCATTGCAGCATAACGATGGGGTGGATTACGTCCCCATGAAGCCATGGAAAATATTTACCATTCAATTCCTAAATATTGCAGGTTTAGGACCTATTTTTGGTGCCATTATGGGTGCTAAATTTGGAGCATCGGCCTACCTCTGGATTGTGCTGGGTTGTATTTTTGCAGGGGCTGTGCACGACTACTTGGCAGGTATGCTCTCGTTGCGCAACAACGGTGCCAGTTTGCCCGAGTTGATAGGCAAGTACCTGGGCGTAAATGTACAGCAATTTACCCGCTTGTTTAGCATCGTGCTGATGGTGTTGGTGGGGGTGGTATTCATCAGTGGCCCTGCTGGATTGCTCCAAAACCTCACCTCGATGCACCAATGGTGGTGGATCGGTATTATTTTTGCCTACTACCTATTGGCATCTATGTTGCCGATTGATAAACTAATCGGTAAAGTATATCCTTTGTTTGCGGTAGCGTTGCTCTTTATGGCAGGGGGAATTCTAACCGTACTCCTTGTAGAGCAGCCCATGTTGCCAGAAATTACAGATGGTTTGCAGAATACACATCCTTCTGCGGTGAATACACCCATATTCCCCATGCTGTTCATTAGCATCGCTTGTGGTGCGTTGTCTGGTTTTCATGCTACACAATCGCCATTGATGGCACGTTGTATGACCAACGAAAAGCAAGGTCGTCCTATTTTCTATGGCGCAATGATTGTAGAAGGCATCGTTGCGCTTATTTGGGCAGCGGCTGCCAATGTTTTCTTCTACGAAAACGGAATGGGAGAGAATAATGCAGCCATCATTGTGAATAGCATTTCTACGGAGTGGTTGGGTGCAATCGGTGGCTGTTTGGCTGTTTTGGGCGTGGTGTTTGCTCCCATTACATCGGGCGATACCGCTTTCCGTTCTGCACGGTTGATTGTGGCAGATATGTTTGCCATTAACCAAACTCCCATACGCAACCGCTTGCTCATTTGTGTACCAATGTTTTTGTTGGCGGCAGGTATTCTGCTATACAGCCTTAATGACGTAGAAGGCTTTAATATCATTTGGCGCTATTTTGCTTGGGCAAATCAAACCTTGGGTGTGATTACCCTATGGGCGTTGAGTGTATGGTTGATGCGCACCCGTCGCAAATGGCACTGGGTGACCTTATTGCCGGCCATCTTTATGACCGTGGTTGTGTGCCTATACATTTTTATTGCCGATGAGGGTATGGAATTGCCTTATGCCTTGTCATTGGGAATATCAATTACTATTGCATTGCTATTAACTGGATTGTTTTACTATAAAGAATTAAGAAAGAAATGAGCGAATTGACTTACAAACAACCTCATATTGCTACGCAAATTACTGCGGAGCAAAAACAGCAGGCATTTGCCTTTTGTGATGACTATAAACAATTTTTGGATGCTGCCAAAACAGAAAGAGAATGTGTGGCTGTTACCGTAAAAATGGCTGAGGCTGCAGGTTTTAAACCATTCACATGGGGTATGCCTTTGCAGGCAGGCGACAAAATCTACTATCAAAACCGCAACAAGTCCATTATTTTGGCAGTAATTGGTTCGGCACCGATTAGTGAAGGTGTACGCATCTTGGCTGCCCATATTGATGCTTGCCGTTTGGACTTAAAACAAAATCCTTTGTACGAAAGAGACGAGTTGGCTTACTTCAAAACCCACTACTATGGGGGTATCAAAAAATACCAATGGGTAAGCATGCCTTTGTCGCTTCATGGTGTTATTTTCTTGGCGGATGGTACGAAAAAAGAAATTTGCATCGGCGAAGACGATAACGACCCCGTGTTGTACATTACCGACTTGTTGCCTCACTTGGCGCAAGATCAAATGAAACGTTCTGCTCCTGAGCTGATCAAAGGCGAAGAGTTGAACCTTTTGATTGGTTCGATTCCTGCAGCCGACGATACCGAAGCTAAATGCTTGGTGAAAGAGGCTATTTTGCAAATCCTTAACGAGAAATACGGCATCACCGAAAAAGATTTCCGTTCTGCAGAATTGTCGGCTGTTCCAGCCATGAAAGCCAAAGATGTAGGTTTGGATCGTAGCCTTATCGGTGCTTACGGACACGACGACCGTGTTTGCTCATATACAGCATTAAAAGCAATTTTGGAATTGGAAAATCCAACTCAAACTGCTTTGTGTGTGTTGGCAGACAAAGAAGAAATTGGCAGCTGTGGCAATACTGGTTTGGAATCTTCGTTTATGGCCTACTTTATCGAAGACATTGCTGAAACCTTGGGCAGCAAAGCACGCATCGTGCTTTCGTCTTCAACCTGCCTATCAGCAGACGTAAATTCAGCCTACGACCCAACCTTCCCTGATGTATTTGAGGCGGCTAACTCCTCTTTCTGCAACCGTGGAGTAGTGGTTACTAAATTTACAGGTGCTCGTGGTAAGTCTGGTTCATCGGATGCGCATGCCGAGTTTATTGCCAATGTACATCGCTTGTTGGATGCCAATAACGTGGTTTGGCAAACAGGTGAGTTGGGTCGTGTTGACCTTGGTGGTGGCGGTACTGTTGCGGCCTACATTGCTAACCTAAATGTGGACGTTGTGGATGTTGGTGTTCCTGTGCTTTCGATGCACGCTCCATACGAAGTGGTATCGAAATTGGATGTATATATGACCTATAAAGCCTTCGAAGCATTTATTAAATAAAATTTTCTCATGAAAATAGGAATCATTGTGGCGATGGATAAGGAGTATGAGTTGCTCCAAGGCATCCAGCTGTCACAGCACGACATATACTTGGTGAAAAGCGGCATTGGTAAGGTAAATGCCGCTATTTCAGCCATTGAATTGATCAATCAACATCAACCCGATTTAATCATCAACAGCGGCGTAGCAGGCGGTATTGATACCTGCTTGTCGGTAGCCGACTTGGTGGTGGGTGCACAAACCTGCTACCATGATTTTTATGCCGGCGATGTATCTGACCACCTCAAAGAGTTGGGTTTCGAGCAGTTTATTCAGGCAGATGCTCAAGCTTTACAAGTGGCAAAACAAGTGGCAGCCGACAGAGCCGACGTGAAGTTCGGTTTGGGATGCACAGGCGACCAATTTATCACTACCAAAGAGGAACTGTTTCAAATTAAAAGCAAATTCCCCGAAGCACTGTTTGTAGACATGGAATCCAACTCCATTGCTCATGTATGTGCTAAAAAGCAAGTGCCTTTCATCAGTTTGCGCATTATCAGCGATACACCTTGGGTTGATAACCATGCCGATCAGTACGCTAACTTCTGGAGCGATGCGCCCCAAAAGAATTTCGAATTAGTTAAAAATATCCTACAAGCCCTATAAGTTATGCATCAATTTTATGCCCCCGATATAGCAACCAACCCTGTGCTTCCTGCAGAAGAATCTCACCATGCGGTACGTGTATTGCGCCTTTCTGTAGGCGATTCGGTACTGGTGATGGATGGTAAGGGAAAAACCTTTATAGCTACCATATCGGTGGCAGATGCCAAGGCTTGTGTGCTCAATTCGTTGGAATTGACCGAAGAATCAAAGGTGAGAGATTATCGCTTGCACATTGCCATTGCTCCCACCAAAAATATGGATCGTTTGGAATGGTTCGTAGAAAAGGCGGCAGAAATAGGAATTGACGAAATTAGCCCTATTTTCTGTCGATTCTCTGAACGTAAAGTACTCAAAAACGAGCGTTTGGAGAAGATTCTTGTAGCTGCCATGAAGCAATCCATTCAACCGTTCAAAACGCAGCTGAACGAACCTATTTCTATCAAAGAATTCTTCCAGAAGGCTATTGCCGACCAAAAGTTCATTGCACATTGTCATGACAGCGAAAAACAGTTTCTGGCCAAAGCAATACAGCCTGGTAAAAGCGTGTTGGTTATGATTGGCCCTGAGGGCGATTTTAGCGAAGATGAGGTTGCTATGGCGATGCAGGCAGGATTTATTCCTGTTAGCTTAGGCGACAGCCGCTTGCGTGTAGAAACTGCAGCTTTGGTGGCGTGCCATACAGCCTCGTTGGTCAATGATTTGGCAAAATAAAGGGATGTAAATTACTGCAGACGCAATCCCCAACTGGTAAATAGTTTCATTAAATTTCCATTGCTCTCGTTCATGGCGCGGGCTTTTTCGCGTGGTGTGCGAGGCGTGGATTTCCCTTCCACTAATTTTAGTTCGATGCTGATAAAATCGTTGGCAGTGTCGTTGTGTAGCTGTGCTTCCAACGATGCCTTCAGGTCGTTGATTTTATTGAAAACGACAATGTTATCAATGCCCAATACCAGGGTATTCCCGTTGCGTTGAGGTAGCTTGCCAAATAGGAAGTGCAGGTCTTGTTGATCGGGTATAATCTTGATAAGTTGGTACCACGCTTCCTCTAACTGGGCATCGGTATAGGCGTTATTTCTCTTTTCTTTGGTGACAACCGTTCCCTTTTGAGCCAGGTTAGATGCACGATGAATCGAGCCGAAGAGCTTGCCGATTTTTTCACGGTTAAGCGTACTGCTGGTTGCTATAGGTTTGGGATTTGCAGTAGTCGTGGTAGCTACAGCAGGTGTAACGGGGATATTGGGGGTGGTAGGTGTGGTAGGAACTGCTGGTATTGCGGTCGCTGGTGCAGCTACTGAAACACTGAATAAGCTGGTAAAAGGCAATAAGGCACGTTTTGCCCTACGTCTTATTCTACTTTTTTTTTTTGATCCGTTAGCTGGCACAAACGAATCAACATCAATTCAACAAGCAAGCGTTTGTTTTTGCTTTGCTTGTATTCCAATTCTGTTTGATTCACTTCTTCCATGCCGTCCAATAGAAAGGCAGTAGGGCAGGCTTTGGCTTGTGCTACGTAGCGTTCTCGGATGCTAGCGCCCACTTCCAATAGTTTGGCGGTAGCCTCGTCTTGGCATACCAACAAATCGCGCAGGTGCGATAGCAGACCGCTGATAAAGTGACCTGCATCAAATCCTTTGTTCAAAATCTCATTGAACAGCAAAAGTGCATCGCTCATTTTTTGTGCAACACACAAGTCGGTAAGTTTGAAATAGTAGTCATAGTCCAAAATGTTGAGGTTTTCGACTACGTCTTTGTAGGTGATATTTTTGCCGCAGAAGCTAACTACTTGGTCGAAAGTAGAAAGGGCATCGCGCATACCACCATCCGATTTAACGGCGATGATGTTGAGGGCATCTGCATCGGCAGTAATGCCTTCTTTTTGAGCAATGTTTTGCAGGTGAGCTACGGTATCTTCTACGCTGATGCGGTTAAAATCATATACCTGACAGCGCGATAGAATGGTAGGTAGAATTTTATGCTTTTCGGTGGTCGCTAAAATGAAAATTACGTACGAAGGTGGCTCTTCCAATGTCTTTAGGAAAGCATTGAAAGCAGATGCCGATAGCATGTGCACCTCATCGATAACGTAAATGCGGTATTTGCCAATTTGGGGAGGAGTTTGTACCTGATCAATCAACTCACGAATACTATCAACACCGTTGTTGGACGCTGCGTCCAATTCGTAGATGTTGTACGAACGACCTTCATTGAACGAAATGCACGATTCGCATTGGTTACAAGGTTCTCCGTTTACAGCATGTTCGCAGTTGATGGCTTTGGCAAAGATGCGGGCAGTAGTCGTTTTGCCTACGCCTCTCGGACCACAAAATAGGTACGCATGGGCCAATTGATTGCCAGTAATGGCATTTTTTAGGGTTGTAACCAACGCGCGTTGCCCAATCACCGTATCGAAGGTGCTGGGTCTATATTTACGAGCTGATACAACAAAATTTTCCATGCGTCTTTTATGTAACTGCAAATGTAACGATAATTATTTAGAACTGCTTCCTCTTGCCCCTATTTTTTTATGCATAAAATTAGAGTGCTTGCAGCAAAAGAAGTAAATAATCACTTACTTTTTCGGTCGATGCCATGTTGAGGCGTTCGTCGGGCGAGTGTACACCCAAGAGGGTAGGTCCGAACGAGATCATGTCCAAGTTGGGTATATTTTGGTAGAACAATCCACATTCCAAGCCTGCATGAATAATTTTGACTTCAGGTGCCTTGCCAAAAACCTCTTGGTAGATGCGTTGGGCGGTTTGAAGTACAGGCGAATCAAATTTTGGTTGCCATGCAGGATAACTGTTGTAGATGGCAGCAGTAGCTCCATTTTCCGATAGGGTTTGGTAGGTAGTAAATGCCAATTCGTTCAGTTGGCTTTCGGTAGAACTGCGTTGGCTGGTTACCAAAACAATATCATCGTCGATGCGTTTAATTGAAGCAATGTTGGTAGAAGTTTCTACTACATCGGGTAAGAGTTGGCTCATGCCAATAACACCGTGTTTGAGCTGCAATATAGCCTGAAGTAGCTGAGCTGTCAATGCTGGATCGTATGCTTTGTCAACCTTTGGACGCGAAGTGAGGTCAAAGCGCATTTTGGGTTCGTGGATTAACCAACGATCTTCCTGTTCTGCAATGTAAATGTTCCAGTCGATGCGAATGTGTTCGCGGTGGGCAAAAGGAATGGCAAACAGCGCATGGGCTTCACGCGCAATGGCATTGTGCAAGCCTCCTCCCTCAAAACGGCACAAATAGAATGGGTATTTCTGTGCAGTTTGTTGTAAGAATTGAGCCAACAAAATATTGGCATTGGCACGAGGTAGGTGGATGTCGCTACCGCTGTGTCCGCCCAATAACCCTTTGATGTTGACTTCTACAAAAAAGAATCCATCGGGCACATCAACTTCACTTACTTTCCAATAACCAGCGGTTTCGCAGCCCCCTGCGCAGCCAATGATGAGCTCATTTTCGTCTTCCGAATCCAAATTGAGCAAGGTTTTGGCACTGATAAATCCTTCTTTGACGGCAGCAGCTCCTGTCAAACCCGTTTCTTCTGCCACCGTAAACAACGCTTCCAATTGCTTGTTGCCGGAGTAGGTTACCATAGCAGCCATCGCCATGGCAACACCAATGCCATTGTCCGCACCCAAAGTGGTGTCTTTGGCTTTTAGCCATCCATCTTCGCTATAGGTTTGTATGGGATCGGTATCGAATTGGTGCGTGCTGCCCATGCGTTTTTCACATACCATGTCCACGTGTGCTTGTAGGGCGATGGCTGGTTGTTCGCCAGCGCGAATCACCACCATGTTGCCAGCGGCATCGGTGCGCGTGTAGAAATGATGTTCCACGGCAAATTGTTGTAGGTATGCCATGATTTTTTCTTCTTTACCTGATGGGCGTGGAATTTGGCATATTTCGTCAAAAAAACGCCAGACCAATGCATGGTAAGTTGGGTTTATTGTGTCCATAGTGTAAAAAAAACTTAAAAATGGATTGTGAATTCTTTATAAAGTACAAAAATAGGAAAAAGGATTTACACCCAAAAGGTTTGTAAGTTATATTTGTGCTTGCAAACATGATTAAGCTATTTCTTGTCATACTCGCCTTGTTGTTGCCTGCAGTTTTACTGATGGGCTTTCGTGTTTTTTTTACCCGTAAAGGTAAGTTTCCGCATACGCACGTTGAAGGCAATCCTGGTTTGCGCAAAAAAGGGATTGGTTGCATCAAATCGCAAGATAGAGCCGAACAAAAACGAAAAAATATATTAGAAATTTAATAGTATGAAAACAACTCTTCTTTACATCGTAAATGCCCTGTTGGTAGTTGCCGTAGCGGTATTGTTTGTTTTATTTTTTGGTCAAGACAAAAAAGAGGTAGCTCCTGCTGTGGTAGAAGGTGGCAGCACCGTAGCATTTGTGCGCATGGATTCTTTGTTGCTTAACTACAATGTTTATAAAACCATGAGCGAAGAACTGTTGAAACAAGAAGAAAGTGCTCGTGCAACCTTGAACCAAAAAGCAACCGACTTGCAACGCGATATGGAAGATTTTCAAAAGAAATTAGAAAACCGTGCTTTCTTGTCGGAAGAACGTGCTCGTTCAGAGCAAGAACGCATTGTTCGTAAACAACGCGATTTGCAAGAACTAAATGCTAAAATGGAGCAAGAATTGTTGGTAAAACAAAAACAAATGAACGACCGTTTGGCTGCAACGCTCGACTCTGCCGTTATTGAATACAACAAAACCAAAGGTTTTTCGTATATCCTAAGTACAGCTGGTAGCGATAATATTTTGTATGGCGATGCAGCGTTGAATGTAACCAACGACATTTTAGAGATTTTAAATAATTCAGCAAAATAAAATAGGGATACCCCCCCCCTTATAAAAGGCAGACATCCGATAATGATATGAACGCCGAAAGATAGACAAAAAACTTTCGGGGTTTTTTATGTCAAAAAAGCGAAACAAACATGGATATGCAGAACGCTTAAAGTATATGCATATGTTAGAAGCTGGATATAGTGTTAAATATATTAGTAAACATTATGGAATTAATCATTGTTTAGTATCAAAGTTATGGATAAAATATAAATCTGAAGGTC
>JAZQZN010000025.1:0-28769 GCA_045634045.1 Candidatus Enterocola sp. | reverse complement strand
ACAGAACGACATGGCTACGATCCGACTTCAAAGATATTTGTTTTTCACTAGCAAATTTAGAGTTAGATGACAATACTAATAAGCCCTGTTGATTGTAAATACTATACATAATTGCAACGCCATCAATTTCTTCATTGCTTTCTATCTCAAAGATAAAAGTGGCCGGTGTCAATAATTGTACGCTATTTACAATATTATTATTAACAATCATTTCTAAATTTGACAAGATAGCTCTTTTATCCCCTTTTCTATCTGTACGTTCAGATAAATTGACATTTAATAGACTTTCATCATTCATTGTTAGATAACCTTCTACTACTTTATCTATTAAACCTACATCTTTAATTGTACCATGCTCTAATAATACACCACTCTTACACAATGCTCTAATACTCGCCATATTATGGCTCACAAAAAGCACAGTTCTACCTTCGCCTTTTGAAACGTCTTGCATTTTACCAATAGCCTTCTTTTGAAATTCGGCATCGCCTACTGCAAGCACTTCGTCTACAACTAAAATTTCTGGATCTAAATGAGCTGCAATAGCAAAACCAAGACGTACGGTCATACCAGACGAATAACGTTTAACAGGCGTATCTATATAACGTTCACAACCAGAGAAATCTACAATTTCATCCAATTTACGGGTAATTTCAGGCTTAGTCATCCCCATAATAGAACCATTCATGTATATATTTTCACGACCTGTAAGTTCAGGGTGAAAACCTGTACCTACTTCTAAAAGAGAGGCTATTCGACCTCTTGCACGAATAGTACCCGTAGTTGGATTGGTTACACGAGATAACAATTTTAATAAGGTACTTTTACCCGCACCATTTTTACCAATAATACCAACGACATCACCTTGCTCAACTTTGAAATCAATGTCTTTTAGTGCCCAAACATAGTCACTATCTGCCTTGGCAGAACGGTCATTTACTGATCCTATCTTTAAATAAGGGTCTTCTTTGCGTAAAATTTTTGTTTGCCACCAACGATTAAGGTCATGACTTAAGGTTTTAGTCGAAACAAGACCTAATTTATATTGTTTACTGACGTTGTTAAATTCTATTGCTGTACTCATAACTACACTGTATCCATGAATGAACGTTGAACTTTATTAAATATCACTATACCAATGGTCAATACCACAAGCATAAAACCAAAACTATAGGCAAGAAGCCCCCAAGAGAACTCTCCTACTCCTAAGAAGCCAAATTTGAAAGTTTCAACAATGGCGGTGATAGGGTTTAGCATCATAGCAAATTTGAGTGTATTGTTGGTAATAGTGCTCAAAGGATAGATAACAGGTGTCCCATACATCCAAAGTTGTACCACAAAGGTAAACAGAATGGTTAAGTCGCGGTACTTGGTGGTTAGTGACGAGACTATGATACCAAAGCCCAATGCCAGGCCTGCAATTAACACGATAAGCACAGGGAATAACAAAGCATACCAGTTAGGGCAAACATCTACCCCTGTACAAACAAAATAAACATATACGATAGCAAAAAGCAGGAATTGAATAAACAATTTTACCAAACCTGCCGTTATTGTAGATAAAGGTGCTACCAAACGTGGAAAATACACCTTACCAAAAATATTTTGATTAGAGATAAAGGTTTGCGAGGTTTTGTTCAAACAATCGGCAAAGTATTGCCAAATACAAATACCTGCTAAGTAGAACATGGGTTGTGGAATACCATCGGTAGGGATACCTGCAATACCACCAAACACCACCATGTACATAATGGTAGTAAGCGCTGGCTGAATTAGGAACCAAAGAGGCCCCAAAATGGTTTGTTTGTATTGGGTAATGATGTCGCGCTTTACGTACATCACAAACAAATCGCGGTAGCGCCATAATTCTTTAAAATCTACTTCCCACAGGCGGTTCTGGGGTTTAATAACGGTAGTCCAATTTTCCATAGTTACTTTCCTATACCCAAGTATTTAAATCCAAGGTTAATTAATTCTTTTTTATCGTATATGTTTCGGCCATCGATAACGAGGGGCGTATGCATTTGTTGTTTGATCAGTTCCCAATTTGGAAGGCGGAATTCTTGCCATTCTGTTACAAGGCAGATGGCATCAGCATTTTGTACAGCATCGTATGCGTCGTTTGCATAATATAGATTATCTGTTTCTATATCTAGGTCTAGATGCTTTACTATAGGGTCATAAACACGTACTTTTACGTCTCTTTCTAGTAACTTCTTAATTAAAACCAACGATGGTGCTTCGCGCATATCATCTGTATTAGGTTTAAATGCTAGGCCCCAAATAGCTATAGTTTTGCCACGCAAGTCACCTGCAAATGCTTTATAAACTTTATTGTAAAGAACTTCTTTTTGGGCTTCATTAATGCTTTCAACAGCTTGCAACAAATGCATGGGATACCCCATTTGTTGTGCGGTTTGCACCAAGGCTTTTACGTCCTTGGGGAAACAAGAACCACCATAACCACAACCCGCATAAAGAAATTTATTACCTATACGGGCATCGCTACCAATTCCTTTGCGCACCATATCGATATCAGCCCCCACTAATTCACACAAATTGGCAATGTCGTTCATAAAGCTGATACGGGTGGCAAGCATGCTGTTTGCAGCATATTTGGTCATTTCGGCAGAAGGTATATCCATGAAAAGCACTCTAAAATTATTTAGAAGGAAAGGACGATAAAGTTTCGTCATTAGTTCCTTTGCTTTTTCACTTTCCACGCCTATTACCACACGGTCGGGACTCATAAAGTCCTTAATCGCTGCCCCTTCTTTTAAAAATTCAGGGTTCGAAGCCACATCAAAAGGTACCTCTACTCCCCTTTTGTCCAGTTCTGCTTGTATGGTTGCCTTCACTTTTTGAGCAGTGCCTACTGGTACTGTACTTTTAGTGACTAGCAGTGTATAGTGATTGATATTTTCGCCTACTGTTTTTGCTACTTCAAGAACATATTTAAGGTCTGCACTTCCATCTTCATCTGGAGGTGTGCCTACAGCACTAAAAACAACATCTACTTCTGGTAAAATATCTTTTAAACTAGTAGTAAAATGTAAACGTTTTGCTGCAACATTACGCTTCACCATATCCTCAAGCCCTGGTTCATAGATAGGAATATCACCAGCCTTGATTCTTTCAATTTTTTTAGCATCTACGTCTACACATGTTACGTCAGTTCCAATTTCGGCAAAACACGTTCCCGAAACCAAACCTACATAACTGGTACCTACAATCGCGATTTTCATTTTTTTACAATCTTGCGTCCACTACGTCGCGTGGTACAAAGTTTTTAACGTCAAAGATGACAGCTCCGTTATCTTTGAAGTGAGCAAAGTCAAAATCAAAGAACTCGCGGTGCGATACGGCAGCAATAACGGCTTGGTAATGTTTACCTTTGTTTACTTTGGGCAATAATTCAATGCCGTATTCTTCTTTTACTTCTGCTGGGTCTGCCCATGGGTCGTAAACATCTACATTCACACCAAAGTCTTTTAGTTCGTTGTAAATGTCAATTACTTTAGAGTTACGCATATCGGGGCAATCTTCTTTAAAGGTAATACCCAACAAAAGAATGTTAGCGTTTTTAATTTTGTGGTCGGCTTGTATCATCAACTTCATGGTTTTTTGCGCAATAAAGTTGGCAATGCTGTTGTTAACGCGACGACCGCTCAAAATAACTTGTGGGTGATAACCCATGGCGTTGGCTTTGTGTGCCAAGTAGTAAGGGTCTACAGAAATGCAGTGACCACCTACCAAACCAGGACGGTATTTCAAGAAGTTCCATTTGCTACCAGCTGCTTCAATCACATCGTTGGTATCAATGCCAATGCGGTCAAAAATCAGTGCCAATTCGTTCATAAACGAAATGTTGATGTCGCGTTGGGTATTTTCAATGACTTTCGCCGCTTCGGCTACCTTCATGTTAGGCGCACGGTGGGTACCGTTTTTCAAAATGCTGTTGTAAAGCGCATCTACCACGTCAGCAATTTCGGGGGTAGAACCCGAAGTAATTTTCTTGATGGTAGTAAGGGTATTTACTTTGTCACCTGGGTTGATGCGTTCAGGCGAATAGCCGCAGAAGAAATCTTCGTTAAATTTCAAACCCGAGAATTTTTCCAACACAGGAACGCAGTCTTCTTCGGTACAACCGGGATAGACGGTACTTTCGTAAATAACAATATCGCCTTTTTTCAATACACCACCCAACATAGCAGAAGCTTTCAAAAGTGGGGTCAAATCGGGGTTATTGAACTCGTCAATAGGCGTAGGTACACTCACAATGAACACGTTAAAGTCTTTCAACTTTTCGGGGTAGCAAGCAAAGCTCAAACCAATACCGGTATTGTTTTTGTACAAATCGGTAGCCTCTTTCATGGCTGCCAAATCGGCTTCCTTGGTGTGGTCTTCGCCACTTTCCAATTCAGCAATACGTGCTGCATTGATGTCAAAACCCAAAGTTCTGTATTTTTTACCAAATTCAATGGCCAAAGGCAAACCTACGTAGCCTTGACCAATAACTGCAATTTTCTTTTCCATATAGTTTGTTTAATTGTTTAGTCGTTTAGGCGTCGCGAAGCGACTACTGACTATTCGTGCTCCGCACTCATGAACATGCTCCTGCTCGGCATAATCAATGCAAGCATTGCTTCTGCTCTCGCTTACTCTCATGTTTCCATTTCCGCATCATCAAAATAGTAGCCTTGTTGGTGCTGACGGGTTGCATTGATGTAACCCTTATACCCGTTGGAGGTATAACCCGTAAACATACCATAGTTATTTTGATAGTACGATGAATATTCCATCTTCTTCAAGTTGACGTTATTGAACACAATGGATACATGACGAATGCCACGCGATGCCATTTGCTTGATGGTACTCTTGAATAGGTTTTTGTTGGTTTTTTCGCAAGCCACCGAATACAGAATATGGTCCATTTGACCTACAATGGGGTAAATATCGCCGACCAAGCCAACTGGCGATGTATCGAATACAATGTAGGTATATTCTTGCTTCAAGCGTTCAATCAACTCTTTCATTTTGTCAGAAGCCATCAATTCGGCAGGATTAGGAGGAATGACCCCTACTGGCAAAATATCGAATTTATAGTCAGGATGTTGTACAATGGCATCTTCCAAGCTGATTTGTCCCAACAAATGGTTCACCAATCCCCTGTTGGCTGGCACCGACAAAGTGGCCATCACAGAAGGTTTGCGCAAGTCAAAGTCCACCAACAAGGTTTTCTTGCCCGTCATCGCATATACAGCAGCCATATTGACCGACATATATGTTTTACCGTCGCCCGATTGGGTTGAACTCACCATGAGCGAGAAGCTGGTTTTATCGGCAGGCATATAGAGCGCCAAATGCGTACGAATGATACGGAACGCCTCTGCTACCGACGATTTGGGGTATTTGTCCACCACCACAGGATGCTCAATGTTGGTGCGACGAATCATGGCAATGATGTTGTACAAGCCTCCCGACAGTTTGGTAATTTCCGTTTCGGTACGTACAGATGGGTACAACAGTTCACGCAACACAATAAAAGCAGCGGGCACCGCCAACGCAATGAGCAAGAAAGTGCTGTAGCGCTTACTCTTTTGTCCGCCATTGATCAAGGATGCTACACGGGCACGGTCCAAAATAATGTTATCGGGCGAGTTAGATGCTTTTTGAATTTGCGCATCTGCACGTTTTTGCATCAAGAAGGTATAGTAATCGTCGTTGATTTTAAATTCACGCTGAATTTTGAGCAGCTGTTGCTCTTTGTAGGGCAATTGGCGCATTTCTGCCACCACCGCTTCGGCACGCTCTGCCAAGTCTTTTTTCTGGATATCCAATGCCACCTGCATATTTTTGAGCGACTCAAACATTTGTTCTTTAAGGGCATCCAATTCGCGCGAATATTTGGCATACAAAGGACTCTTTTCGCCTACTTCCTTGCGTTTTAGTTGCAATTCGGTGTATGCTTGCACCATGGTCGTTAAATTAGAATCGGTTACACCCAAATTGGCAGGTGCAATGATGGCACCGTCTTCCACGTTGCTTTGCAAGTAGTTGGTCAGATAGTTCAAATACGACTCTTTGAGGCGCATTTCGGTTTGCTTGGCATCAATTTGGGTATATTGTGCCATAACAGAACTACCGCCAGAGGATGCCACAACAAAGTTGTCTGCCTTGTAGGCCTTGAGTCGATCTTCCGATAGGCGCAACGAATCAGACAGCTGCTCCAATTGGTCATTGATAAAGTCAATGGTTTTGATAGCGGCATCGTTCTTACGCGAAAGGTTGTCTGCCAAAAATTCATCGCACAAACCGTTGATAAAGTCCGCATCACGTTGAGGCACCTCGCCCGTTACCGACACTTCTACCACCGAGGCACCCGTCATGATAAATTCGAACGACAAGCGTGCCGAATACTGGCCCACAATGGTTTCGAGGGTATGCAATTTAAAGCCAATCGAGAAGTTAGAACGGTATAGCTGCGATTTTTCAATGGTCAAAAAGAAGGAAGAGGTTTCCAATGGTTCATCATACTTGCCTTTGCAGAAAAATTCCGATTGCGAGTTGGTTTCGGAAGCGGTAATTTCGTAGGTACCATCTCCCATATCGGTGAACACAAATTCGCGCTCGTACGATTCGGGCGAGATGTAGGTAGGAGTAATCTTAATGGGTGATTGTTTGTACAAGTTGGTTTGACGGAAACGTCCCAATGAGTAGTAATCCAACAGCAAATCGGGTTGTTTTTCGACAGTACGTTGGATGATGTCATGTGAACCAAACATAATCACCTGGTTGTTGACATTGCGATAGGCTTTTTCGGCACCGAACCCTTGCAACAGCATGGCTTGCGATCCTAAATAGCCTTTGCTATCTTCAATAATCACCAATGCATTGGTTTTATAAACGGGTTTCCAACTGCGATTTTGCAGGTAAGCTATCCCCATACATACAATCAAAGAGATGACAAAAAAATACCACCCCTTAAGTATGCGAATAATCCATGTACGATAATCAAAAGAAATCTCTTCGCTTTCTTCTGAAAACTGATCTGGGTTTTTATATTGACTGGTCTGTTCCATACCACTTTACTATTTAAACATCAAACCTAAATTGAGTACTGTTACCAAAAAGTTGAGCGAAGTACTCAACGTACCTACCGCCGAACTATAATTTTCGATCTTCCAGAAATCGCCCTTAATGGGTCCTATGTACAAAACATCGTTGGGTTGTACGTAGTAGTATTCGGAGTCGATAATGGACGATGTGCGCAGGTCAAATTCTTTGACAATGGGGCGTCCTGCATCTGGATTGGGGCGAATCAACCTTACACGCTTGCGATCAGCATTGGTTGCCATGCTACCTGTTAGCGCAAGGGCCTGGAAGATGTTGAGTTTTTCTTTGTAGAGCGGATATGCTCCTTTGCCAGAAATTCCCAAGATATAAAAGTTATCGTTCGCCAACGCCACTTTGACCATAGCATCGGGTACAAATTCTTTCAACTTCGCTTCAATCACCTTAGAAGCTTCGCGCAAGGTCAAGCCTACCACTGGGATATTGTTTACAAAAGGAATATCAATGGTGCCATCTTCATAGACACGATAGGTATAACCAGTTGCCGAGGTTGAACTCGTGGCGCCCATGTTAAAGATAGCCGTAGCATCCTCGTTCAAGCTGATTAAACGAAGTACCAACTGGTCATTTTTTTGAATACGGTAGTACGTATAAGGTGTTTTGGGATATTGTGGCAACTTATCGCTATCTTGCAAATAAGTCATGCTTTTGTTGGTAATACACGAACTTGCCAACAAAAGCCACAACAAAGCCACGCCAACACGTACTATGGTGCGGTAGCCGAATTGCCACCCGATGCAACGTTCATACATACTTTTACAATTTGCCATACCAACAAGCCAAACGAAATGGTAGCCGATGTTACGCCAATGGCGGTAAGGAACGAATCCACACGGAAGAATTGTCCTTTAAAGGCTTTTACATAGATGATATCGTTGGGTTGGATGTAATAATATTCACTTCCTAAAATATCTTTGCTTCGAATATCGAATTCTTTAATGACGGTTTCGCCCGATGGCAGTTGACGCAAGATTTTTACGTGTTTACGGTCCGAATAACGTCCCAAGTCCCCTCCTACTGCCAAGGCTTCGAAGATGGTCATTTTTTCTTTGTTCAACGCATGGCGCGATGCTGTTTGTTCGGTCAACAAGTTAAAGTATGCATTCACCAAACGAACTTCTACCGTGCAATCTTTCACGTAGTCGCTCAATCTTGCTTCTATTTCCTTTTTAATTTCGCGGGTAGTTTTTCCAGCCACTTCGATGGCTCCTAAATAAGGGAAATCGATGGTTCCGTCATCGTACACGGTGTAGGTATATAACCCTTTGTAGGCCGATGCCAGTGTGGTTGAAGAGGATTCTGTGGATGGATTAAAGATTTTACGCGATTCGGGATCAAGCGTAATGACACGAATGTTCAATTCATCGCTCTTCATCACCTGATAATCTGCAGGTGTATGGTATTCTGGATATGCTGGAACGTATTTATCTGGTTCTTGCAAATAACGGGTCTTGCGCGGCGTAACACACGACGGCAAAACCAAAATCAACACCAATGTAAACGTTGCAAAGTAGTTCTTAAACATAGCTTCCACAAACTATACTTCGAAACACAAATGTAATATTTTTTATTGCACAAAACAAATATTGTTGATAAATTTATTGATGATGCGGTGTTGAGTTATTTAGACGGTGAGGCTGTGAGTCGTTGAGGCGGTGCGGTTTTGGGGCACGGACGCACGACCGTGCGTCCCTACAACTTTTGACCTTCGACTTTTGACTTTCGACATAAAAAAAGAGGCTTACGCCTCTTTTTTTAACGACCAGCTTGTTTGATGTAGTTCTTTAACTCAGCATTATATGCATCATTGTTAATCAAATCCTCCATGGTCATGTGCATGCGGTAGCGCCAGCTGTTTTTGGTATTCGATGGCACGTTGATGCGTTCGTCGTTCGGATTTTCGCGACGCATAGCATCCGAAATGCTGAACAAGTCTTGAATTTGGAAGATCGCCCACATGGCTGGCGAATATAGGTGTTGCACCAAAATATCGCGGCATACCCACCATTCAGCAAAGTAAGGAGCTTGACCCCAGTGGCCTAGTTGTTGGTTGTAGAAGCGTTGGGTAACATCTGGTTTTTCTTCCCACCAACCACGAATGGTACTCATGTCGTGGGTAGAAGGAGTTACTACCGACAAATATTTAGCATCAGCTGGGTGGAAGAATTCAATGGTATCAATTTTGGGCGCACGTTGAATTTCGAGGCTCAAAATGCCCAATTCGTTCATCACACTGGTCACGCAATCTGCCATCATACCCAAGTCTTCGCCACAAATCATCATGTTGGTGCTGCGTTTTAGCGCTGGCAATTTGCGAAGTGCCGAGTATTTCCAGTGACCATCTTGACGACGGTAGAAGTAATCCACATACAATTCTTCAATTTTACGTTGAATATGGCTATCCAAGTAGCGGAAAGTGGTAAGCACTTGCATGCCATAACGAGGATAGAATTGAGTGCCGTTAGAACCTTTTACCTCAAAGAACAACACGTTAGAGATAAGGTCGAAGATGCCGTATTTGATTTTTTCGGAAATAATGCCTTTTTGGAACATTTCTTCCACTTTTTTCTGGGTATCGCAGATGGGTTTTAGACGCAAAATCCAGCCGTCGAAGATGTCAATGCAGTTGGCTTTTACCCATGGAGCATCGTCGCCAAAGATTTCCCAAAGCACAGCATCGGTAATGAATGGCAAGCAGAAACGGTTGTAGTCGAAACGGATGCCTTTTTCTGCAAACTCGTTGATGTGCACAGGAATAGATGGGTTCAAGTAGCCCATAATACCTTCTTCGTGTTCGTATGGGATTTGCCAAATACGGAAGAAGCCCAAAATGTGGTCAACACGGAATGTATCGAAATAGTTGCTCATTTGAGCAAAACGTTGACGCCACCAAGCAAAGCCAGTTTCTTCCATTTTTTCCCAGTTGTAGGTAGGAAGTTCCCAGTTTTGACCTTTGATGGCAAACATGTCAGGTGGAGCACCCGCTTGCATATCCATGTTGAATAGCTCTGGATTTACCCAGGTATCTACCCCATTGCGGTTTACACCGATTGGAATATCACCTTTTACGATAATACCGTGTTCGTGTGCATATTGGGTAGCTTCCAACAATTGTACGTGCAAGTGGTATTGGATGAAGTAGTTAACAGCTACTTGGTCGTAGTGCGAATTGATGTATTGTTGTACTTTTTCTTCGCTATATACAGCATATTCGCCCCATTTGGTATAGTCAGAAGTACCAAATTCGTCGCGCATAGCGCAAAAAGCAGAATAAGCTACCAACCAGTATTTGTTATCTTCAAAGTATTGTTTAAACTCTTCGCTTGCCAAGAATTTATCTTTTTCTTGGTAGTAAAGCGCGTTAGCATATGCGTATTTGTAGCCGATAACGTCCATAAATTCAACCAATGGCGATGCGTTAAGGGCTTGTTGTTTGCCGTAGTATTCTTGCATCAATGGGTTTTCGTCAGACAATTTACCCATTTTTAGCAAGTTCAAGAACAAGGGGTTCAAACCAAATGCGGTGATAGCTGCGTAAGGCAACACATCGGCAATGGTATGCGTACCGTTACTGTCGTTCAAAGGCAATAGTTGAATCAATTTCAAGCCTACTTTTGCTGCCCAGTCCACCAATAGTTTAATATCGCCAAAGTCACCTACACCAAAGCTGTTTTGGGTACGGATACTAAACACAGGAATACCCACACCAGCACCGTGGAACGATTGGTTGTAGAAGTTAGCAAAGCAATCGGTAACGATGGTAAGGGCCTTGCCGTCGCCTGTTACAGGCGCATAGCGGTCAGGACCATTTTCGAAATAGCGGAAGGTTTTGTCTTCCAAGTCATAAATGGCATATTTGTAGCTTACGCCATCTTCTTTGGTTTTCGATAAATCCACTTTTACGCTCCACCATGGGCTGTTTTCGTTGCTCATAGGTAGGCATTTTGCGCCGTCCCATGCACCCAAAGCTTTTACGTTACCCACTAAGCAAAGCGATTCGCCTTTTTTCAACAAAGGTGCTTTTACACGGAAAATGTGGGTGTATTTTTTCTTCAACGATGCTTTTACTGGAATGTAGTTATCTTTGAAAAGCACATCTTGGAAAGGCGATGTCATGAATACATTTTCGATAGCGCCTGGGTTGTTCCAAGTGTCGTACAAATACAAATCGGTTTGAGCGGCAGGATCTACCATAATGGCACGGTCAGTTCCCCATTCAAAATTATCCAAACCGTTGTTGTCTTTGAGCAAGTAGCGGTAGTTCAACTCAAATGGTTCGGTAGCATCCACCTCGATGCTGTACGACCAATTTTCTTTCCACTGAAAGTTCATGAACACAGCTTTAGCTGGATCATTGGCTCCTAATTGAGGTAGATTACCCAACACTGCCATGTTTTGTCCCCATTGGGTAAAATACTTAATACTAAAGTGAATTTTCATTGTTTTGGTATTTAATGTTTATGGTTATATAAATTATAGTCCAAAAATATCGTCCGATGACTGGCTGCTTGACACAGCGGCACGTTCGTCGCAATTGTATTGCTTCAAGTAATGCTCTGGGATATCGAAATGCGTGGTATCGGCATAGCCCAACGAGGTATCTGCATATACTTTTTGCATGTACAACGCCCACACAGGCAATGCCATGGAAGCACCTTGCCCTTCTTTCATGCTATCGAAGTGAATCGAGCGGTCTTCGCCACCTACCCAAGCACCCGACACCAATTCGGGAGTTACACCAATAAACCAACCATCCGAGTTATTCTGGGTTGTACCGGTTTTACCACCAATATCCCCTTTAAATTGGTAGCGATAGCGCAAACGAACACCCGTTCCTTCGTTAATTACGGCTTTCAGCATACCCAACATTTTGTACGAAGTTTCTTCGCTGATGATTTCGTACATTTGTGGCGTAAACTGTGTAATGAGGTTACCTCTGTTATCTTCGATGCGAGTCACGTAAACGGGTTCGATACGGATACCTTTATTAACAAAGGTAGTATAAGCATCCACCATTTCTTTAACCGACACTTCGGCAGGTCCCAAGCAAAGCGACACCACAGGATCCAAATAGCTTTGAATACCGAACGAATGCATCAACTTCACCAACGATTGGGGCGAGAATTCACGAATCAAATATGCCGAAATCCAGTTATTCGATTGCGACAATGCCCATCGCAAGGTCACCATTTCGCCAATTTTCTTGGTGGATTCGTTGCGGGGTGCCCACACATCGCCCGAAGGCAAATGGAATGTAGGTTGAATATTGGGTACGGTGGTACAAGGTTCCATGCCCTCTTCCATCGCCAATGTATAAAGATAAGGTTTAATAGTTGAGCCCACTTGACGTTTGCCTTGGGTAACCATATCGTATTGAAAAGCCGAAAAATTGGGACCACCTACGTATGCCTTCACATGACCGTTGATGGGGTTCATCGACATAAAGCCGCATCGCAAGAAATACTTATCCCAACGAATCGAATCCATAGGAGACATTACGGTATCTACGTATTGCTTGCCGTTGAACACCGACATTTCAACTGGAGTAGAAAATGCCTTATCGATTTCGGCTTGCGATGCACCTGCACGACGCATTTTGTTATAGCGTTCCGACTGACGTTTGGTGCGTTCCAAAATGGATTTGATTTCGGCTTTGGTTACTTTATTGGAGAAAGGCGCATACGATTTGCGACGTTTTTCTTTGAAGAATGCAGTTTGCAAATAGCCACTTACGTGCTCTGATACCGCTTCTTCGGCATACTGTTGCATGCGCGAATCGATGGTGGTATAGATGCGCAAACCATCGGTATAAAGGCTATAGGTACTGCCATCGGGTTTACGATTTTTATTGCACCAGCCAAACAATGGATTGGTTTCCCATGCCAAAGAATCTTCCTTGAATTTTTGATCTTGCCATGAAGCATAGTTTTTGCGTTTAGGTTCCTTAGCCGTCATGATTTGACGCAAATATTCGCGGAAATAGGGAGCGATACCTGCTTTGTGGTCGCTCGAGCGGAATTGCAATTCGATGGGCAACTGTTTCAACGAATCGCACACTTCTGGCGTAATGAACTCGTATTTTTCCATTTGGTTGAGCACATTGTTACGACGGGTAAGGGTACGTTCTGGGAAACGGCGTGGATTGTAGTAGGATGGATTTTGTAGCATACCCACCAACATAGCAGCTTGCTCGATATTGAGTTGGTCGGGTGTGGTATTGAAATAGATTTGCGCTGCCGATTTAATACCTACTGCATTGTTCAAGAAATCGAACTGATTGAAATACATGGTCAAGATTTCTTCTTTGGTGTAGTAGCGTTCCAATTGCACCGCAATCACCCACTCAATGGGTTTTTGAAGGGCACGTTGGAAAATATTTTCGGCAGTAGGCGAATACAACAATTTTGCCAACTGTTGGGTAACGGTACTACCACCACCAGCACTTTTTTGTCCCATGATGCCACGTTTTACCACAGCACGGAACAAGGCACGACCGTCAATACCAGCATGCTCGTAGAAACGAATATCTTCGGTAGCTTGCAAGGCATCAATCAATACGGGTGCAATTTGTTCGTAGCCAACGGCAACACGGTTGTCTTTTCCGTAGAAATAGCGACCAAAAATAACACCATCAGAGGTGTACAATTCAGAAGCGTATTTATTTTTGGGATTTTGAAGTTCTTCGATATCAGGAATGTAGCCAATAACGCCATGGGCAATCAACACAAACAGCAACGCTACCATTGCCAAAGCAGCCACCAGCGCCAACCAAATGTATCCCAACCACGTGCGTTTCTTCTTTTTTGCCTGTTTCTTTGCCATTGCTACATCTTAACTTTAAGAATCACAAATATAAAAAAAATATTGCAATCTGCGCACAGATTGCAATATTTTTTATCGACGTTTAAATCCACGAGGGATAGGATCATTCTCCGTTGTAACCCTGTGTTGCGGTCGCTGCGCTCCCTTAACACAGGGTTACAAATAAGGAATACCCCTTCGGGGTAACTTAACCTCTACCTTTGCCTCGTTTTCTTACATCTCCACCCTCATTTCTCCTTTTCTTAGCGCCTTGCTCTCCTTTGACGAGTGCGACAACGACGCCGCGGGCGCGTTTGCTAGTTTGGAAAGCAACCATCACCTGCTCTACCGCACTTTTAGGTACATCGAAGAAGGTAAATTTAGAGGAAATATCGATATCGCCAATAGACAGGCTGCGATCGCCCACTACATCGTTAATAAGTCCCAACAGGCGACGTGGATCCATCTTATCGTTTTTACCTTTGTTGATTTTCAGGCGCAACGTATTGCCTTTGTCGGCTTGGCGCATTTGTCGGCGCGATGGTTTTACCTCCTCTTTGGGCTCTTTGCGCATCATGGCTTGCAAATCGACCGCATTTTCGTAGTACGCCAACAATGGATTGAATTTTACCGAAATCAGCTGCGCTATCAACTCTTCCTTGCTCACATCCTTCAGCACTTCGTAGGCATCGGGCAACAATTTATGCAATTTGGGATGCATGGTCACTTGTCCCATTTGAATAAGCAAGTGCATCAGCTGACGCTGGCAAACGGCCATACCCGAAGGTATTTCCATCGGCATAAATTCACGCTTAATGGCTTTCTCAATGCTTTTGATCGACATCTTTTCGCGAGGCGTTACCAATGCAATCGAAATTCCCTCTTTGTTCACCCTACCCGTACGACCACTGCGATGCGTGTAGGTTTCTTTATCATCGGGCAATACATAGTGAATAACGTGGGTCAAATCGTTCACATCCAAACCACGAGCAGCCACGTCGGTAGCTACCAAAATTTGCAAGTGCTTGATGCGGAATTTATTCATCACCGCATCGCGTTGCGATTGCGACAAATCACCGTGCAAAGCATCGGCATTGTAGCCATCAATCATCAATTTTTCTGCCACCTCTTTGGTTTCCATACGAGTGCGGCAAAATACAATGCCGTAAATGGATGGATAGTAGTCCAAAATGCGCTTTAACACCTCGTAGCGCATGGTATTTTTGGTCAGCACAAAGTAATGCTCAACGCGTTGAGCAGCCTCGCCACGCTTGCCCACTGCAATTTCGTGCGCATCGTGCATGTAATTTTTGGCAATATTGGCAATTTCTTGCGGCATGGTAGCCGAAAACAGCAAAGTGCGACGCGATGCTGGAGTTTGCTCCAAAATTTCAGTAATATCGTCCACAAAACCCATGTTCAGCATTTCGTCGGCCTCATCCAACACCAAATAGTTCACTTGTTGTAGGCTGACCTTGCCTCGGTGCATCAAGTCAATCAAACGACCAGGCGTTGCCACCAAAATATGTGGGGTTTTGTCTAATTCTTTGAGCTGTTTGCGAATATCCTCACCTCCGTACACCGCTACAATGCGGATAGCTGGCATTTTGGCGCTGTATTTGCGCAATTCACCTGCAATTTGCACGCAAAGTTCGCGTGTGGGAGCCAATACCAGCGATTGGGTTACTGATTGAGTGGTATTGGTTAGATGCAACATGGGCAAGCCAAACGCAGCGGTTTTGCCTGTACCTGTTTGTGCCAAGCCCACAATATCTTGTGAGTGGTTCAATACAAACGGAATAACCTCCGCCTGAATGGGCGAAGGTTGTTCAAATCCTATTTCGGTAATTCCCGATACAATATCGGGATGGAGTCCTAAATCGTAAAATGTCATTTATAATATGTTTTTTTGCCTGCGTGCAAGGTATTGATCATCAACGAGCAGATGGTCATTGGACCTACGCCACCAGGAACGGGAGTAATGTACGAGCATTTGGGCGCTACTTCGTCAAATTTAACGTCGCCCGTTAGTTTAAAGCCCGATTTGGTAGCGGTCGAAGGCACGCGAGTGGTACCCACGTCGATGATAACAGCACCCTCTTTTACCATGTCGGCAGTAACAAATTCGGGGCTACCCAAAGCAGCAATGATGATATCGGCTTTGCGGCATTGCTCTTTCAAATCCACCGAACGGCTATGACATACGGTAACAGTAGCATCGCCAGGATAACCTTTTTGCATCATCAACGAAGCAACAGGTTTGCCCACAATATTGCTACGACCCAACACCACGCAATGTTTGCCTTGTGTAGGAATTTCGTAACGTTTAAGCAACTCCAAAATACCAGCAGGAGTAGCCGAGACAAAAGCAGGAAGACCAATTGAAGTACGACCTACGTTGATAGGATGGAATCCGTCCACGTCTTTTTTATAGTCAATGGCCTCGATGATTCTTTGCTCAGAAATGTGCTTTGGCAAAGGCAATTGCACAATAAATCCGTCAATATCTTCGTCTTTGTTCAAACGATCGATGCAAGCCAACAATTCTTCTTCGGTTACATCGCTTTCGTAGCGAATCAAGGTAGATTTAAACCCGCAAACCTCGCAAGCTTTGCATTTAGCGGCTACGTAAGTTTCACTACCACCGTCATGGCCCACCAATACGGCTGCCAAATGAGGTTGTTTGCCTCCGTTTGCTACAATTTCTTTTACTTCAGCAGCAATCTCTGCTTTAATTTGTTCTGCTGTTGCTTTTCCGTCAATTATATTCATGGTTTAGTCGTTTAGGCGTTTAGGCGTTGAGTCGTTTAGGCGTTGAGTCGTTGATACCTTGACCTTCGACTTGTGACTTGCGACTATTTATTATCTACGTTTAAAAGGCAACTTACCTTTATTATTTTGTACCATGCGCATCATTTTACGCATATCGTCAAATTGTTTGATCAAGCGGTTTACTTCCTGAAGGGTTCTACCACTACCATTGGCAATACGTTGCTTGCGCGATGGAGTCAACACTTGTGGATTGGCACGTTCGTAGGGTGTCATAGATTGGATAATCGCCTCGATGTGCTTGAAAGCATCGTCTTTGATATCCACATCTTTCAACGCCTTTCCTACCCCTGGAATCATAGAGATAAGGTCTTTCATGTTGCCCATCTTCTTGATTTGTTGAATTTGATTCAAGAAATCGTCAAATCCAAACTGATTTTGGGCAATTTTTTTCGACAGCTTACGTGCTTCGGCTTCGTCGTATTGCTCTTGAGCCTTTTCTACCAACGACACAATGTCGCCCATGCCTAAAATACGGTCGGCCATACGCGCTGGGTGGAATACATCCAACGCATCCATTTTTTCGCCGATACCGACAAATTTAATGGGTTTTTCAACCACCGAACGAATCGAAAGCGCAGCACCACCACGGGTATCACCGTCCAATTTGGTCAATACAACACCCGTAAAGTCCAATCGGTCGTTGAATTCTTTGGCGGTATTCACTGCATCCTGACCGGTCATCGAATCGACCACGAATAGGATTTCGTGAGGATTGATCGCTGCCTTGATAGCTGCAATTTCGTTCATCATGGCCTCATCTACCGCCAAACGACCAGCGGTATCGACAATGACTACGTCGTTGCTATTTTTCTTGGCTTCAGCAATAGCATGCAATGCAATATCAACAGGATTTTTGCTATCCAACTCGCTGTAAACAGGAATCGAAAGTTGCTCGCCCAATACCTTTAATTGCTCAATAGCAGCAGGACGATATACGTCGCAAGCCACCAACAAAGGGCGACGACCTTTTTTATTTTTAAGCAAGTTACCCAACTTACCCGTAAAGGTAGTTTTACCAGAACCTTGCAAACCTGCCATCAAAATAACCGAAGGCGAACCCGTTAGCTGCAAATCAGCGTGGGTACCACCCATCAAGGCAGTAAGTTCGTCGTGCACTACTTTGACCATCAGCTGTTGGGGCTTGAGTGAATGAATCACATCCATACCCATGGCTTTAGCTTTTACAGTATCGGTAAAAGTTTTAGCGGTTTTGTAGTTTACGTCGGCATCCAACAGCGCTTTGCGCACATCTTTAAGGGTTTCGGCAACGTTAATTTCCGAAATTTTACCTTCGCCTTTTAAAATTTTAAACGAACGCTCTAAGCGCTCCGAAAGAGATTCAAACATATTTCTTAGTAATAGCTGCTTCCGTCAAAGCAGTGAGTACATACTTTTTCTTTGGGCAATCCAATCGCCTTAATTAAATCTTCCACCGTATTGAATTTGAGCGATGTCATTCCAAAACGTTGGCGCATAATTTCTACCATTTGTTGGTATTTGGGCGATGCAGGATTGACGTATTCTTGCAAATTTTTGTCGTGACTACCTTCCAACTGCTCGATGATGCTACGTGTAATCAACTCCAAGTCGTTTTGTGTCGATGAGAAGTTAAGGTAACGGCACGAATAAACCATAGGAGGACAAGCAATGCGCATGTGGATTTCTTTAGCACCACAATTGAACATCATTTGTGAGTTGCCTTTTAGCTGTGTGCCACGTACAATGGAGTCATCAAGGAATACCACGCGTTGACCTTCCAACATTTGTCGATTGGGCAACAATTTCATTTTTGCCACCAAGCTACGCATGGATTGATGCGCAGGGGTAAAACTACGAGGCCAGGTAGGTGTGTATTTTAGGATGCCACGTTTGTAAGGAATCTTACGACCGATGGCATAACCAATGGCATGACCAATTCCTGAATCAGGAATACCACATACAAAATCAGCTTCGGTATCATCGTTTTTACCCAACTCTTCTCCCATAGCACAACGTACCGTATCTACATTGATACCTTCGTAATCGCACGAAGGGAAACCAAAATACACCCAGAAGAATGAGCAGATTTGCATTTTATCGCCCGCAGGAGCTAACTGTTGCCATCCATCGGCAGTAATTTTTAGGATTTCGCCAGGACCTACGAAATAATCCAACTGATAACCTAAGTTATGGAATGCGCTGGACTCGCTCGAAATAGCAACTGCCCCATCTTTTTTACCGATAACGATGGGTGTTCTGCCCAACTTGTCGCGCACTGCATAGATGGTACCATCTTCGTGCAAAATCAGCAACGAGCAAGAACCCTTGATCTTTTCAAACATGTGTGCCACACCTTCTTCCAAGGTTTTACCCTCCGAAATCAAGATAGCGATCATCTCTGTTTGGTTGGTTTTACCACCACTATATT
The DNA here is from genome assembly GCA_045634045.1 of Candidatus Enterocola sp. GTDB lineage: Bacteria > Bacteroidota > Bacteroidia > Bacteroidales > Paludibacteraceae > Enterocola. The sequence goes on along the minus strand of JAZQZN010000025.1, from coordinate 9,595 downwards.
CAGTAAAATGATGTTTATTTTCCAACAAATATTGCTCTACTTCGTCAAAGTTGTCGATACGCGCAACCGTCACAACTGCCATTCTGCCCAAATGTGACTGAATAATAACTGGCTGAGCGTCAGTATCACTAATCACACCGATACCCGAGGTTGGTTCGCCAAATTTAGGCAAGCCTTCTTCAAATTTAGAACGGAAATATGCACCCTCAATGTTGTGAATGGAACGTTTAATTCCATATTCAGAAGAATACGTTGCCATACCTGCACGGCGTGTACCTAGGTGCGAATTATAGTCGGTGCCGTAGAACACATCCGACAAACAGTTTTTTTTGGAAATTGCGCCAAAAAAGCCTCCCATAACCTAATGCGTTAGAAAATTAGGGTACAAAGTTAATAAAAAAATGAGAAAAAGAGAAATGAGCGAGGCTAATATTTATTATATTTGCAGACAAATGTAAAAAGCAACGATTATGGCTAAATTTCCAGATAAACGCGCAAGAGTATGCTTATTTTTCAGAACTTTGTTTCGAATGCGCTATAAAGTAACCTTGGTAAATACCGCATGTTTAGACCATCCTGGCAATAAATTGGTATGGCCCACCCACATGGCAGTTATCGATCCTATGTTGCTATTTTCTGAACTATACAACTACCCTTTGCAACCATTTGTTGATGAAAGATTTTTCGCCAACGGCGTTTTTAGAAGCATTTTGGGTGTATTCGACAGCATCAGCGTTCCTAATTTGCGCAAAAGCAGAAATGGACTAGAGCAAGCCAAACAGCTAAACGGCTTGTGCTACGATGCGCTAAAAGCAGGTAAAACCGTTATTTTCTACCCTTCAGGACATTGCACCTCCGATGGTAAAGAAAGCATGGGCGGCAGAAATATGGCACATACCATTGCACAACAACTACCCGAAGAAACCCGTGTTATTGGCGTAAAAATTAGAGGACTTTGGGGCAGCAGCACCAGCCGCTACGGCCGCAAAGGAACGCCTCCTATTTTCCCTACTATGTTTACCAACTTATGGAAACTATTCTGCCCACGCCGCAAAGTAATCATGGAATTTGAAGACATCACCGATTTGGTTCGCTCATGGCAAGGCATGGATAAAGTGGAATTTAACCACCACTTGGAGGATTACTTTAACAGCAAAGGGATTGATGAGCCTAAGACAAGATAATTAATTAGCCACCATATTTATACGACATCAACAATTTCTGTCTCTTTATATTCGCCAAACCATTCAACTAGCTTTGCCTTGGCCTGTGACTTTATTTCAGGCGAAACTGATTTAATCACAGCATACAATACACCAGATAGAGCCGCAATATCATCAGAATAACCAACTACCGGCACCACATCTGGAATCATATCAAGTGGCAGAATAAAGTATCCCAACGCTCCTAAAATCATTGCCTTATACTTTGCAGGAGTAGCATCGCTTTTTAAAACATAATAAAGCAACAAAACCATGTAAGTTGTTTTCAAACCTACTTTTTGAGCTACCTTGCGCATCTTTTCCCACAAACCTTTATCAGAGTAATGTTTTTCATACTTCACCAAATCTTGTGGTTTAATTTCTTGCTTCATAGTCTTTATGATTTAAAATTCCATATTTTCCATTATAGCATTTAAAGTACTCATAACAGGATTTTATAACCTAATTGAGTTGATAAAGGTAATTAAACATTATTAAATATCAAGCTTTATTAGCATAGAATCTATATAACATCACACCTTTTATATATTATTTAATAATATCAAATTGTGGATAAATTGATATTTAAATAGCTATAATAAAGCGAATTTTCTTTATCTTTGTATTCTTATTTTAAGGATTAATGAAACACATACGAAATTTCTGTATTATTGCACACATTGACCATGGTAAAAGTACCTTGGCAGACCGTTTACTGGAAGAAACCCGTACGGTAACTGGCAAAGATTTGCAAGCACAGGTATTGGACGACATGGATTTGGAACGTGAGCGTGGCATCACCATCAAAAGCCATGCCATTCAGATGGATTATACGCTTAACGGCGAAAAATATACACTCAACCTCATTGACACTCCAGGGCACGTTGACTTCGCCTACGAAGTGTCACGTTCGATTGCCGCATGCGAGGGTGCTTTGCTGATTGTGGATGCTACCCAGGGTATTCAAGCGCAAACCATATCGAACCTCTACATGGCCATTGAGCACGACTTGGAAATCATCCCCATTATGAACAAAATGGACATGGACAATGCCATGCCCGACGAGGTAGAAGACCAAATCGTAGAACTTTTGGGTTGTAAAAGGGAAGAAATCATCCGCGCCAGCGGTAAAACGGGTATGGGGGTTCCTGAAATTTTACAAGCCATCGTAGAGCGCATCAAACCACCCAAGGGTGATCCTAATGCTCCTTTGCAATGCCTTATCTTCGACTCGGTTTTTAACTCGTTTAGAGGCATTATTACCTACATGAAGATTGTAAACGGCAGCATCAATCAAGGGGATTTTGTAAAGTTTGTGAATACGGGCAAGCAATATTATGCCGACGAAATTGGGGTTTTGCGCCTCGATATGGAGCCTAAAAAATCGCTTTCATGTGGCGACGTAGGCTACATTATTTCGGGTATCAAAAATTCAAAAGAAGTTCGTGTAGGTGACACCATTACTCATGTAAACGACGGTTGTACAAGTGCGATTGATGGTTTTGAAGAAGTAAAACCTATGGTCTTCGCAGGTATCTATCCTATCAATACCGAAGATTTTGAAGATTTACGTGCATCCATCGAAAAATTACAGCTAAACGATGCTGCACTTACTTTCCAAGCCGAATCGTCGGCTGCCTTGGGCTTTGGTTTCCGTTGCGGATTCTTGGGCATGCTGCACATGGAAATTGTGCAAGAACGTTTGGACCGCGAATTTAACATGGACGTGATTACCACCGTGCCCAACGTTCCCTACCGCATCTTCACCAAAAAGGGCGAAGAGTTGGAAGTACACAACCCATCGGGCATGCCAGACGTAATGCTCATCGACCACGTGGAAGAACCATACATCCGCGCATCGATCATTACCAAAACCGACTTTATCGGTCAAATCATGACCCTTTGTTTGGGCAAACGTGGCGAATTGATCAAGCAAGAATACATTTCGTCGAACCGTATCGAACTAACATACGATATGCCCATGGGCGAAATTGTGTTCGACTTTTACGATAAACTGAAATCCATTTCGAAAGGTTACGCATCGTTCGACTACCACATGAACGGTTTTAGAACATCGCGCCTTATTAAATTGGATATTTTGCTAAACGGCGAGCCCGTGGATGCGCTTTCTACCCTTACCCACTTTGACAATGCAGTTACCATTGGCCGAAGAATGTGCGAAAAATTGCGCGAGCTGATACCACGCCAACAATTTGAAATTGCCATTCAGGCAGCTATTGGCTCAAAAATTATTGCGCGCGAAACCATCAAACCCGTTCGTAAAGACGTTACAGCTAAGTGTTATGGTGGTGACGTATCGCGTAAACGCAAGCTGTTGGAAAAACAAAAGAAAGGTAAAAAACGTATGAAACAGATTGGTACCGTAGAAGTGCCACAAAAGGCGTTTATGGAGGTGCTTAAGCTTGATTAATATTCAAAATAAATCAATTATAAACTTTAAACAATTATGGAAATTCCAGTATTTGCGTTGATTCCCTTTGTAATCATGCTACTATGCATTGCTATTGGTCCACTTGTAGCTGAACACTGGTGGGAAAACAACCGAAACAAGCTAATTGTTTCGCTTATTTTGGGCATACCAACTGCCATTTGGTTGTGCCTTAACGGCATGTCGGACGATTTGATTCACCAAATGGTATTTGACTACGTGCCTTTCATCATCTTGCTTACCGCCCTATTTACAGTAACAGGTGGCATTCACATTGGCGGTAACTTAGCTGCAAAACCCATTGTAAACACCACTTTCTTGGGTATCGGCTATTTATTGGCATCGATTATGGGTACAACAGGTGCAGCAATGCTACTTATCCGCCCTCTTATCGAAACCAACAAAGAGCGCAAGCACAAAGTGCACACCATTTTGTTCTTTATTGCAGCCGTAGCTAACTGCGGTGGTTTGCTTACTCCACTTGGCGACCCTCCATTGTTCCTGCTTTACCTAAAAGGTGCTGAATTTACTTGGTTCATGGGCATGGTGCCTGAATGGGCATTTGCTGGTGCTTTGTTGCTATTGGTTTACTTTATTGTAGATACCTTTATGTACAAAAAAGAAGATGCTGCTGATATTGCGAAAGACAGCAACGAACAAGCAAGTATTAAGATTACAGGCAACATCAACTTCCTTTACTTGGTAGCTGTAGTTTGCGCCGTAGCATTCATTAACCCTGGTACCATTCCTGCTATGGGCGATCACCACGCTCCTATTTACTTAAAGTTGCTTCGTGAAATTGTGTTGGTGCTTATTATTTTGGCATCGTGGTTTACCACCAAACAACAAATTCGCAAAGAAAACAACTATTCGTGGGGTCCTATTATTGAGGTAGCTGTACTATTTGTGGGTATTTTTGCTACCATGACTCCTGCCCTACTTTACCTAAAAGCCAACGCATCAAGCTTGGGTATTACAGAACCATGGCAATTTGTATACGCTACTGGTGCGCTTAGTTCGTTCCTAGACAACGCTCCTACTGCACTAGCATTCCATAGCGTTGCAGGCGGTTTAGTAGCAGATCCTACCCTACCTGGTTTGGTAGCTGGTATCGACGAACTACTACTAAAAGCCATTTCGATGGGTGCTGTGTTCTTTGGTGCCATGACCTACATTGGTAACGGTCCTAACTTTATGGTGAAAGCCATTGCAGAACAAAACAAAATTGAGATGCCAAGCTTCTTTGGCTACATGTTCAAATTCTCGTTGATTGTTTTGTTACCTATTTACGTTATTACACAACTTTTGTTCTTATAATAATCTAGACTTGAGGGTTGAGAAAGGGCACTCTCCTTTCTCAATTCTCATTTCTCCTTTTTTAAATTAAGTATGGATTTATCGATTTTAACCGCTATTTCTCCTGTTGACGGTCGTTACCGTGGCAAAGTAAGCGAGTTGGCTCCTTACTATTCTGAATTTGCATTGATTCAATACCGTGTTCGTGTTGAAATTGAATACTTCATTGCTTTGTGCGAACTTCCTGTTCCACAGTTGCAAGGCGTAGACAAAAACCTATTCGAAAGCCTTCGTGCTATCTACAAAAACTTTAGCTTGGAAGATGCCGAAACCGTAAAAAACACCGAAAAAGTAACCAACCACGACGTAAAAGCCGTTGAATACTTTATCAAAGGTAAATTTGACGAAATGGGTCTTAGCGACTACAAAGAATTTATCCACTTTGGTTTGACCTCGCAAGACATCAACAACACTTCGGTGCCCATGATGGTAAAAGAAAGTTTGGCTAACATCTTTATCCCTGCCGTAGAAGAGTTAATTACCAAATTGAACCAATTTGCGGAAGACTGGAAGGAAGTACCTATGTTGGCTAAAACCCACGGTCAACCAGCATCTCCTACCCGTTTGGGCAAAGAAATTAAAGTTTTTGCCTACCGTTTGGAAGAACAATTGGACATGCTTAAAACCGTTAAGTACACCGCTAAATTTGGTGGCGCTACCGGTAACTTCAACGCCCACCACGTAGCATACCCAGCACAAGACTGGAGAGCATTTGGTAACAACTTTGTCAGCCAATACTTGGGCTTGGAACGTGAGCAATGGACTACCCAAATTTCGAACTACGACCACCTTGCTGCTGTATTCGATGCTATTAAACGTATCAATACCATTATCATTGACCTTGACCGCGACTTCTGGACCTACATTTCGATGGAATACTTCAAACAAACCATCAAAGCAGGTGAAGTGGGTTCGTCGGCCATGCCTCACAAGGTAAATCCTATCGACTTCGAAAACTCGGAAGGCAACTTGGGCATCTCAACCGCTATTTTGGAACACTTGGCACACAAATTGCCCGTTTCACGTTTGCAACGCGACCTTACCGACTCAACCGTTATTCGTAACATTGGTGTACCTTTGGCACACTCTGTATTGGCTATTGCCAGCACCATGAAAGGGTTAGGCAAACTATTATTGAACGAAAAAGCCATTAAGGCAGACTTAGAAGGTTGCTGGAACGTAGTAGCCGAAGCCATTCAAACTATTTTGCGTCGCGAAAACTATCCAAAACCTTACGAAACCTTAAAAGAGCTTACCCGTACCAACGATGTAGTAAACGAACAATCCATTGCTCAATTTATTGAAGGTTTGAACGTATCGGACGAAGTAAAAGCAGAATTGCGCGCTATTTCGCCTTATTCGTACACGGGTATCTAATGCAATTTAGACAGATAGCGCCATGAATAAATTTTTGGGAATTTTAAAACGATTTCTGCCCAACTATAAAAAAGAGGCCTTGGGGGTATTCTTTTTTGGATGTTTATCAACACTGTTGAGTTTGTTTTCGTTTGCGCTATTTGTTCCGATTTTGGAAATTTTGTTCAAAACACGTAACGATGTATATCAGTTAGTGTCATTGGATGTACCTGCTACAGAACTATTTGGTGCACTCAAAAACAACTTATACTACTACGTTACCGAATTTGTAATGGCACACGGACAGGTGAAAGCACTCATTATGCTTTCGCTTGTCCTTATTTTATTTACTTTTTTAAAGGTCATTGCATACTATTTTAGCGTACTATTCATTGCCTTCTTCCAAGTGGGTGTTATGCGCGATTTGCGCAATGCCATCTACAAAAAGATAGTAACGCTACCCATTGGCTTCTTCTCGGAGGAAAAAAAAGGCGACATTATGTCGCGCATGAGCAATGACATTGCTGACATAGATGCTTCCGTGGTAGGTTCTTTGGAAATATTAGTAAAAAACCCACTCATCATCGTCATTTATTTTGTCGTACTATTTCTAGTAAATTGGGAACTCTCAGTATTTGTTCTTATTCTTCTTCCCATAGCTGGTAGTATTATGGGGATGGTTGGAAAGAACCTAAAAAAAGAATCGCTCGAAGTAGGGAAAGAACAGGGAGCTCTTACATCACAGATAGAAGAGACATTAGGAGGAATGCGTATTATTAAAGCATTCAATGCAGAGTTGAAAATATCAGATCGTTTCTTTAAACAGACCAACAAAATAAGAAAAACCGCCATTAAAGTAATCCGCAGACAATTTCTGGCTCATCCCATGAGCGAATTTTTGGGAACTACCATCATTGCCATTGTAATCTGTTATGGTGGTTACCTCATTTTGAACTCAAATGGTACTTTTGAAGCGTCTGTCTTTATTTACTACATCCTCATTTTTTACAGCCTTATCAATCCGATAAAAGAGTTATCAAGAGCCAGCTACAACATTCGAAAAGGATTAGCATCGTTGGAGCGCATCGATAAAATCTTATCGGCCAAAAATCCTATCCAAAATCCAGCGCATCCACAAACCATTAACGGATTTAACCACAGCATTGAATACAAAAATGTGAGCTTTAAGTACACCAATAGCTGGGTATTGAAGAACATTAACCTAGAAATCCAACGTGGCAAAACCGTTGCCATTGTAGGAGCTTCGGGTTCTGGTAAGTCAACCTTGGTGGACCTGCTACCCCGTTTTTGGGATGTAAATGAAGGAGAGATCTGCATCGATGGTGTAAACATTAAGGATGTGACTTTGCACGATTTGCGTAGTTTAATGGGGAATGTCAACCAAGAAGCCATCCTATTCAACGACAGCTTCTTCAACAACATTGCATTTGGTGTCGAAAATGCGACCATGGAGCAAGTCATTGCTGCCGCTAAGATTGCCAATGCGCACGATTTTATATCGGCAACAGAAGACGGTTACAACAGCAACATTGGCGACCGCGGTTGCAAACTTTCGGGCGGTCAACGTCAACGCATCAGCATTGCACGTGCTATCCTTAAAAACCCACCTATTTTGATTTTGGATGAGGCTACATCGGCATTGGATACCGAATCCGAAAAACTGGTACAAGAGGCCTTGGAGAACCTAATGAAGAACCGCACCACCATTGTGATTGCACACCGTTTGTCAACCGTGCAAAATGCGGATGAGATTTGCGTTTTGGACCAAGGAGAAATTGTAGAACGTGGCACACATGCCGAACTGATGCAGCTCGAAAACGGCATCTATAAAAAGCTACAGCAAAGCCAACTGCTGCACTAATTCTGTGTAAAGCGCAGGGGTTTCTTCCAACACATTTCCGATAACAACCACGTCTGCACCAGCCTGAAAGGCTTGTAGCATAGCTTGTGGCGTACGAATACCACCACCTACAATCAATGGGATACTAATGTGCTGCTTAACGGCTGCAATCATAGCAGGTTCAACGGGCATTTTAGCTCCACTACCCCCTTCCAAATAAATGGCTTTTTGTCCCAAATATTGACCAGCAAGGGCAGTTGCCACAGCAATGTCATTTTTGGTACGTGGAATGGGTTGTGTATTACTTACGTATTGCACGCTGGTAACACCACCACTTTCAATGAGCATATAGCCAACAGGAATTACAGGTAAGTTACTTTGATATACTTGCAACGCCGACTGAACATGCTGTCCAATTAAAAATTCAGGATTGCGACCCGAAATCAACGAAAGATACATGAGGGCATCGGCTGCAGGAGAAATTTGCGCAGCACTGCCAGGAAATAGTAAAATAGGTGATGAAACGTATTGTCGAATGATTTCTATCACATCGGTAGTTGTATCACTCACCATGCTACCACCCACCAATACATAATGCGGTGGATGGGCTTGTAGCAGGGGTAACAATTCAGCCAGCTGATTGCCCCCCTTATGAGGGTCAATCAGTATGGCCAATTGTTTATGCTGAGTGGAAAACTGCATTATTTTTTCTTCTTTTTAGCGCCAATACGACGTAGAACAAAGGCAGAACGTGAAGGAATGTACAATTTTAACCAACCTTTATCTGGATCATCTGCCGATGGCATGGTAAAGTGGTGTACATTTTCGTCGCACAAGCCAAATCCGCCAAATTCGGGCGAATCGGTGTTGAGCAACATTTCATATTCACCTGGTTGCACCAACATACCATAATCAGTAAACGAATTGTAAGGGTGGAAGTTGAACACGAACAACAAGTCGTTACGTCCATATGCCAACACCTGATCGCCCGAATTGTCCCAATATTTGTACAAGGGGATTTCTTGGTATTGTTTTTCTGATGCAATCAATTCTAACATTTTTTCATCGAACTTGCCCAAACCTTGGTACAAATAGTTAGGATTATCGACCAATTCCCATTGACGACGGGCATATTTGTGCGACCAGCCGTTTCCTTCGCGGGGGAAGTCAATCCATTCTGGGTGACCAAATTCGTTACCCATAAAGTTCAAATAACCACCGTTAATGGTACTTGCAGTTAGCAAGCGAATCATTTTGTGCAAGGCAATACCACGATCGACCATATAGGTAGCATCGCCTTTTTGCATGTGCCAGTACATATCTGCATCAATTAGACGGAAGATAATAGTCTTGTCGCCTACTAGAGCTTGG
>JAZQZN010000024.1:0-68875 GCA_045634045.1 Candidatus Enterocola sp. | reverse complement strand
CAACAAGGTGTTGAAAGACTATTTGCTTCGAGGTTATGCTGTTAATCAGCGTATTAATCAATTAGAAGATAAGGTGGATAGGCGTTTTGCCGATTATGACCAAAAGATAGAGCATTTGAATCAACAAGTTGATTTCTTTGTTCGAACCTCGCTGCCACCAGTGGAGGGAATTTTCTATGAAAACCAACTGTTCGATGCGCATGTCCTAATGTCGCAGTTAATTGAATCGGCTCAAAAACGCATCGTTGTGATTGATAATTACGTGGAAGCGTCGGTGCTTACCTTGCTAACCAAGCGCAAACAAGATGTATTAGCTACGGTTTACACCTACAAAATAAGCGATCAGTTTCGTTTGGATTTAGAAAAGCATAATGCGCAATACCCCGCAGTTGAGGTGTATGTAAGCAAGAAATCGCACGATCGATTTCTGATTATCGACGATAAGGTTTACCATGTGGGTGCGTCAATAAAAGACCTCGGCAAGAAACTTTGTGCGGTTATGCAGATGAACTCCATTACGCCAGAGGAGATAATGGGTAAGGTAAAGGACTAAAAAATCTTAATCTGGTGGAAAAATCGATTTTTTTTCTGTAAGTTTGTGTGTTAGTAAACAGAATGCATTATGTCTAAAAATTTAGTACTGATTCCTACCTACAACGAAAAGGAAAACATAGAGGCAATTATTAAGGCCGTGATGGCATTGCCGGTGGCATTTGAAATCTTGGTAATTGACGATAATTCGCCCGATGGCACTGCTGGTATCGTAAAAAATCTTCAGAGAGAGTTTACAACCAATCTTCATTTGTTGGAGCGTCCTGGTAAACAAGGTTTAGGTAGGGCTTATATCGCGGGCTTTGAATGGGCTATAGCGCATCAATACGACTACATCTTTGAGATGGATGCCGACTTTTCGCACAATCCGAATGATTTGGTGCGTCTTTACAAGGCTTGTGCCGAAGAGGGTGCCGATGTGTCGGTAGGTTCGCGTTACGTGTCGGGTGTGAACGTGGTAAACTGGCCCATGGGTCGTGTGCTCATGTCTTACTTCGCCTCTAAATACGTGCGTTTTGTAACGGGTATTCCAGTGGCCGATACCACAGCTGGTTTTGTGTGCTACTCTCGTAAAGTGCTTGAAACCATTGAGTTGGATAAGATTAAGTTTGTAGGCTATGCTTTCCAAATTGAAATGAAGTTTACGGCTTACAAGTGTGGATTCAAAATTAAAGAGGTGCCCATTATTTTTGTGAACCGCGAATTAGGCACGTCTAAAATGAGCGGTGGCATTTTTAGCGAAGCGCTATTAGGGGTGTTAAAACTCAAAATTCGCTCGTGGTTCCGCAAATATCCCCAAGCTAACTCCTAATTTCTAACTCTTAACTCCTAACTTAGGGTAACATGATTCTAATTGAGAACGCTCACATAGTAAACGAGGGTCGCATTATTAAGGGTGCCATTCTTGTTAAGAACGATAGTATTGATAGTATATACAAAGGTGAAGCACCTGCTTCGGTACGAGAAAAGGCAACTCAGGTGATAGACGCTTCGGATTGTTGGGTAATGCCAGGGGTGATAGATGATCACGTGCATTTTCGTGACCCTGGGATGACCGAAAAGGCCGATTTTTATACCGAAAGCAAAGCGGCGTTGGCAGGTGGGGTAACCTCGGTAATGGATATGCCCAATACCAATCCATCTACTGTATCAATCGATGCATGGAAGGATAAAATGGCCATGATAGGCCAAAAATCGTTGGTTAACTACAGCTGCTATTTAGGTGCTACCAATACCAATTTGGATGATGTGTTGGCTGCCGATCCAACGGCGGTTTGTGGCATTAAACTATTTATAGGTTCTTCTACGGGTAATTTGTTGGTAGATGATAACGATGCCATGACGGCCATCTTTAGCAAAGTAAAAGCCTTGGTGGCGGTGCATGCCGAAGACAATGCCATTATTGCTGCCAATGTGGCCAAACTCAAACAGCAATACGGCGAAGATTTACCAGTGTCGCTTCATCCACAGGTCCGTTCGCACGAGGCTTGCTTTAAAGCTACTTCATGGGCAGTGAATATGGCCAGAAAATATGGAACTCGTTTGCATGTAATGCACATCAGTACCGAGAAAGAATTGGCTTTGTTCGAAGATAAACCTTTGACCGATAAACTGATTACGGCCGAAACGTGTCCACAATACTTGCTATTCGATGCCTCGCACTTTGAAACCTTGGGGGCTCGCATTAAATGTAATCCTGCTATTAAATTATCGACCGATAAGAATGCCTTGCTCAAGGCGGTGGCTACCAATAGAATAGATGTGATAGGTACCGATCATGCACCTCATTTGCTGTCGCAAAAAGAGGGCAATGCCCTAACGGCTGTATCGGGTATGCCCAGCATTCAGTATTCGTTGCCATTGATGCTAACTTTGGCCAAACAAGGGGTGTTAAGTGTAGAGCAAGTGGTAGAAAAAATGTGCCACAATCCAGCCCGTTTGTACCGCATGGAAAAACGTGGCTTTATACGCAAAGGCTACAAAGCCGACTTGGTGGTTGTGCGTCGTAGCGATAAAAAAGAAATAACCGCATCCGATGTACTATCAAAATGCGGTTGGTCTCCTTACGAGGGCATGACGTTGCCCGTATCGGTTGCTTACACCTTTGTGAACGGTCGCCCCGTATATGCAAATGGCATTATCGACGAAACCACCAAAGGCGAGGCGTTGAGGTTTGTGCAGGATTAAGACTTACATGCCAATGCTGTTCATGTAGCCACACAAAGCAAACACAAACATCAGCATTATAAGAGCTATAATTGCGGGTACTACAAAAATTAGTCCCAATATTATGATAACATTTAGGCAGCCTCCTCGTTTAGAGGGGGCTTCTATTTCATCTAACTGATCTGCATACACGTTTGCTTTGGGAATGCATACCCAAAGTATAATGTAAAGGATGGCTCCAAAGGTATTAAAGAAGCAGGAGGCAGCCCATAATATACGAACGATGCTTACTTCCATTCCAAAACGTTTGGATAAACCCGCGGCAACACCGCCTATGATGCGGTTGTTGGTATCTCTTGTTAACTTGTCTTCCATAAATAAAAATTAAAATTGATGTGTCCATTCAATACCTTCCCAGATTTGGTAGGAGCGTAGGGCTTGGTAAACAAACATAGGCCATCCGTTGCAAATGGTTGCGCCTTTTGTTTCGGCTTGATGCAAGAACAGGGTGCGAATGGGATTGTAAATTAAATCGTACACCAAGTGCTTCTCCGTGATTAACTCGTAAGGAATGTTGGGACATTCTTTCGTATGTGGGAAAGTGCCTACTGGTGTGGTGTTGATAATAATGGTGTATTCCTTCATGACATCTTCTGTAAGTTCTTGATACGAGAACTGTCCCTCTTTTGGAGTGCGTGATGCCAATTTATATGCAATTCCTAATTGTTCTAACGCATATACAATGCCTTTGGATGCGCCGCCTGTGCCCAAAACTAGCGCTTTGGTATGCCAGGGTTGCAACAATGGTTGTATCGAACGAGTAAAACCATACCAATCGCTGTTATGGCCGATCAAGTAGGGTTTCCCGTCGCGTTGTTCCACTTTTACGACATTTACTGCTCCTATGGCTTTGGCGTTGTTGTCAATTTCGTTGAGGTAGGGCATTACAGCCTGTTTGTACGGAATGGTCACATTAAAGCCACGCATCAGTGGATGTGAGCTGACAATATCGGGGAACTGTTCAATGCTGTCAATATCAAAAGCCGAATATTGCGATTTTATCCCTTTCTCAGCAAACTTTTGGTTAAAGAAAGTAGGTGAGTAGGAGTGTACTAATGGATGACCGATAATGCCGTATTCTTTGGTAATTATTTTTTTCGTAGTTGGCATAATTTTTTGATGATAAAGTAGATAATAACAGCTCCTAATAAGGCTAAAATTACCACAGAAAGTTCGTGGCTGTAGGCTTCGATAAGATCTTGCTGTCCTTGTGCAACATAGCCTAATAGTGCCAATACGCTGTTCCAAAGACCCGCTCCAATGGTTGTAAATAGGGCAAAGTGAAATACGTTCATGCGTGCCAATCCTGCAGGGATCGAAATGAGTTGCCTAACGGCTGGAATCAACCTTCCTACGAGGGTGGATGTTTTGCCGTGTTTTACAAAATAGTTTTCGGCGGTTTCGATTTTTTCTTTGCTCAATAAACACAAGCGTCCCAATTTGCTTTCGGCAAACTTATAGATGATGGGACGACCCAACCACAATGCCAGGTAGTAGTTGATAAACGCTCCAATTAGTGCTCCTAAGGTGCCAAAGGCAATGACCAAGAATATGTTAAGATTGGATTCGGGTTTGCTGGCAATGTAGGCGGCGGGAGGAATGACCACTTCTGATGGGAATGGAATAAACGAACTTTCTACAGCCATCAAAGCGGTAATGGTGTAGTAGTTCATGTTTTCTTCGTACCAATGCTCCACCACCTGAATTAGCGATGGTTGTTGTACGTTTAGTGAGTCGGTGGCATTACTTGCTCCTGCACAGAGCGAAAAGCAGCAAAGAGCAAAAAGTAGCAGCTGTTTTTTCATTGTTCTTATTCTGATAATTCGTCGTTATAATCGTTAAAGTATTCTTTGGCACTGGGGTATTGCTCGAAAAATCGATGCAGGGCGACAGGGTCATTCTTGAGAAAATGGCGCAATGCATCGGGATCTTTTTCGGCGGCTATTTGGATGTGCTTAAAAGCTTGCTGGCTGTTGCCCAATTCTTGATAGATAAAGGCAATGTGTAAGTCAACATATGGGAAATCGGGCGCCAAACGTTCCGTTTCCAGCATGGCTTGTAGGCTGTTGTCGTATTCTCCGACAATCAGGTAGAGGTTGCTTAACCATGCCCAACGGGTCGCTGATGGATCGATTTGGATGGCTAATTTGATGGTACGAATGGCTACATCCCATTGTTCCATACAAAAGAGGGTGGAGGTCATCTCGGTTAAGATGTCTGCATTGTCGGGATACTGCTTTACCAGTTGGGTAAAGCGGTGAAGCGAGTCTTCGTAGTCCGCTAAGCTACGTTCGCAGATCGCCATATTGACTTGCACGTGTGCTTGGTTAGGTTGTAGTTGGTCGCATCGCTGCAAACATTCCAACGCTTTTGCATGTGCCTGGTTGTCCATGTGGAGCAACGCATAATGAAACCAAGCATCAAAAAGTTCTTCATCAATCGATATGGCGTATTCGAAGGCTTTTTCTGCTTCAATGGGTTCGTTAAATTCGGTACAGGCAATGCCCAATCGGCACCAATGTTGCGCATCGTAAGGTTCTAATTCTACCAATTTCTTTAGGGCGTCAATGGCTTTTTTAGGTAGGTTTAGCTGAAAATACGAATGGCAAAGTAAATTCCAGGCTGCTGCATCATTGGGGTTTTGTTGGCAGGCTTTTTGGCAACATTTGTTTGCCTGAACCGGTAGGTTGGCATCGTTGTACAGCTGCGCCATATCAATGTAGGGCGAATACTGGAAGTGAACGGGCACATTGACAGCTTCGTTCATAGCGCGTGTGGCTAATCCTAATTCTTTTCGCTTGAGGTGGATTTCTGCTTTGAGTAGATAGCTTTCGTAAATCTGCAAGTAAACGTTTTGTGGAAGCTTCTTGTGACTCCTCTCGAGCAGTCGCTTGTTGCGAAGAACTGCCGTTTGTATGCTTTCTTTGGCTTTGTCCAATTCGCCCAACTCCATTTGTGTTTTTGCCAAATGGTAGTACAATGGGGTATATCCTGGATGCAATGTTAGTCCTTGTTTAGATGCAGTGAGCGCCTTTTTGAGTTGAGCCATACGGGTATAGTAGCCGCAGATGATGTCGTATTCTTCGGCTTCTAAATATTCGTTTGGCGAACTTTCGTATTGTTTCACCAAAGCGAGCATGGATCTGTCTGAATGGCTCTGCGACATGGATCAGGTTGTTTCTTCAGGCGTGTTTCCTGTGGGGAATTGGTTTTGATCAATAACAAAGTGTTGGTAGTACGATACGATGATGGCGGTAATGGGCAATGCAATAATCATACCCAACATGCCCATGAGCGAACCCCAAACCGATAGTGCCAAAAGGATAATGGCAGGGTGTAGTCCTGTGGCATTTCCCATGATTTTGGGTGTTAGGATTAAGTCCAAAATGAGCTGATTGACTACAAAAACTACCCCAATAAAAAATGCATACCACCAGAAACTTTCTCCGCCTATGGTCGATTGCATCAAGGCGACGCAGAGTGGAGGTATGATGCCTAAAGAGTGCATGTAGGGAATCATATTAAGAACGCCCACCAACAACCCCATAAAAATGGCCATCGGTAAGTTTAGGATGCTAAAACCAATAGCAAAGAGGATGCCCAAGATGGCAGAAATAAGTGCTTGCTTGCGAAAATAGGTATTCATTTTTTCGGTCAAATCGCCTACCAATTGGGTGGCAAAAAGACGGTATTTTTGAGGAACGAATTGAGGCCAGTCTTTCGAAAGTTTGTCAAAGTCCATCAAGATGAAGAACAAATACAAGCAGAAAATAAAGACTACCACCAGACCTGCCAAGTACTGAAACGAAGCAGATACCATATCAAATGCCTTTGGAATGAGCGATTTGATCAGTGAAATAAGGTTGTTGGCTTCCAGCCAGTGGGCAATTTCTACCTCGTGGAAGGTCTCGTTGAAAAATTCGCGCAAAAGGGGTGGAAGAGTGGTGGAATGTTCTGTTGCTAAATAGTTGTTGATGAGTTTGTTCATTTCCCAGAGTTCGTTGGTAACGGTCGATGCAGCGAAATAAATGATGCTACCAATGCCTCCGATGATGAGGGCGAAAAGCAATAAAACAGACAAACCTCTGTTTTTAATTTTGAGGCGATTTTGAAAAAACGACACAAAAGGATTGAGCATGTATGCCAAAAGCCATGCCGCAACAAAAGGCAATAAAACCCCGCTCAAACGCTTGGTGAGTAGTATTAGCCCCACTAGTAATAAGATACCTCCTACGGCGCGTACCGTGCGGTCGAGGGTAAATGGTTGTCTGTTCATTTTGGCAATCGTTTAAAATATATTACATTTGCAAATGTATAAAAAATAGCGATACAATCTACATAGAAAACCTACCCTATAACATATTTTATGGATAAAGAGAAGTTAGTACAAGCGTTGTTGCTCGAAATTGAAGCGATGCAAACAAAATTGGTGGCGATGAAGCAACAGCTAAATTTATTGGAAGTAACCATACAGGCGGATGCCGCTGCGCTAAAAGCCAACGAATTGCGCATTAAGCAGCTGGAATTGTTGGTGCAAAGCCAACAAGCACCCATTGTTCCTGATCAGCAACAGGAAGCAATTCAGCCTGCTGCACAAGTAGCTGAACCACAGATAGAAACAGTGGTTGAAGCGGTTGTGGTCGAAGCAGAAAAGGAAGTGGATGCACCTGAAAAAGTGGCTCCCGTGGAAGTTGAGGAGGTGGCTCAAACTGCATCGGTGCGAAGCGAAGTAAAGGATGCTCGCCTGGTAACTGATCTTCGCAAGGCAATTGGCTTGAATGACAGATTCCGTTTTAAAAACGACCTATTTGGTAACAACGAACGCTTGCTGTTTGATACCATTGATGTGTTGAACGAGATGCAATCATTGAGCGAGGCGGATGCCTACTTAAAAGCGCACTTTGAGTGGAAAACCGATGATGCTACTGTTACCTATTTTTACGAAATATTGGAACGTAAATACTACCGTCCATGAAACTATACATCGTGCCTACGCCAGTAGGAAATTTGGAAGATATGACTTTTAGGGCCATCAAGGTGCTGAAAGAAGTGGATTTTATTTTGGCAGAAGATACACGCACGACGGGTATCTTGCTCAAACATTTTGGCATTGAAAATCGCTTGATGGCACACCATAAATTCAATGAGCATCATTCTGTTGCGGGCGTTATTAGCTTGTTGCAGCAAGGGCAAACAGGTGCGGTGGTGTCGGATGCAGGAACTCCAGGTTTGTCAGACCCGGGTTTCTTGATTGTGCGCAGCTGCTTGGCTGCAGGCATTGAGGTGGAATGTTTGCCAGGGGCAACCGCGCCTATTCCTGCTTTGGTGAACTCCGGCTTGCCGATGGATCGCTTCTGTTTTGAAGGGTTTTTACCCCAGAAAAAAGGCCGTCAAACCCGCTTGCAAGCTTTGGTACACGAAACCAGGACCATGGTGTTCTACGAATCACCCTATCGGGTGGTAAAAACCCTTCAAAACCTGGCAGAAGTGTTGGGCAGTGAGCGGCAAGCCTCCGTTTCGCGCGAAATCTCCAAACTGCACAACCAGACTGTGTGTGGTACATTGGCAGAGTTAATAGCACATTTTACCGCCCACGAACCCAAAGGCGAATTTGTATTGGTAGTAGCTGGTAATAAAGACGAATGAATAAGCGGCGACAAATAGCCAAATTGCCAACGGCAGGCGTGTTGAAAAATACGTCTAAATTATTGTCTGCCAATTTGTTTGCGCAGGTGTTGGGCTTGGCTGTTTATCCGATCCTAACAAGGCTGTACAGCCCCGATGATTTTGGTTTGCTCAACCTGTTTTTAAGCATAGGAGGCGTAATGATTCTCTTCGCTACGGGACAATACCATTGCGCTGTGGTGCTGCCTAAAACATCGGAAGAGGGCAATGCCTGCTTTCAGGTAGGTATGCTGGTCAATATTGGCATGCTGTTGCTACTGCTTTTGTCCATACCTTTTGCCTCTTCTATTGCTACCTTGTTCAATGCGCCTGCATTGGCATCGTGGTATTTTTTATTGCCTCTACACGTATTCTTAATGGCATCGTGGCAGCTGCTTAACTACTGGTATGTTCGTCAAAAATCCTACCAACGCATCAGTTGGTATTTGATTGGCCAAAGTACGGTTGGTGCAACAGGGAAAATAGCGTTTGGTTACGGCGGTTTTTTGTCGGGCGGATTGGTGGTGGCTACGGTGGTGGCTCCTGTGGTCGCATTATCGGCGACTTTGATGCGTTCGTACCGAAAAGTAATTTCGCTATTGCAAGTGGATAGGTCGCTCTGTAAGCAAGTGGCGCATACCTATCGCAAATTTCCTCAGTTTACATTGCCAAAATCCATTGTTAACTACCTAAGTAATAACCTGCCTACCTTGCTGTTAGTGCCCTTCTTTGGATTGACAGAAATTGGCTATTGGGGCATGGCAATGGCGTTGGCATATACCCCGATTTATCAGGTTGCACATTCGTTGTATCAGGTGCTGTTTCAGCATGTCGTAGAACGAGTGAATCAGCATCAGTCTATAGCTGGCTTTCTTTTAAAAATTATGGGAGCGTTAGTAGGGGGGATGCTGTTGTTATTCGTGCCGTTGTATTGGTTGTTACCCTCTTTGGTGGAGGTGCTGTTGGGCGCAGATTGGTTGGTTGTAGCTACCTACATTCGTTGTGTGCTACCTTGGTTGCTGGTGGTAGCCCTCTATGCGAGTACCGACTTTATTATTGATATCTTCAACAAGCAAGATAAACAATTTTATTTTGAGGTGGCATTGTTGGTGGTGAGATTGTTGGCGGTTGTGCCAGGTATCCTTGCGCAAAACTTTATGTTGGCGATTGTTTGTTTTGTAATGGGAAGTTGTTTGTTGCGCATCGCATATGTAATTTATATGTGCTCGCTTATTAAAAAGTATGAAAAAAACGGTGTAGTTAATTGATTCTCGGTCATTTTTACTACATTTGCGGAAATTTAAATACACAGCTATGAAATTATTGGTAAAAAGTATCGGCGTAGTAGCGGTAATGGTCGCTTTGCTATGCTCATGCGATTTTGAGACGCAAGCCTACAAAAATTTGCGCATGCAAAAAGATTCGATTCAAGCATTGCAGCAAACTCAGTTGGCAGAATTGGAAGAGTATATTGACTTGATTAACGATGTGGATTCGGGTTTTGATTTGATTCGCGAATCACAAAATATATTGACTTTTGCATCGTACGATAACGAAAATCCATCGGAAAATCTTCGCCAAAAAGTGGCTGACAACATGTACATGATCAACAACTTGTTGGCTGAAAATGAGTCGAAAATTGCAGAATTGGAAGAAAAATTGCAAAATAGCGATGTAAAATCGACCAAATTGCAACGCATGGTGAACAAGTTGACTGCCGACTTGAAAAATAAAAACGCAGAAATTGCTCAATTGCGTGAGGTATTGGTAAGCAAAGACTATCAAATTGATAGCTTGTTGGTGGTATATCGTATGTCGCAAGACAGAGAAGCCAATTTGTTGGCGAAAACTGCTGAACAAGATAGCGTTATGGCTGCTCAAGATGCTCAATTGCACCGTGCTTACTTCTTCATTGGTAATCGTCGTGCTTTGCGCGAAAACGACATCAAAGTAAAAGACCGCGATTCGGGCTATCGTACCGAGTTGTTTACTCCTGTTGATGTGCGTGTGTTTGATCGTTTGGAAACTGGCTCGAAATCGGCTAAGATTTTGACCAAGCACCCAGAAACTTCGTACGAATGGCAAGTGTTGGAAAACAAAACCAAAGTATTGGTAATTAAAAATGCTGCCGATTTCTGGAGTGTTTCACGTCACTTGATCGTTCAAATTCGTTAATAGAACTGTCTCTTAATGGGGTATAAGTACCTATTCTTTGATTTAGACAACACGCTTTGGGATTTTGATGCCAATGCTAAATTTACCTTGCGTTTGTTGTTTGATCAATACGAATTGGGTCGTTGTTTCCCCGATTTTGAAACCTACTATCGCCTGTATAGTGAGAATAATGCCCATTTGTGGCGTTTGTATGGTGATGGTAAGATAACCAAAGAAGCATTGAATACTGAGCGCTTTTTATTTCCGTTGCGCTCGGTCGATGCTTCTTTTTTGTCCATAGCAGCCAAAATGCAGGAGGCGTATTTACCTTTGCTGGCGCAGCAGACACGGTTGATGGACGGTGCGTTGGAGGTGTTGGACCATTTGCGCTCTAAACGCTACGAATTGTACTTGATTTCAAATGGTTTTGTCGAAATACAGCACGAAAAATTGGAGCGTACGGGATTGAAGTCATATTTTAAAAAGCTGTATTTTTCGGAGCAGGTGGGTGCGCATAAACCAGCGAAACAATTTTTTGATTATGCCATAAAATCGTCCAACGCAGTTAAAAAGCAGAGTTTGGTGATTGGCGATAATTTTGAGGCAGACATTGTGGGTGCTAAAAATGCAGGCATCGACCAAGTGTATTTTTCTCCTCACGCCATTGCAGAATCCTTGCCCTTTACACCTACGTATCAGATTGCTAATTTACAAGAGCTAATCCCAATTATCTCCTAACTCCTAACGATGATAGACACTCATACGCATATTTACGATGACGCTTTTGCTGCTGATGCAGAGGCGATGGTGCAACGTGCTTTGGATAAGGGCGTTACGATGGCTTTTTTGCCCAATGTTGATGCTTCTACCATAGCGCCTTTGCGTGCTTTTTCTGCACGATTCCCTCATTTTTGCAAGATGATGATGGGGGTGCATCCAACCAGTGTAGATGCGTCGTATCAGCACGAAATAGCTTGTTTTGATGAGCAGATGCAGCTACATGCTGACGATTACGTTGCCGTGGGCGAAATAGGGTTGGATTTGTATTGGGACAAAACCTATTTGGCGGAGCAAAAAAAAGTGTTTGAGCATCAGATTGATGCCGCAATTGCACTTAAAAAGCCCATTTGTATTCATTGTCGCGATGCTTTTAATGAAGTGGTGGGGTGTTTAAAAAAGTTTCGTCCTGCCGATTTGCGTGGTGTTTTCCATTGTTTTACGGGCTCGCCAGAGATGGCGGAACAGATCGCTCGTTTGGGCGATTTTTATTATGGCATTGGAGGTCCTGCTACCTACAAAAATGCTACTTTTATCAACGATATTCCTCAAATTCCGCTCACTCGCATCCTGCTCGAAACCGATGCTCCCTACTTGCCTCCCGTTCCTTTTCGAGGCAAACGCAACGAGCCTGCATACGTCGAATTAGTGGCCCAAAAATTGGCGCAAGTTTATGGAGTAACGCTAGAAGAAGTGGATTCTACGACCACTCAAAATGTTAAAACCCTGTTTTTCGGTTCGTCTGATAATATTTTTTAAGATTTTCCTTTGTTAGTTGGCTTACTTTTTGTATCTTGCACTCGTTTTTAGTGCCCTTATGGGTGCTTGCCTCATGGAGAGATGCTCGAGTGGTTGAAGAGGCACGCCTGGAAAGCGTGTATACGCCTAAAGCGTATCGCGGGTTCGAATCCCGCTTTCTCCGCATAATACTTTGAGTATTAGCCTAGTAGCGATAGACAATTTATTAACTAAACATACTAATTTTAAAAACAAAAACATGAAAAAGTTATTCGCTGTGCTAGCAGTTATGGCTAGTGTAAGTTTTATGAGTGTTTACGCTCAAGAAGAAGTGGCTCCTATTTCTGAAGATTCTGTAGCTACCGAACAAGTGGCAGAAGAAACTGCTGCTCCTGCTGAAGAAGTTGCTGTTGTTGAAGAACAAGGTGGTATTCATCAAGCTCTTAAAACCAAATTCATCGAAGGTGGTGCTGGTTTTATGAGTACTGTTGCTTTGTGTTTGATCTTAGGTTTGGCTATTGCTATCGAACGTATCATTTATTTGAGCTTGGCTACTACCAACTCTAAAAAATTGTTGGCTACTGTAGAAGAAACTTTGGAAAAAGACGGTATCGAAGCTGCTAAAGAAGTTTGCCGCAATGCTCGTGGTCCTATCGCATCTATCTTCTATCAAGGTTTGTTGCACATGGACGAAGGTTTGGACGTTGCAGAAAAATCAATCATTGCTTACGGTAGCGTACAATCAGGCTTGATGGAAAAGAACTTGAGCTGGATTGGTTTGTTTATCGGTTTGTGTCCTAACTTCGGTTTCATGGGTACTGTAATCGGTATGATCGAAGCTTTCGACCGTATTCAACAAGCAGGTGATATGTCAGCTACCATCGTAGCAGGTGGTATTAAAGTAGCTCTTATTACTACCGTGTTCGGTCTAATCGGTGCTATCATCCTTCAAATTTTCTATAACTTTATCTTGGCTCGTATCGAAGCTGTTGTTGCTGACATGGAAGACTCTTCTATCACCATGTTGGATATCTTGACCAAAAATCAAATTAAAAAATAATCTAATCAATAAGGAGATTTGATTATGTTGAATAAATTATCAAGCATTGTACTATATGTACTATGTGCAATCACAATAGTGATTACGTTGCTATTCTTCTTAGGAGGCGACGTGGATCCTAATGCTGATTACGTGGAGCCAGTTTACACCAATGCTATGATTAGCTTGATGTATGCTTGCTTCTTCTTAACAGCAATTTTGGCTGCCGTATCTGCTATTTGGCAGTTTGTTATTAAGTTAGGCTCAAACAAAGGCTCGGCTATCAAAACCGTTGTGTCGTTTGGTTTGGTTATCATTTTGTTGGTAGTATCATATTTCATTTCTTCGGGCGAACAATTTACCCTACTTGGTAGCGGTGAAGTTGTAACAGAAGATACCGTTAGAATGGTGGATATGATGATTTATACCATCTATGCACAAAGTTTTATTGCTATATTGTTAATGATCTTTGGACCTTTGGCTAAAAAAATAAAATAATATCACTATGGGAAAGCAAAAACGTGAAGTACCTGAGTTAAATTCAAGTTCTACGGCGGATATCGCATTCTTGTTGTTGGTATTCTTTTTGATGACAACCTCAATGGCTGTTAACAAAGGTTTGGCGCGTCGTTTGCCTCCTCCTGTTCCTGCTGAGCAAAAAACAGAAGACTTAAAGGTAAAAGAACGCAACGTATTCGTAGTGCTAATCAATAGCGAAGATCAATTGTTGGTACGCGGCGAATATACCGAGTTAGCAGACTTGAAAAACAAAGCCAAAGAATTTATTAAAAACGCAGGTGATGATCCAAATATGCCCGAAAAAGAACCCATGGATGTGGAATACTTTGGCACCGTTTTGGTAACCAAAAACCACGTTATTTCGTTGCAAAACGACCGCGGTACTTCTTACTCGGCATACATCAATGTACAAAACGAATTGGTTGCTGCTTATAACGAATTGCGTAACGAACTTTCGAAAGCAAAATTTGCTAAGAATTTCGATGAGTTAGATTCAGAACAACAAAAAGCTGTTCAAAAAATCTATCCACAAAAGATTTCGGAAGCAGAACCTAAAAACTATGGAGGTAAAAAATAATGGGAAGATTTAGATCAAACTCATCGTCTTCTGGTACTCCCAAAATTAGTACCGCATCTTTGCCCGATATCGTGTTCATGTTGCTATTCTTCTTTATGATTGCAACAACCATGAAAGAGGTGGATTTCAAAGTAGGTATTACTGCGCCAGAAGCAACGGAACTTACCAAATTGGAAAAGAAAACCTTGGTTCGCTTTATCTATGTAGGTGTTCCTACCTTCCAATATCGCGCTCAATACGGTACCGAGCCTCGTATTCAGTTGGATGATGCTTTTGCTGAAGTATCGCAAATTGAAAACTACGTAGTGTCAGAACGTTCATCGATGCCCGAACACGAACAAGACTTGATGACCATTTCGTTGAAAGTGGACAAAGATTGTAAGATGGGTATTGTAACCGATATTAAGCAAGCGTTGCGTCGTGCGTACGCCTTGAAACTGAACTATGCAGCAGCACAACGTGCCAATGCAAACTACTAATGTAAAGAATATTTCTTTTCATCATAAAGAGGGTGGCTTTGATGCCACCCTCTTTTTACAAACACCATTGTCGTAAACAAATTTATGCGTTTTTTATCTTTTATTACCTTTTTAATAGTTGTTTCGGGAGTCACAATGGCGCAACAGCCTTCGTTGCTGCAACCCATGGAAACTCCTTTGTTTTTAAGTGCAAGCTTTGGCGAATTACGCCCCAATCACTTTCATGCGGGCATCGACATGAAAACGGAACAGCGTTGTGGCTTGGAGATCCGTTCGGTAGAAAAAGGGTACGTGTCGCGCGTAAAGATTTCGCAATACGGCTATGGAAATTGCTTGTATGTAACGCATCCCTCATTAGGATTGGTGTCGGTATATGCACACTTAGATGGTTTCAACGAGGCTATTACGCAGTGGTTGACCAACTATCAATACCAACACCAAACCTTTCAGTTGGACGTTACCTTCCCTGATAGCCTTTTTGTGGTAGAGAAGGGTGATCTGATTGCTATCAGCGGTAATACAGGCTCATCTGGAGGACCACACCTGCATTTTGAGGTCAGGGATTTGGCAACAGAAGATGCCCTCGAACCATTGGAATATTTTTATGTAGAAGATACTGTTCGACCAAAGTTCAAAAAGATAGCCATTCGCCCCATGCAAGAGCAAGGGATGGTAGGTGGTCAATGCAGCCTGCAGTCATATCCCACTTGGCAGCAAACCGCAGGAGAATACACGGCATCGCCCGTAAAGGCTTGGGGTAAGATCGGCCTGGAATTTATGGCTTTCGACTACATGAATGGCCAAAGTAATTTTTATGGACTAAAAACCTTGGATGTTTGGGTGGATGGGATGCCTTTCTTTACCTATCGCATCCGTCGTTTTTCGTTCGATCACGATAGAGCCATCAATGCCTTTATCGACTACGAAGAATGGGCGCGCAACCGCGATGTTTACATGTGCGCTTACATGCCCCAATACCAACCTTTGCCCCTATTTGCCGTGCAGGGCAACGGACATTTGGACATTAACGAGGAGCGCGACTATCGCATCGAGGCAACTGCCACTGATTATGCTGGCAATAAGTCGGTATTACGTTTTGTGATTAAGGGTACACCCGATAGCATACCTCTGATGTGTGCCGTACAGGGAGATGTGTTGTACCAAGCGAAGCAGAATGTTTTTCAGCAAGACAGCGTTCGCTTGACCTTGCCGCTTAATGCCCTCTACAACGACCTTAAATTTCGCTATGAGGCTGCTTACGATACGCTCATCCATGCGCGCGTACATTCGGTACATACGCCTTATGTGCCCTTGCATCGTAGCGGAACATTAACAATACCCATCGACAAGGATACCCTGCAAAACAAGGATCAATACTATTTGGCGTACAAGAGTACAAAAGGGAGGTGGGGATACGTGCCTGCGACTTACCGATCGGGGTTAATGGAGGCTAAAATTAGCAAGTTAGGCGACTATGCTGTTTTGGTAGATACGATTCCTCCTACGGTGAGCATGCTGTCGAACGGGCGATACAAAATTCGCTTGCGTCTTGCTGATGCGCAAACTGACATCCGTTCCTACAATGGTTACATCGACGATGAGTGGGTGCTGATGAGCATTGATGCCAAAAATCGCATTACCTACTTGTACGATCCAACCCGCATCAAGGCAGGAAAACATACCCTACGCATCGAGGTGGAAGATAACTGCGGCAATAAAACTACTTATACCACCGCCATTCGTTTAGGAAATTAACCTTATAGCTCTACATATACTTGCTCAACTTGTCCTCCTAAGGGCGGGTTGAGTTTGCATAGTTTTACCTGTACGCTACCGATTTGGCTGTAGGCGGCTTTAACGACTTGTTGGATGCGCCATGCTACGTGTTCAATGAGGTGCGATGGTTGCTCCATTTCTTTTTTTACCAATTGATACACATCCAGGTAGCTGATGGCATCTTCGATGCTGTCGCTTTCGATGGCTGCGGTGGCATCGTAGGTAAAGGTAAGAGAAACGGTAAAGTGGGTGCCAACACGTTGTTCTTGTTCAAAACAGCCGTGATGGGCGTAGAATTGCATATTTTCAATGGTAATAGTAGCCATAGTTCTTGCGTTTAGATAGATACAAAGTTAGAAGTTTTTCGTCTCAAAATCAAATAATGTATTACCTTTATATAAGATAAGCTGCACTTCGGTATAAAAAATAATCAAGCTTATTTTTTTATACACTCAGTTTGCATTATCTTTGTACCAAATTTGTTGCATATGAAACTATTAGAAGGAAAAGTCGCTTTGATTACTGGCGGTTCTCGCGGAATTGGCAAAGCCATTGTATTGACTTATGCTCGTCAGGGTGCTGCTGTAGCATTTACCTACTTGCAATCTGCTGACTTGGCTAAACAAGTGGAAGAGGAAGTGGCTGCTATGGGGGTAAAGGTAAAATCGTATGCCTCTGATGCTTCTGATTTTAAGGCTTCTGAAGTTTTGGTGCAGCAGGTAGTGGCTGATTTTGGTCGCATTGATGTATTGGTCAACAATGCGGGCATTACGCGCGATGGTTTGCTCATGCGCATGAGCGAAGAACAATGGGATAGCGTGATGGATAACAACCTAAAATCGGCGTTTAACATGATGCGTGCTATTGCTCCTTTGATGATGAAACAACGTTCGGGAGCAATTGTCAATATTTCTTCTATTGTGGGTGTTATCGGTAACCTTGGTCAAGCCAACTATGCAGCCTCTAAAGCGGGTATGATTGGTCTTACCAAATCGGTGGCAAAAGAGTTGGGTGCACGTGGTATTCGTGCCAATGTCATCGCTCCTGGTTTTATTGAAACAGAAATGACCCACGCAACCTCTGAAGAACACCGCAAAGCATGGCTCGATAAGATACCTTTGCGCCGTGGTGGTAACCCCGAAGAGGTGGCTAACTTGGCTGTATTCTTGGCATCCGATTTGGCATCGTATGTGAGCGGTCAGGTAGTTAACTGCTGCGGTGGTATGCTTTAATCCGTGATCGAAAAAGAGTCGCTGTCTTGCCACATGGGCAATTTTTGACGCATCTTCTGCATTGGCTCTTTGGTTAAAACAATGGTTTTAATAGATTCTTGTAGGTCGGGCAATCGTTCGATGATGCGGCCTTTGTAATCAATGACTTGCGAACCTCCTGTGTATTGCAAGAAGTTGTTGTCGTGGCCGACACGGTTGCAGGCGCACACGTATGCCTGGTTTTCAATGGCACGTGCCATTAGTAGGTTTTCAAAAATGTGTTGCCTGTTAGAGGGCCATTCGGCAACCACTAGTAGGGCATCGTAGCGCAGCTGGTTGTTGCGTAGCCATACAGGGAATCGTAGGTCGTAGCAAATGGCTAACGCCAAATTCCACCCCAAATATGAAACAACGGTTTGCTCTTTGCCAGCAGTAAAGCAGGCAGCCTCTCCGCCCAAAAATAGGTGTCGTTTGTCGTAAAAGGTGGTTTTCCCATTGGGTTCTACAAAGAAGCCGCGGTTGTAGTAGTGTCCGTTTTCTTCGGCAATGAAACTGCCGAAAAAAGCGCAATCATACATAGCCGCCCATCGACGGACAGCCTGCATGGTTGCGCCATTAGTAGGTTCTGCTAGCTGCTGTGCATTGCTGCTGAATGCGGTCGAAAACATCTCGGGCAGCAGCACTACATCGGTAGCAGGTAGGGTAGTAAGCAGCTGTTCGAAGTGCGCAAGGTTGGCGCTTGTGTCTTCCCAAACGATGTCGGCTTGCACCAAACTGATGCGCAGTTCTTCTTTCATGCTCATACGGTTGCTAATCCAGTGGTAAATAGTTGAGGATGCTTGCCGGTGCAATTCAAGAAAATCTGCTTGAAGCGAATCATGTCAGCTTCCTCGTTGTTGGTTGGGATAAAAATATCCTTGATGATGAATTCTTTCTTTTTATAGTCCAAAATGAGGGGAAGGATAGGTACGCCTGCTTTTTTTGCGATGTAGTAGAATCCTTTTTTCCATTCGGCTACTAACTTGCGGGTACCTTCTGGTGAAATAACCAAGTTCAGTGAATCCACTCTCTTAAACTCCTCTGCCAAACGATCGGTTAACGAGGTGCTTTTGCTACGGCAAACGGCAACCGCTCCTTGCTTTTTGAGCCACCAGCCGATGCCCCATGTTTTCACCCATTCTTCCTTGATCAAGAAAGACATTTTAAAACGAATGGCAGATGCAGCCACCTTGCCCCAAAAGAAATCCCAATTAGAGGTGTGGGGGGCAAAACAAACCACCATTTTAGACAAATTAGGAACCTCGCCAACGATTTTCCAACCTCCCATTTTTAGGATACAATTGCTGATTTTTTGCATGTAGGTTATTTGGTTAGGGTTTCCATTTCTTGGCCAATGGCAAGCACGTCTTGCAAAAGGTCTTCGCCCAATTTTTTGTAGTAGGCTTTGATGATTTGAGGGTTGTTTTTGCCGTCGTAATGTCCAGCACGTTGCACAAATTCGTAGCTGTTGGTCATGATTTTAGCGGCCAACTCTTCGGTTTTTGCGCTGTCGCAGTTAGGGCAAAGGCAACTGATGGTAAAACATTCGGTCAATAACTCTGAATAAAGATACTGAATGTCTTTCTTTAAATTTCTTCTACTAGCCATAATTGTAAGTATTTGTTCGTGCATCGGCGAACCGATAAACGATAATTTATGGGTTAAAGATACTAAATTTATTGTGTGATACAAAATGTATTCCGTATTTTTGTACCTACGTTCGATACCTTAGTCACTATGAAATACAAAGCATTTGTTCTGCTGTTTACGCTACTGACCTTACTGATAGGCTTTTCTGCCTGTACGGAAGATACTATCAATGTGGATGAAAATTTTAACCTCACCTTTTCGGTTGATACCCTTCGCTTTGATACCATATTTACCGAAATGGGTTCGGCTACACAGAAGCTAAAAATCTACAATACCTCCAACCAAAAGGTGCGTATCGAACAAATTCGTTTGATGAATGCCAATGAGTACCACATCAATGTGAGTGGTGTTCAATCTGATGATCTTTCGGATGTTTACTTGAATGCCAAGGATAGTTTGCTGATTTTTGTACAAGTTAAAATAGATCCCACACTTGCCGATGCGCCCCTATTGGTGCGCGACTCCATTTTGTTCTCTCTTAATCAGCATCAGCAATGGGTGCAATTGGAGGCCTTTGGTCAGGATGCGGTGCGTTTACAGGGTCATGTTGTCAGCGAGGATGCTACCTTTACTGCGAATAAACCTTACCTTATCTCCGATACCCTTTGGGTAAAAAATGGAGCCACCCTTACCTTGTTACCTGGTGCACGCTTATTCTTCAGAAAGCATGCCGTATTGTATGTGGAAGGAACGTTGCAATCGGTGGGTACGCGCGAGCACTGGATAGAATTACGTGGCGATCGTAGCGACTACATGAATACCATTCCTCCGCTTTCGTACGATTTATGTTCGGGTCAATGGGGTGGTATTGTATTGGCATCGGGCAGCTTTAACAACGTCCTAGAATTTACAGACGTAAGGAACGGAGATTTTGGTATTCGCATAGATACAACTACTACCGCACAATCGACTTTGGAGGTTAAAAACTCCATGCTGCGCAATGTAACAGGCAATCTTCTGGAGGCTACCAATGCTACGGTCTATGTGGCCAACTCTTTGCTCTATAATGCAGGCGGTTTTGTGGCTACTTTGTGCGGTGGCAATTATGTGTGGAAG
The DNA here is from genome assembly GCA_045634045.1 of Candidatus Enterocola sp. Taxonomy (GTDB): domain Bacteria; phylum Bacteroidota; class Bacteroidia; order Bacteroidales; family Paludibacteraceae; genus Enterocola. The sequence continues at coordinate 48,418 of JAZQZN010000024.1, read as the reverse complement.
CATTGTACATTTGCCAACTACTACCAATTTTCGTGGGGTGGTAGGAAGCAGTCTATTTTGCAATATGCCAATCAAGTGACACAAGCAGATGGAGCGGTACAGGTCTATCCATTCTCTTCCATGATGTACAATTCGGTGGTATATGGCAACTATGCCAATGAGGTGCAAGTGAACTTGGACGAAACGCAGCCCGAATTAGGAACTTACCTGTTCCATTACTGCTTGCTCAAGCAACGTGTAAACACGATGACCAATCCTCCCTACGACCTATGTGTGTTCAATGCTAAACCCTTGTTTGTATTTGAATCTTGGATAGAGGAACAACCTCATCTGTATGACTTTCATATTCAATCTGGATCTGCCGCTATTGGTATGGGCGACAATGCCGTGGTGGATGCTTCTTTGGAACTTGATTTAGACGGCAACAACCGACTTTCTGATGGAAATTGTGATGCAGGTTGCTACGAATTTGTAGAATGAAAAGAAGCTGCTTGATAGGATGGCTGTGGGCGTGTACGCTGTTGGTTGGTGTGCAGGCAGCATCTTCCTATACCGTGATGTTCTATAACGTCGAAAATCTCTTTGACTGCGAAGATGATCCTCGTGTAAACGACAACGAATTTCTGCCCAATAAGGGCAAATATTGGTCCCCAAAACGCTATACAGCCAAACGCGAAAATATTGCCCGCGTCATTGCAGCCGTAGGCGAAGGGAAGGCACCCGTGTTAGTTGGCTTGTGTGAGGTAGAGAACGAGGAAGTGGTGCGTCAGCTAGTGCAATACCGACCGCTTTCGAATTTGCGCTATCGCTATGTGCATTACGAATCGCCCGATCCAAGGGGGATTGATGTGGCATTGCTCTATCAACCTCGCTATTTTACTCCCCTCGAAACCCGTCCTTTGCCCGTAATATATACAACAGGTAAGGCAACCCGCGATGTGCTGTATGTAAAAGGGGTATTGGCATCGACCGATACGTTGCACATTATGGTGTGCCATGCACCGTCACGCAGGGGTGGAGAAGTGGCATCTGCACTCAAACGTCAGCAAGCGATGTCGGTGGTGTGTCAGCAGGTAGATAGCCTGTTGGCAGCGCAAAGTCAGGCAAAAATATTGATCATGGGCGATTTTAACGACACCCCTGTTGATAAGAGTATCGTGGACGTGTTGGGTGCTGTGCCCTTGCAACAATTGACCGATAGTACTCGTTTGGTGAACATGATGACGGATGCATCAGGTTCGTACAAATACCGTGGAGAATGGTCGCAGTTAGATCAACTGATGGTGTCTCCTGCGTTGTTGTCGGGGAAAGGTTTTGTGGTGGAAAATAAGAAAGGATACGTGTATAGTGCCGAGTTTCTGCTGCAAGATGATGCTACTCACATGGGTAAGAAGCCCTATCGAACCTATCAGGGTCCTCGCTACTTAGGTGGTTATTCGGACCATTTGCCTATTTATCTTCGTTTGTGCAAGTAGGTGCAAAAAATGAAAAATGCACGTTGCCGTATTTTCTCTCTTCTACAAAATGAGGGTGTGCAGAAAAATCATGCTCCCTGCCGTGCTCCAAAATAAACAAACCATCGGGCTGTAGTAGCTGCTTTTCGAAGATGATGTCGGGCAGTGTAGGCAATTCTTTGAGCTGATAGGGAGGGTCTGCAAAAATGATCTGGTAGCAACCTGTTGCACGTTCCAAAAATTTGAACACGTCGGCACGTTGCAAATAGTAGTTGCTTACACCCAGTTCGCTGCAAATCTTTTTGATGTAACCAATGTGTTGGGCACTCATTTCTACGCCCGTAACGCGTGTGGCTCCTCGCGATACAAATTCAAGGCCGATGCTGCCGCTGCCTGCAAATAGCTCCAACACTTCCATGCCTTCAATATCGATGCGGTTGCCCAAAAGGTTGAATAGACCTTCTTTGGCAAAGTCGGTGGTAGGACGTGCTTTGAGTTGTGTAGGAGGCGTAAAACGTCTGCCTTTTAAGTAACCGCTAACAATTCGCATAGTCTTTTATAGGATAGCAATGAACCAAATGTTGTTGTAGGAGCTGTAGCCTATCAGCATGGGCATCGGCATACAAAGGAGTGCTTTGTTGCGATAGGTTGCATTGCTCATACACTTGTGCACAGTAGAACAAGGTGTCTTGTGGTGTAGGCGTGTAAAAGTGGTTGGCAAATTGCAACGCTCCGTTGCTGGCTACGCAAATATGGGTGTAATCTCCTTGCTGTTGTAGTAGTACCCTGGTACTTCCTTGCTGTTTGGAGATTTTTAGGTTGTTTTCGATGTTTTGGGCAGCACGGTGTTTCCACTGGCAGGCAGGAGATAGCTGCTGCATCAGCTGGTATTGTGCTGTAGGTACGGCAAATAGCAGGGTAATATTGAAGGTGTCAATGGATTGTGAAAACACCACGAAATCTTCTTGCTTTGCTTCTGGAAAGAGAAAACGAAACACCGTTAGGGCATCTTGGTTGTTGAGTAGTTGGTGAGGGATAACCGTGGTGTAAGGGTTGCTTACCTCAATGTGGCTGCCCATTTCGCTTTCGTTGCTAAAAAAAGGATGGCACAAACATTGCGCCAAGGCTTGCTCCAGTAAGGTATCGCCCGTAGTAAAGGGGATGCTTTCCCAGCTGCCAGCCTGAAAAAAAGAAAGTCCATCCATGCAAAGACGGATGGACTTATATGCGGAGGGTATATTATTCCCAGTTACCTGCATTGTTGTTGGCTTCTTCAATATCACCGAATTTCACGCCGGGATATTTTTCCAATTTTTCGGTAGTTTCGATCAAGTTGATCAATTCTTGTTTGTTCAAGTCGTTAAGGTAAGAAGTGAAAGGTGCTTTAGCGCACATTACTTTTACTTGGATACCAGCCGAACCAGTTACGATTTCTGCTTTTTCCAAGGTAAACTCTTGACGAGGTGAAGAGAATGGGATGTAGCGCAATGAGTCAACAGGATAGTCTTTGCCGAACAAAGATTCGATCATAGGAACGTAAGTGGTGTCACGTTTAAAGTTCATCAAACCTTCTTTTTCAACTTCTTTCCAGTTGCCAGTTTTTTTAGCTTTTTCAATCATTTGCAAAGCTTTTCTTTCGGTCAAACCAGCTTCCAATTGTTTGTCGGTAAGCACGCCTTCTTTCATAACGATTTTAGCGTTTTCGGTTTTAATCCAATTGATAAGGGTATCTAAACTTGCAGTATAGTCACCTTTGATGTTGCGGTATTCAGTCTCTGCGGTACGAATATCAATCAAACGAGCCACTACTTGTTTTTCACGATACTCTCTTGTTTCGTTAAATTCGATTGGAGTCATAACACTTTGGTAAGACAACCATGCCAATGCAACGGCGGCAACAATCAAAAGTGCCTTAAATAGATTATTCATGCTATTGTTTTTTAGATTAACACCGCAAATTTAGTAAATTTATTTATTTGCACAATAGTTTGCTGTCTATTATCTTTGAACTATGTTAGAAAAATTTTATGCTTCTGCACTTCGCTCTGCCTTTAAGCATCATCCTACAGAGCAGCAAAACGTTGCTATTGAAAAATTAGCCACGTTTTTGGGTACATCTGATGAGAAACCTACCTTTCTCCTAAAAGGTTATGCAGGTACGGGTAAAACCACCTTGGTTGCGGCCTTGGTACAAGCGTGCATTGATTTGGATATGCCATTTGTACTGATGGCACCCACAGGAAGGGCGGCTAAGGTGCTGTCGATGTATGCGGGGTTTGATGCCGCTACCATTCACCGCACCATATACCGTCAATCATCGCCCGAAATTGGAGCGAAGTTTGAATTAGGATTCAACAAGCTACGCAATGCCTTGTTTGTGGTAGATGAAGCTTCGATGCTTTCGTCCGATGGCGATAAGCAATTTGGCAGTGGTTGCTTGTTGGACGATATGCTGAGGTACGTCTTTGGTGGTGCGCCGGGCTGTAAATTGTTGCTGTTGGGCGATGATGCGCAGCTGCCGCCTGTGATGCAAAACGATAGTCCTGCCTTGTCGGCAGATTGGTTGCAGGGGTGCGGATTGTCGGTGAGCACAGCAACGCTTACGACAGTGGTTCGTCAGGAGGCGCAGAGTGGTATTTTGCACAATGCTACCCATATTAGACAAGTGTTGCAGGACCCCCAGCAACTACAGCTACAAGTGTTTGACGATGTATGTCGGGTGGATGGAAGTAATTTTGTGAGCTGCATCGAAGATTCCTACCGGAAGGTGGGCATGGACGAAACGTTAATCATTACACGTTCCAATAAAAAAGCATTTTTGTATGCAGGAGGAATTCGCTCGCGCGTGCTGTTTCGAGAAGAACCCTTAGAAAATTCGGATTGGCTCATGGTGGTCAAGAATAACTATTTTTACGGGGCAGACTACGGTATCGAACTAATTGCTAATGGCGATATGGTGGAGGTGGTACGCTTGAGGGGAAGCCATACCTTGTACGATATGCAGTTTGTTACTGCTACCTTGCGTTTGGTCGATTACGATGCCGAAATTGATGTGCTGTTGTTGGCCGATTCGTTGCAATGTCAATCGCCTGCAGAGTTGCAAGCCCTGCAAAAACGCCTGTTTGAGGCCGTCGAAGAGGATTATTTGCACATCCGAAGCAAGCGCGAACGCTACAAAAAAATGCGCCAAGATGAGCACCTCAATGCCTTGATGGTGCGCATGGCCTATGCCGTTACTTGCCACAAGGCGCAGGGTGGGCAGTGGAAGCACGTGTACGTGGATATGGGGCCTATCGACAAAGAACAAATTGACCCTGTATTTATGCGTTGGCTCTATACGGCAGTGACCCGTGCTACTGAACGCTTGTATTTGATTCAGTTCAAAGATGAGTTTTTTAGTAAATAAATGTTAATAAAGCAAAATTATATAGTATATTTGTAGCCTAGTATTTAGTTATTTATAAACCAATCTATTTATGCGTAATTTTACACGTTGTTTAGGAATTCTGGCACTATTGACATGCTTGTCATCGTGTGTCGATAATGCCTATCGCTTCGATAATATAGACCCTGCGATACAAATCGATGCGGAATTGGTAGCTCCCTTGGCATACTCAAAAATTAAGGTCAGCGATATCTTATCGGATTCGTTGGGGGGCTTTGAGTTAGTTATTGACGGGGAAGATATGTACATCCTTTACTCCGATTCTCAGTACATGGGCAATGAGTTGGTGGATCAGCTAAAAGTGCTTCCTAAGGGGAACTTTACCTTTGGATTGACCTTGAGTGAACACATGGCAGGTATGCATATTACTACAGGCGAGATCGCTTACGACGAAATACTTACTTTCGATCAGCTCAATACCAACCCCAATGAGCGTTTGGATAGCATCTTATTTAATGATAGTGAGGCTAGAATTACCTTAGATGTGCATTTGCCTTTGGCGGATGATTCGTATTTGGATGTGATCTTTGACAAAAATCAGCTGCTGTTGGATACCTTGATGTATCCAGGCAATATGTTGCGTATTCCCATCCAAGGAGAAGTAACCAACGCAACATTGAACTTGAAGAAAGCGATGTTGCGCCTCAACGGTGGTCAATCTGTCACCTGTAAGTTAAGAGGCTATATCCATAGTACCGAAGAGTTTGTGGGTGGAGAAGAGATTTACATGAACATTGATTTTGATCATGTGTATCCCCATATTACCTATATGAACATCGGCACTGCACGCGATATCTACGAAGGCACTAAAACCATTGATTTTGACTATACCAAGGCATTCCAAATGTCGGATATGTTCTTGCCGTTCTACGATCCAGAAATCGTGATGAGCTGCATTAACAACATCGGTGTTCCTGTGCGCTACTACATTGATTATGTAGAAGCTGAAGATACTCGCACTGGCGAAAAGGTACGTGCAGATTTTGGCGATGGCAATCCTTCTACTTCGGTTGAAGTGGCTACTCCTTCGTTCGAAAAGATTGCACAGCTATCAAAAGCAGATTTGTTGAACTTTGATACCCGTTCGTTGATTTGTTCGAGCAAACTTACTTTCGATCGTGAGTATGGACATACTGACCGACTTTTCAAAATCAATCCTGATCGTTTGACCTATCACTATCGTATTCGTTCGGTGGATGATAACCCCAACAATGTGCATTTCTTCTTCTTGGATAGCGATATGACCTTGGTAGAACATGCTAAGATGCCATTGTGGTTTGAGGGAGATGCCGACAATGAGAGCAAAAATTTCTACCTACAACGCAAAGATACCATGCAGTTGGATTTTAGTAGCATGGGATTGGAAGAGTTTGAATTGCGTCCTCAAACAAAGGTAGAATTAAGTTTGTCGTACAAAAACTTCTTGCCAGTGGGTGTGCAAGGTCACATTTCGTTCTTGGATTATGATGGATTCCCTATCATGGAAGATGCGAACCAATCGTTCTTCGTGAAGAGCGGTCAGGTGGACGAATTGGGCAATGTGGTGGAATCAACCGACGAAAGCTACGGTGTGCGCATTGCTTTGAATTACGAGCAAGCCCAAACTTTGATGTCGGAGGCTGCTAGCCTTGTGCTGTCGTATAAGCTGTCAAACGAAGAAAAGAAAAACATTAAGTTGACCACAAACGATTGGATGGAAGTAAAAGCACATTTGTATTTTGATGGAGCATTGGTGTTGAATTCACAAGCAAAGGAGGATGTTTATGAAAACTAAAAGAATACTACTTACTTGGTTCGTATTGGGCATGTCAATGATGGGTTGGGCTGCTCCTAATTCCTTGTATTTCATGGATCTTTTGCCCTATCAGAATTACATGAACCCCGCTTTGCAACCCTTGTGTGATAGCTATGTGGAGTTGCCTGGTATCTCATCGGTATCGGCATCGGCTAGCATGGGTGGCTTGTCGCTCAATGACTTCATGTATGTGAAAGATGGTAAATTGGTTACTTTCTTGCATCCTGAATACGGCAACAAAGATGCCCTTTACAATAAGTTGAAAAGCACCCAGTTTACATCGGCAGATGTAGATGTAACGCTTCTGGGATTTGGTATGCGCGTGAAAGAAAACGGTTTCTTTACCTTTAATCTATCTGCACGCATGGATGCGGTGGTAGGTGTTCCCAAGGATATGATGAAATTCTTTCTTTACGGAACGCCCGATGAAGAAAATGTGAATACCTACGATTTGTCTTCATTGTCGATGGCGGCTAATTTATACACCGATATTAACTTCGGCTATTCGCATAAAATTAACGACCAATGGAGTGTAGGTGCTCGCTTGCATTTGTTGGTAGGTGCAGCAGGTGCCGATGCTCGCTTCTCTAGCCTTTCGTTGGAAGCCAGCAAAGAGCAATGGCGCATCAATTCAGCAGGTACTGCACGCCTTTCTGTTCCTGGTTTAAGAGTATTGGTCGATGACCAAGGTAATGTGTCTGGTTTCTCTGCTTTTGATATTACCAGTGCATGGCAATCTTATCAGCTCAGCATGGGTGCTGCTGTAGATTTGGGTGTAACCTATAAACCCCTCCCAGAATTGACCTTGAGTGCATCGCTCAAAGACATAGGTTTTATGTATTGGGGCAACCTAAACCAACTTGATATGCAAGCTACAGGCGAATTTAATGGTGTCTGCTATGACCCTGAAAATCCTGCTAATATCATTGATTCCTTGTTGGCAGACGTAGTGGCAACTGCCCGCCTAAATCCCAATGCAACTGGCTACTGTCGCGAAATGCGTGGTAAATTGTACGTAGGGGCAGAATATAGCTTCTTGCGCAACATGATGAGCGTTGGTGTGTTGTCGAAAACCGAGTTCATGTCTAAGTATGTTTCGGAAGAAATCAGCTTGAACTACAAGATCCGTCCTTGCCACTGGTTTGGTATTTCGGCTGGCTATTCGTTTGTATCGGGTGGATGGTCGACTATTGGCTTTGGTATGGACATCAAGCTACCTCCGTTCAATTTTTACGTAGCGACCGATTATGTGCCACTGTACTATTCGGCAGAAGGCGTTCCTTACAAATCGCAAGCTGTTAACGTGCAAGCCGGTGTGGTACTTACCTTTAAAACCCACGACAATGCCAAACGCTTGCTAGCTAAAGCAGAAGACTTTACAGCGATCCCTGAGGTCACTGAGCCTGTCGACGTGTTGTCGAACGATAGCGAAAATGTGCCCGTAGAACCAGCGGTGGCAGAGTAAAGCATATAACCCATAAAAAAATCGGATCCTAATATTTAGGACCCGATTTTTTTATATGCAGTTGCTACCGAAATTTATTCGGCAGCAGGAGCTTCTGGTTTAGGAGCACGAGGAGGACGAGGAGTCAATACTTTGTGAGAAAGTTTGAATTTACCTGTCTTTTTGTCGATGTCCAACAATTTAACGGTAATCATATCGTTTTCTTTCAAACCAGCAGTTTCCATGGTTTCGATGCGTTCCCAGCTAATTTCTGAGATGTGCAACAAACCTTCTTTGCCAGGCATAAACTCAACAAATGCACCGTAAGGCATGATTGATTTTACTTTGGCTTCGTAGGTTTCACCTACTTCAGGAACAGCAACGATGGCTTTGATTTTGCCAACTGCACAGTCGATAGCAGCTTTGTTCGATGCAGCAATTTCAACTACGCCACAATCTTCGCTTTCTTCAATCGAAATAGTAGCGCCGCTTTCAGCTTGCATAGCTTGGATGATTTTGCCGCCAGGACCGATGATAGCACCAATCATGTCTTTAGGAACATTCATGGTAACGATGCGAGGTGCATGAGGTTTCAAATCTTCGCGAGGTTCAGCGATGGTTTCTTTGATTTTGCCCAAGATGTGCATACGACCTTCGCGTGCTTGCTCCAATGCTCTTTCCAAAATTTCGTACGACAAACCGTCCACTTTGATGTCCATTTGGGTAGCGGTGATACCTTTTTCAGTACCAGTTACTTTAAAGTCCATATCACCCAAGTGGTCTTCGTCGCCCAAAATGTCCGATAGTACAGCATAGTTAGTACCTTTATTTTCGGAGATAAGACCCATTGCGATGCCCGATACAGGACGTTTGATAGCAACACCAGCATCCATCAAAGCCAAGGTACCTGCACAAACAGATGCCATTGACGAAGAACCATTCGATTCCATGATGTCAGATACAACACGGATTGCGTATGGATAGTTGTCTGGAATCATACGTTTAAGTGCGCGGCAAGCCAAGTTGCCGTGACCAATTTCTCTACGACCTACACCGCGTTGAGGACGAGCTTCACCAGTAGAGAAAGGAGGGAAGTTATAGTGCAACAAGAAACGTTCTTTGCCTTGAATAAGGGCTTCGTCAATCAATTTTTCGTCTTGTTTGGTACCCAATGTTACGGTACACAACGATTGAGTTTCGCCACGGGTAAAAATTGAAGAACCGTGAGGACCAGGCAAGTAGCCTACTTCCGACCAAATAGGACGGATTTCGGTGGTTTTACGACCGTCCAAACGCAAGCCTTCGTCCAAAATAGCACGACGCATTGCTTCTTTTTCTACATCGTGGTAGTAGCGGTCGATAAGCGCTGCTTTTTCTTCCAATTCTTCTTCGGTGAAGTTTGCTTTGTAAGCTTCGCAAACGGCTTTGAAGTTAGCGCTACGGCTGTGTTTATCGGTGTTGCACGATTTAGCCAATTCGTAAGTTTGTGCGTAGGTTTTTTCGCGCACATCTTTGCGCAACTCTTCGTCGTTTACTTCGTGGCAATATTCGCGTTTAACGGTTTTGCCTGCAGCTTCCATCAATTCCAATTGTGCTTGGCATTGAGGAATAATGGCTTCGTGAGCAGTGCGGATAGCATCCAAAAGGTCTTTTTCGCTTACTTCGTTCATTTCGCCTTCTACCATCATAATGTTGTCGATAGTAGCAGCTACGATGATGTCCAAGTCAGCATTTTCCAATTGTTGGAAGGTGGGGTTTACCACAAATTGTCCGTCGATGCGAGCAACACGTACTTCTGAGATAGGACCGTTGAAAGGAATGTCAGATACAGCCAAAGCTGCAGATGCAGCCAAACCTGCCAATGCATCTGGCATATCAATGCCGTCAGCTGAATATAGGGTTACGTTTACAAAAGTATCTGCGTGGTAGTTGTCTGGGAACAAAGGACGAAGAGCGCGGTCAACCAAACGTGCGGTCAAGATCTCATAGTCCGAAGCTTTGCCTTCGCGACGGGTAAAACCGCCAGGGAAGCGTCCGCCAGAAGCAAACTTTTCTTTGTACTCAACAGTAAGTGGCATAAAATCGGTACCTGGAACAGCGTCTTGTGCCGAACATACCGTAGCCAACAACATGGTGTTACCCATGCGTACCATTACCGAACCGTCAGCTTGTTTTGCCAACTTGCCAGTTTCGATGGTAATGGTTCTGCCATCTTGTAGGGTGATGGTCTTGGTAATTACATTCATCATAATGTGTTCAACTTAAAAATTCTTAGACTCTAAAATTCGGTGTCAAATTTAAGAAATAAAACAATAGGTTGAACTTTTTTAGGGGCATAAACTGCGTTAAATATTGTTTTTTCTGTTGCACACACGGAGAAAATGCCTACCTTTGTATAGCCGTACCGCTCATTTTGGCTAACTTAACAATCTTTTATTAAACGAGCAACTTCGGGTTATCAATGGCGTGCTGCTATCCTTTTAAGGATTGGGCAGATTACAAAGAGTTCCGGGGCCTCAAATCCTTTCTTCTTTCGAGTTTGGATCATAAATGGCGGTACGGTTTTTTTTGTGCCCTTTTGTGAAGTCTTATTTGGGTGCTTTGAGGTACAAGTAGATACCGATACACAGGTAAACAATGTTGGGAATCCAAATGGCCAATAGCGGATGCACGCCGCCTTGCGTTGTAAAGGTAACTGACGAGATATTGGCGATAATGTAGGTAACACTTAGGAGTAATCCCATAAACAAGTGATAGCCAGTACCTCCCCTTACTTTTTTTGCAGCAATAGAAACTCCAATCAGGGTAAGAATAAAGGCTGCAAATGGGTTGGCATAGCGTTTGTAAACTTCCAATTTATAGGCATCCAATCCACCTACTCCTCGTTTTTGCTGTTCGTCTATGTATTGGTGCAGCTCTTTTGTTGTTAGCTGCTCGTACTCCTTCATTACTTGCACAAAGTCGCTGGGTACCATATCCAATTGGAGTGAAACCTTGTCGCCTTTTTCTGTGCGTTCCTTTAGGTCATCAAAAACCCTATGCGTATAGTTGGTGATGTTCCAAGTCTTTAGGGTGTCGTATTCGATGCGTTCTGCCGTGATGCGTTCGATCAGGTGTTTTCCGTTAAATCTGTCGTACGAGAATGAATACCCAATATTTTTGGTGAGGTTGTATCGTTCGATATATACAATTTCGTTGCCCGATAGTTGTAGCTGCTTGTGGCTAGTACCTGCTTCAAAGGTTTTATGCTCAATGTAGGCGGCTTCAAATTTGAGGCGTTCGCGGATGCCGGGTGGAATGATCTCGGAACTTACATAGAAGGTAGCTATGGCGATGATGGCGGCCGATATAAAATAGGGCAGCATGATGCGCTTAAAGCTAATTCCCCCTGCCAGCATGGCAATAATTTCGGTGTTATATGCCAGTTTAGAGGTGACAAAGATAACCGACAAAAAGGTAAACAGCGAACTAAACAGGTTGGTATAGTATGGGATAAAGTAGATGTAATAGTCAAAAATGATGGTGTGCAACGTTAATCCTTCGTTGTAGAAGTTATCCATCTTTTCGGTGATGTCGATAACGATGGCAATGCTGATAACGAGCAAAATGGAGAGCACGTAGGTGCCCAAAAATTTTTTAATGATATAAAAGTCGATTCGTTTTAGCATACAAGGGGCAAAAATAATGAAAGACTTGTCAAAAAACAAGTCTTTCATTATTTTATAAATCAGGATCTCTTTATATGAGTTATATGGTTACGAAATTAGCATTTTTTTTTATTTAATGTACTTTTTGCTTGACCAAAAAGTACCAAAAAGTCAAGACTTACTTTTTGAGGAGAAATTCACATCACATTGGCTACAAAAAACAGAACTCGCTATGCTCGGGCAACGTTTTTTGTTGAACGCCAACGTTTCTGTGAATTCTTTTTCTCCTCAAAAAGATAGGTCGTTTTAAGTATGCCGAATTAAACTAAAAAGAATCTGCAAAAAAAATAAAAAAATCACAGAAAAATTTGGAGTATATTTGAAAAGGTTATACATTTGCAATGTGATTAAGATTGTAATCATTACAAATAAGAAATAATTTTAAAATAAACGGTAATGCCAGTAAAAATCAAGAAATATTTGCAAGATAGGGGGATCAATCCTTCGGTGCAGCGCTTGGCAGTGATGCATTACCTAATGAATCACTTTACACATCCAACGGTGGATGAGATTTATACCCACCTTTCGGTCAATATGCCAACCTTATCGAGAACAACGGTGTACAATACGCTTAAATTGTTAGCAGAAAAAGGTGCAGTGCTGCAGTTGACCATTGATGAAAAAAACGTGCGATATGATGGCAATACAGATCCTCATGCACATTTTATCTGTTTGGGTTGTGGTTGCGTACACGATGTAAAACCCATCAGGTTGGAGCATGTAAATATGTCACAATACAAGAACTTGCACATCACCGAAACACAGGTATATTACAAGGGCTATTGCGAAGAATGTTTACAAAATTTGCAGCAGCAAGCATCGAAAGATAAGTCTTTAAGAAAAATGGAATAACTAATAATGAACCAATAAATTAACGAGTAAAGCTATGAAAAAATTTGTATGCACAGTATGTGGTTATGTACATTACGGAGAACAACCACCAGCAGTTTGTCCTAAATGTAAACAACCTGCAAAGGTGTTTAAAGAAGTTCCTAGTGATAAATGATTGGCGAATCATTTAGTGAGGAGTTGCCCTTTGATAAGCTTAGGGCACAACAATAAATAATACATCAACAATTAATACTAAAGAATTATGAAAAAATTTATTTGCAGTGTATGTGGATACGTACACGAAGGAGATAGCGCACCAGCATTTTGCCCTCAATGTAAACAACCAGCTGAAAAATTCAGCGAATTGATTGATAGTGAACTAAACTTTGTAACCGAACACGTAATTGGTATTGCAGCTGATACCGATGATGAAATGAAAAAGGACCTAAATGCTCACTTCTTGGGAGAAGCGACTGAGGTTGGTATGTATTTGGCAATGAGCCGTCAAGCTGACCGTGAAGGCTATCCTGAAATTGCAGAAGCATTTAAACGCTATGCATTTGAAGAAGCTGAACACTGCGCTAAATTTGCCGAATTGTTGGGCGAAGTAGTTTGGGATACCAAAACCAACTTGGAAAAACGTATGAATGCAGAAAGTGGCGCTTGCGCTGACAAAATGCGCATTGCAAAACGTGCTAAAGAGTTGAACTTGGATGCTATCCACGATACCGTTCACGAAATGGCGAAAGACGAAGCACGCCACGGTCGCGGTTTCAAAGGTTTATTTGACCGTTATTTTGGTAACTAATATTTCGTTACTAATAGTTCCTAATAGAAGAGGCGCATCCTTTGGGGTGCGCCTCTTTGCTGTATAGGTAGGTTTTATTTGCCTCTCATGCTAGGTGGTAGGTTGATGTCATCTTCATTGTCGTCCATGGCCCATTCTGCCCAGTCGATGGTGTCAACACCCTCTTCTTCTTCGGCTACCTCTTGTACGGGTTCTGGTTCCACCTCAACCGGTTTGGCTACGTTGATCCAATCGTTGCAGATGGGTTTGTTCTCTTCCTTGTCGTCGATAATCGATTTGATTTCAAAACCAGTAGCGATAACGGTAACGCTGATTTCATCATCCAACTCATCGTCGTAGTACGCACCCCAGATAAACTCAATGTCAGCACCAATGGCGTTGATAAAGTTGGTAATTTCGCTGGTTTCGCCAGGGGTTAGCTGGTGGTCGTGCGATGTTTTGGTGTACATTAGTAGGCGTTCTGCGCCTCTTACGTCGTTATCGTGTAGCAAAGGTGAATTCAATGCCTCTTTGATGGCTTTGGTTACGCGGTTTTCGCCTTTTGCTTTGCCTGTGTTCATGATGGCCACACCGCAGTCGCGCATAATGGTCGATACGTCCGCAAAGTCCACGTTAATGTAACCTGTGGTATTGGTCATATCGGCAATACTTTTGATGGCCTCGCTCAATACTTCGTCAGCTTTGGCAAAGGCATTGTCGAGCTGGTAATCGGTGTAGATTTTTACCAATTGACGGTTGTCAACAACCAATAAAGCATCCACGCTTTTTCGCATTTCTTCCAAACCCAATTTGGCTTTGTCAAATTTGCGTTTGCCTTCAAATTCGAATGGAATGGTTACGATCCCAATGGTGAGGATGTTTTTTTCTTTGGCAATGCGTGCAATCACAGGAGCTGCGCCTGTGCCAGTGCCACCACCCATACCTGCATTGATAAATGCCATGCGTGTATTGTCCGATAGGACGGTGTTGATTTTATCAATATCTTCTTCTGCCGATTGTTGACCTACTTCAGGTCTTCCACCTGCACCCAATCCGTGGGTCAAAACCTCACCAATTTGTACTTTTACAGGAACGGGCGATTTTGCTAAGTCTTGTATATCGGTATTAAAAATAGCATAGGTAACATCGTTAATGCCCAATTTGTACATGCGATTAACGGCGTTGCTGCCGCCGCCACCCACGCCAATCACCTTGATAAAGGTGTTTGAAACATTTTTTTCGTTAAATAAAATGGGGTCAGCAGAAAATTGTTCGGAATAAATCATAGTATGTTGTGATTAAAATAAGGTTCCAATGGCGTTGTCTATGGCATTATTGATGTTGCCTTTTTTAGCGAAAAGGCGTTTGCTCCACGACGAATTCTTTTCTTCTCGGCAGTCTTCAGTACCATACAGCAAGATGGATAGCAGGGTATGGTATTTAGGACGATTGGCTTTTTGTGACAATTCATCGCTGTCGATGTGGGTCAGCGCATCGCCATAGCGCACATCGATGCGGCATTTTTCTTGGTACCACGTGTCGATGCCGTTAAGCAGCGAAGCTCCACCTGTAAGCACAATTTTACGACCTGCTACCGATAGGTGTCCGTCTTTTACCAGTCCGCTGATGAAGCGGCGAGCAGTATCTTTGATGCGTTCTTCGATCATGATACCCAAATCCAACAGCTTGATGCTTTTGTTGATGTCGAACGGACCCGTAGGGTTGAGGCTGATGTATTTGTTAGGTGATGCCAATAGATCTGGTTTGGCATTGCCCAATTTAATTTTCAATTTTTCGGCGTATTCAAACGACAATCCCTTAAATGTGAGGTCGTTGCTGATGTGCCAACCCCCACTGGGAACCATGCCTACAATGTCAGCCTCACCTTTTACACGCATGATGTACGAGGTGCTGCCAGCCCCCATGTCGATGAGCAAACAGCCGTTGTTTTGCTCGGCTGGGGTCATTAGCATATCCGCTTTTAAGGCCATTGCATTTTCGACAGGGATAAAGGTCATCGCGTCTTTGTGCACGGCATTGACCGTTTCGAGGAGTTTTTTCCATTCCTCGTAGTTGCTCTCCTTGGTATTCCAGCTACTGTGGATGTACAGCTTGTTGGGCTTGATGCCGCATTGGTTGTACAATTTTTTGCAGATGCTCTTGATATCGAATAAGGTGTTAGTGATATCTTTGATACGTCCTTGTACTACCGCACCAGCACGGGTTGGAACTTCCTCGATGGCTTTGATCTGGATGGTTTTATTGGGCGATTTTTCGGCAATGGCACCGATGGTACTGTGGGTGCCGATGTCAATGGCTGCTATGTAAATCGGTTTACTCATTGTGGGTGAGATTGAGTGCAAAAAATTAGGTCGTTGTATTGAATGCTGATTTTTTTGTAAATGGTAGCGTCGTTTTTATGGGCATATTGCTCCATCCATGCGCGCAATTTTTCCATTTTCTTTTCGTATTGCTCTAACTTGCCCAATTCTACGTATGGCACACCTTGCTTGCAAGTTAGGGTTACATTGCCTTGTAGCACAGTAACTTCGGCTACTAGGTTTTTCCAGTGTATGTCGTTCTGCATGTATTGCATGAAATCGAAATAGACACCCTGAGCTTCTTTTAGGCTGATGTCGCCCGATAAAATGGGCAGGTGAGGGGTAAAATTGTTCGAAATGGGCATCCGTTTGCGATCTTGGTCAATATAGTAGTTTTCGCCTTGCTTGGGCATCACCCTAAAGACAGGGCAACGTTGCCATAGCTGGATGTAGAACGTGCCATCATAACCCATGTATGCCACAGCATCTTTGCAGACATTCATGTTTTTGAGGCATTGCTCAATGCGGTGTGCCTCATCAATGCCAATTAACTTGTTTACAGGCTCTAAGCGATGTTTTGCCAAATGCTTGCGCACCTCTAATTCGTTGGTAAATCGGTAGGTGGCACTGTCTTTGATGCACACATCCACGCGTTGGCAGGTAACCTTTTCGGATGGTCTGCCAAAATAGATAATGGCAAACAAACAATAGCCTGCCAAGGCTGTTATGCAGGTGATAACAGCAACCAAGATGCAAATATGTTTGGCTTTTGGACTCATTTGGTCAAACTCATTACGTATTGGCTAACGGCAGGAACCAACTGGTCGATGTTTCCAGCACCGATGGTAAGCAATACGTCAAAGGTATGATTTTTTAGCTCATCTATCAAGACCTCTTTCTCTGCCAACACCACTTTATTTTTGTGTGCAATGGCTTTGGCAATAAGTTGGCTATTAACGCCCTTGATGGGTTTTTCGCGGGCAGGATAAATTTCTAATAAAATAACGTCATCTACAGCCGATAAACTTTTGGCAAATTCGGTTGCAAAATCGCGTGTGCGGGTGTACAGGTGGGGTTGGAACACGGCACAAATCTTTTTGTCTGGGTATAAATGACGAATGGACGAGATGCATGCTTCAATTTCGGCAGGGTGGTGAGCGTAATCATCAATATATACCTTGTTTTCGGTGTTTACTTGGCGGTCGAAGCGACGCTTGCTGCCTGCAAATGAGGCTACTTGGGCTTTGATTAGTTCATCGCTCATGCCATTTAGCTGGGCTATTGCCATGGCGGCAACGGCATTTTCTACGTTGATGAGTACTGGAACTCCCAATTCTACCTGCTCTATGCGTCCTTGAGGAGAAACAAAGTCGAAGAACAAACGTCCGTTGTTGGCTACGATGTTTTCGGCATAAAAATCAGCTTCTTCTGACGACGAATAGGTATAAACTTTAACAGAATCTTTGGTGTTGGGTTGCAAAGGAAGTCCTTTTTTTACCACCAATACACCGTCTTCTTCTATCAATGAGGTGTAGTCGGCAAAGCCTTGTAGCAAGTTTTCGTGCGTGCCGTAGATGTCCAGATGGTCTGCGTCGGTGGCAGTAATGATGCTCATGGTTGGGCGTAAGCGCAAAAATGAGCGGTCGTACTCATCTGCTTCCACCACGACTTCGTTGCTTTGGCGATTTACCAATAGATTGCTGTCGTAATTCTTGGAAATACCGCCTAAAAAGGCGTTTACACCTTGCTGGCGACCATTGAGTAGGTGTGCCAATAGGGTGGAGGTGGTTGTTTTTCCATGCGTGCCTGCCACGCAAAGTGCTTTTAAACCATGGGTGAGTTCACCCAACATTTCAGAACGTTTCAGTAGGGTAAAACCACCTTGCTGAAAGAAGTTAAGTTCGCCCAAATCGGCAGGGATGGCAGGTGTATAGATCACAACGGTGTTGTCCCTGTCCATAAAACGTACAGGAATACGACTAATGTTATCTTCGTAGTGCACATCTATGCCTTCTTCTTCCAATGCTTGAGTAAGGGGTGTGCGTGTTAGGTCATAACCGCCTACCAAGTGTCCTTTTTGGTGAAAATAGCGGGCAATAGCGCTCATTCCAATGCCTCCAATACCTAAAAAGAAGTATTGACGCAATGAAGTGGTTGGTTCATTTTCTTTCTTCGATGCAGTCGAAGCGACGGGTTTGTTCAGTTTTTTAGGTTGGATTTGCTCTTCGCTGCGATAGGGCAGTCCAATGAGCTGAAATACTTCTTTGGCGATGCTGTTGGCGGCATCGGGGCGAGCAAAATACACAATGTTCTTTGCCAGTTCTTGCAACCTATTTTCATCCTGAATCAGCTCTATGGTGGTGTTAAGTAGCTGAGTAGGAGCATCCATGTCGCTCACCATAACGGCAGCGTTGCGTTCTACTAGTGCCAAAGCATTTTTGGTTTGGTGATCTTCCGATACGTTGGGCGATGGAACCAAGATGCAAGGTTTCTCGAGCAGGCTTAGTTCCGAAATCGAGCTGGCTCCTGCGCGCGAAAGAACCAAATCTGCAATGCTGTAAGCGTAGTCCATGCAACCAATAAAGTCGGTGATAACCATGTTGTTAATGGGTAAATGCTCGGTTGCTTTGCGGATATTTTCGATGTAGAATTTACCAGTTTGCCAGATGACTTGTAGGTCATCTTGATGGCTTTTGTAGAGCAATTCCAGCTGACCTAAAATACTTTGGTTGATGGTGCGTGCTCCTAAGCTGCCTCCAATGATGAGAATGGTCTTTTTTTCTGGTGACAGATGAAAATATTCGTAGGCTTCTGCTCGGCATTCTGCAGCTTGTAGCAGATTTTGTCGAACCGGGTTGCCAGTTTTGACAATTTTAGCAGCAGGAAAGAAGCGTTCCATGTGGTCGTATGCCACACAAATCTTTTGGCATTTCTTGCTTAAAATCTTGTTGGTGATGCCTGCGTACGAGTTTTGTTCTTGAATCAGCGTAGGAACGCCCATTTTTGCAGCCTGGTACAAAACGGGGGCGCTGGCGTAACCACCTACACCAATGGCAATGTCTGGCTGAAAATCGGCAATGATTTTTTTCGCCATCGACAAACTTTTGAGTAGGTTTTTGATGACTGTAAAGTTTTTGAGCGTAAGCGAACGATACAATCCCTGCATGGGCAACCCTACAATTTTGTAGCCTGCAGCAGGAACTTTTTCCATTTCCATGCGACCTTCAGCTCCTACAAATAGTATTTCGGCATCGGGATAATGCGCTTTAATGGAGTTAGCAATGGATACGGCAGGGAAAATGTGGCCACCTGTGCCACCTCCACTGATGAGTATGCGTGCATTTTTGTTTTTCATACGCTTTCTGTACTTTCGATTACTGTTGTATCTTCTGTAGAGCTAATTTGCTCTTCTTCTGCTTGTTGACTTTCTTGTACTGATTTACGGATGCGCTCTTCGTTGTGTGCGCTGATGCCCAATATCAGACCAAAACCAAAACTGGTTACCAAGATGGACATACCGCCCCTACTGATGAGGGGGAGGGTTTGCCCCGTAACTGGGAACAGTTCGCAAGCAACTGCCATGTTGATAAAGGCCTGCATCACCACCAGTAGTGAAAAACCAATAACAAAGAGGCTTTCGGCTGTTTCGTGTGGTGCACAGCGTCTGGCAATCTTTCCTGCTCGTGCTAAAATAATGATATACAGCAAGATAATAAGTATGCCGCCTGCAATGGTATATTCTTCAATAATGATGGCAAATACAAAATCAGAAAATGCCAGCGATAAATAGTCGCGTTGTACGCTGTTGCCAGGACCTACAAATTTGATGCCGTTGGCAATGGCGATTTTCGAGTTGATAATTTGTCGGTTTTCGTCGTTGATGACGATGGGGGCATTGGGATCCTGGTTGTCAGGTTGAGTGAATCGTTCAATACGATTGACTGCGGTGCCCATACGACCAGGCAATTTTATGTCTGTATAGTTGCTGATGAGCAGCAGGGTTGCCAAGGCAACAATACCCACAGCAATCGTGCTGCCGCACAGGGTTGCGATGTATTTGAAAGGAACTTTTCCGATAAACATCATCAGCACCGCCATGCTGAATATCATTGCCATGGTCGAAATGTTTTGGAAGAACACCAAGGCGCAAAATACACACAGGATGCCCGTAATAAAGCCAAATGTTTTCCAACTCATAGGCTTGTCGGTGTGGTTGTTGTGATAGCCCAATATTTCGGCAAACAAAAACACAATCGCCAATTTAGTTAGCTCAATGGATTGGATTTCGATGCCCATTATTTTGATCGAACGAATTGCACCATTGACGTCATTCCCCATTAAAGGAGCTGTAATGAGCAGGATGAGCGATAGCAGTGGAATAAAGTAGAGTACCCATCGGATGCTTCTGTAGGTAAACTGGTGTACTACAATCATCACCAATAAACCCAATCCGATGTGTTTAATGTGTCCCCAAAATGGTGTTAGGTGGTCTTCGTAACCATGTGCACTGCTACTAATGGCACTGAACATCACAATCCCAGAGATGGTAAAGAGTGCCATGATGGTGAGCCACAAAATCAGGTCTCCTCGTACTATTTTTCCAAAAAGTTCTTTCATGTATTATAGTGAACGTACTGCTTCTTTGAATAATCTTCCTCTGTCTTCGTAATTTTTAAACAAGTCAAAGCTGGCGCAGCAAGGTGATAGCAAAACTGTATCGCCTGTTTTGGCGTTTTGATAAGCGGCATCTACCGCTTCTTTCATCGATTTGGTACTTACAAATGGAATGCCCATCGGAGCAAAGAAATTCTCCAATTTGCTGTTGTCTGCACCCATAAAAATCAGGGTATGTACCTTTTCCTTAACCAATTGCTTGATTTCGTTGTAATCGTTTCCTTTGTCTGTTCCACCTAAAATGAGCACAACAGGAGTGCGCATGCTTTCTAATGCATACCAACAAGAGTTTACGTTGGTGGCTTTGGAGTCGTTGATGTATTCTACGCCTTTTACCTTGCATACCGATTCCAAGCGGTGTTCAACACCGTCGAAAGTACGCAACGAGTTGCGAATTGATTCTTTTTGGATGTGTACTGATGCTGCCGACAAGGCTGCTGCCATGGAGTTGTAGAGGTTGTGTTGTCCTCTCAAACCCAATTCGGATGTGGGCATATTTAAACGGCCGTTATCAGTTTGTAAGCAAAGTTCGCTATTTGGTGCGCAGGCGGCAACCGCAGGTGCGTTTTTGAGCGAAAAAGGTTTCTTTTGTGCGCGGATGGCAATCTTTTCCAATTCTTTTTGGATGGTTTCGTCATCGTTCCAGTAGATGAATACATCCTCTTCGGTTTGGTTTTGGGTGATGCGCATTTTGGCATCCACGTAATTTTGGAATTTGTACTCGTAGCGGTCCAAGTGGTCGGGAGTGATGTTGAGCAATACGCTGATGTCTGCCTTAAATTCGTACATGTTATCCAATTGGAAGCTACTCAACTCAATAACGTAGTAATCAAACTTTTCGGTTGCTACTTGATAAGCAAAACTTTTGCCCACGTTGCCTGCCAATCCTACGTTCAGCCCCGCATCTTTTAGCATTTGGTAGGTAAGCATGGTAGTGGTAGTTTTGCCGTTACTACCTGTGATGCAAACGGTTTTGGCGCTGTTGTATCTGCCGGCAAACTCAATTTCAGAAATAATGGGCGTACCCAAGGCTTTTAGCTGTTGTACCAGTAAGGCTTTGTTGGGGATGCCAGGACTTTTGATCACCTCGTCTGCCTTAAGGATGCGCTCGGGGGTGTGTCCGTTTTCTTCCCATTCGATACCATATTGTTCCAAAATGGCTTTGTACTTAGCAGGAATGGTGCCTGCATCAGACAAAAACACGTTTAAACCTTTTACTTTGGCCAAGACTGCAGCTCCCGTACCGCTTTCTCCGCCGCCCAAAACAACCATGTATTTGCTCATACTATCGTATTTTTAAGGTAAGTATTGTAAAAATTGCCAATGCGATGCCAATGATCCAGAAGCGAGTAACGATTTTAACTTCGTGCAATCCTTTTTTCTGGAAGTGGTGGTGAAGGGGCGCCATTAAAAACACGCGTCTGCCTTCTCCGTATAGTTTACGGCTCAACTTAAAGTAGCCGGTTTGAATCATTACCGATAGGTTTTCCATCAAGAAGATGCCACACAAGAAAGGAAGTAGCAACTCTTTGTGAATCAAAAGGGCAAATACCCCAATGATGCCGCCTAACGAGAGGCTGCCTGTATCGCCCATAAATACTTGGGCAGGGAAAATATTGTACCACAAGAAACCAATGGTGGCGCCAATAAATGCAGCGGCGTATACTACCAATTCTTGGCTATAGGGGATGAACATAATGTCCAAATAGTCAGCAAAGAAAGCGTGGCTCGATACGTAGGCCAACATGGCAAGTGCTACCCCGATGATACCCGATGTGCCAGCAGCCAAACCATCCAACCCATCTGTTAGATTGGCACCATTGGAAGTGGCCATTACTACAAACAGGGTTAGTAGGATGAAGAATCCCCAAGTGAGGGTGGTGGAATATTCGCCTGCAAAGGCAAAAAAGTTCATGTAGTTCAGGTTGTGTCCCGAATAGAATGGAATGGTGGTTTCAAAGGTTTGTACGTCGGTAATGGCAGGGCTGTATAGCAAGGTAAGTGCTACTACGATGCCCAATAGCATTTGTCCTACCAATTTGGCTTTGCCAGGCAAACCTTCTTTGTTCTTTTTAAATACTTTGATGTAGTCGTCGCAGAAACCCAATGCGCCCAACCAAACGGTGGTAACTAACATCAAAATGAGGTAGATGTTGCCCAATCTGCCGAATAGCAAGCATGGGATCAATATGGCCAAAAGGATGATGATACCGCCCATGGTAGGGGTCCCTTTCTTGCTGTCTTGTCCTGCCAACCCCAAATTGCGGATTTCTTCGCCAATTTGTTGTTTTTGCAAAAACTTGATGATGTGTTTGCCCGCAATCATGGATACGAACAGCGAGGTGATCAGCGTAAGTGCAGCACGAACCGTGATGTAGTTGTACAAGCCTGCACCAGGGATTTGAAAAGATTCTTCTAAATAACGAAATAGATAGTATAACATCTCTTAGGCGTTTAATAGGTTTTGTAAGGTTTCTTTATCGCTAAATGGGTGTTTTACACCATTGATTTCTTGGTAATTTTCGTGTCCTTTGCCTGCAACAAATACGATGTCGCCGCTTTTTGCCATTTTGCAGGCGGTTTTGATGGCTTGTAGGCGGTTCTCGATGCAAAGTACGTTGTCTTTTTCTGCTTCCGACAATCCATTTAGCATATCGTCAATGATAGCCGAAGGCTCTTCGTTGCGGGGGTTGTCGGAAGTTAAAATGAGTTGGTTGCTACCTTTGTAGGCAATTTTTGCCATTTCTGGACGTTTGCCTTTATCACGGTTGCCACCACAGCCAATTACTGTAATGATGTTACCGCTCTTGTTGATTTTTTGCAGGGTAGCAAGGGTATTGTTAACAGCATCGGGGGTGTGAGCAAAATCCACAACACCTACCACGCCGTTAGGAGCATAAATGGTATCCATGCGTCCGGCAACGGGTTTTAGTGCGCTGATGATGCGCAAAATTTCATCGGCATGGCTGTGCAAAAGGTAGGCAGCTCCGTACACTGCTAATAAATTTTGTGCGTTGTAGCTGCCGACCAATGAGGTAAATACCTCCTTGGTATTGATTTGTAGCAACATGCCTTCCATGCTTTCTTCCAATACCTTGCCTTTGAAATCTGCAGGGCTACAAATAGAGTAGCCATAGACGTTAGCTTTGGTGTTTTGTACCATGATTTTGCCATTCTTGTCGTCCAAGTTTGTAAGCGCAAAAGCGTGTGGAGGTAGGTTATCAAAGAAACGTTTCTTTGCGGTAAGGTATGCTTGTACAGTTTTATGGTAATCTAGGTGGTCGCGTGTCAGGTTGCTAAAGATAGCACCGTCGAAGCAGATACCTGCAATACGACCTTGGTCGATTGCGTGCGAACTTACTTCCATAAAGGCGTAGCGGCAACCAGCATCCGCCATTTCTGCCAACAAAGATTGTAGGCTAACAGCATCGGGGGTGGTGTGTGTGCTGGGTACTGCTTTGTCGTCAATGTAGTTGCAAACGGTCGAAAGTAAACCGACTTTGTGCCCTAACTGTCTGAATAGCTGATAAAGCAGGGTTGCAATGGTGGTTTTGCCATTGGTGCCTGTTACCCCGATCATGATCATTTTTTCGGAGGGGTAGCCATAAAAAGCAGCCGCCATATTGCCCAAAGCATCTTGGCTGTCTTCTACTTGCATATAGGTAACCTCAGGATGACGTTCGGTGGGTAGCTGTTGGCAAACAATTACGCTGGCTCCCTTCTCAATGGCTTGCTCGATGTAGGCGTGACCGTCTGCTTGTGTGCCTTTTACAGCCACAAATACGCTTTGTGCTTCCACATGTCGAGAGTTGGCGGTAATGCCCTTGACAGGTGCCTCCATCGAACCAATAATTTGGCGATACGAAACGTAATCTATGATTTCCGATAATTTCATGGTTTATCGCATGTTAGGGTAATACTACTAATGTGTTCAAGGGGTGTGCCCGCTTTAACAGATTGCTTACGAACTAAACCGTAGCCCTCTTTCTGGGTACGGATGCCCTTGTTTTCTAGGTAATACAAAGCATCGTCTAATGCCCAATTGCTAAGGTTGGGTAAGCGGTCGCTTTGTTCTATGCTGTCAGTAACGTGTGTAAAACCACCTTTTTCTGCAGCAGCCAAGGTTAAACCACTTGTGGTGATGCTGTCTGTTTTTTGGGTATGCAAGATGTAAGCCTTTTCTGCTACTTTTTTGTACACCTCGCCACAAATGCTACCAGTGCCTCCTTGTTGTGGGTCGCGTGCATATACGATGCACGAGTAGAGTGGGTTTTCAGCGGGGAAATAGCCACAGAAGGTAACTTGCAAACGGGTTTTGCCTTCTTTGTTCTTTTTGGTACCGCCCTCAAAAATTTGTGAAGTACCGGTTTTTCCTGCTGAGGTAAACAAAGGCGACTGCATGTTTTTAGCCGTACCTTTCTTAACAACTCCCTCCAGAATGCCTTGCATTTGTTTGATGGATCGTTCGGAAGCAATTTGTTCTTTGATAACGCATACTTCGTTGGTACGATATACTTTGCCGTCTTTTAATATTTTTTCAGTAAACAGAGGCTTTACCATTTTGCCGTTGTTGGCAATGGCATTGTACAGCATAAGGGTATAGATAGGAGGTACTTGTGCTTCGTAACCAATTGACATCCAAGGAAGCGTAGTGCCGTACCAATCGCTTTTGCCAACCTGTTTGAGCTGCACTTTGCCGTGACCAGGAATTTCCATGTTGATGGGTTTAGTAATACCTAAACGGTGGATGCCCTCTACGAATTTTTTAGGATTGTTGCCGTAATGTTTTACAATGAGGGCAGAAACACCTACGTTAGATGATTGATGCATAACGGTTGATACCGATGCAACACCAAATCCTCTGCCGTTGTGGTCGCGCATGATGCGGTCTGCAAACTTCATTTTGCCATCTTGCGTATCTACCAAAGTGGTAGAGTCAATGTAGCCGTCTTCCATAGCGGTGAGGAACGACAATGTTTTAAAGGTTGAACCTGGTTCGATTTGGCTGGCAACCGCAATGTTTTGTGTTTCTTCGTATTGTCCGCTGTTGGGGTTGTATTGTAGGTTGGCAATGGCCTTGATTTTACCTGTTGCAACTTCCATTAGCACCACACATCCGCGTTCGCTGCCGCTCCAGGTGAGGCGTTCGCGTAGGGCGCGTTCAGCGGTTTCTTGAATATCAATGTTGATGGTGCTGACTACATCCATGCCATCTTGTGGTTCTTGGGTAATGATTTGGACTGATTTACCTGCTTTTTTGCGGCGGATGGCCAAGCCGTCTTTGCCGCGCAAAAGGCTATCGTATGCCATTTCTAAGCCATTTTTCCCTTTTCCCTCGATGCCGTAAATGCCACCGATGGTGCGGGATGCCAAGGAACCGAAAGGACGTTCGCGTACGATGCGTTCTTTTGTGCTAAAACCACCTTGTATAGCCCCTCTGCGTAGGATGGGGAAATCTTTTATTTCGATGTAATCGAGGTACGAAACAGCGTCTTTGTGCAATCGGTATGCCGATTTTTTTTGCTTAAAGGCAAGTCGTAATTTTTTTTCGTAGTCTTTGGCATTGCCATTAAATTTACCAGCCAAAGCAGCTGCTAATTCGCCTACGTGCTCGTCGAAATAGGTTTTCCCTGTTGTTTTGTTGACTTTGTGCAAGGCGGCCACACGTGTGTCGAAATACAGGTAGTAGTAGGGTATTGAACTGGATAGAATTCGGCCGTCGTCCGATAAAATATTACCCCTTTTTGCGGCAATGGTATCGGCTTGTGGAAAATGTTTTTTAGACAAGGCGCGAAGCTTGTCGCCTTCTATGTACTGAATATGTACCAAATTGTACAATACCAATCCAAAAGCAAATACAATAATAACGTAAATGCCAAAGAAGCGGCGCACAAAAGAGGGATTCTCTTCGGTAGGAAGAGATTTGTTCTTTTTGAATGTGGCTAATCCAAAAACAACAATTACTGCTATTAAATAGACAGCGACCCATATGTAGGCGGCCCAACTCACTATTCTTCTTGCTTAATGATTAGTTGATATGATGGTTTATTTTCCTCAATAAGAGGAAGTTCATGTTCTTCAATTAACGACTGAATGGTGCCGATGCGGCTGGTGCTCAACAGACGCGACTCAATGAGCATGGCAATGTATTTTTCGTTGGTTAGCTCCTTGCGTAGCTGGTGAATTTCTTTAAAACTACGTTCGCAAATGTGTCGGTTGTTCATGTAGATGAACATTAAAATGACACCTAGAATAATTACGTCCAGCTGACGCAATAAAAACTTGCTGCGCAATACTTCGCCAGTAATAACGTCTTTTAGTCCTTTTAGGACGTCCTTCATGGTGCTGTTGACGTTCGAAAATTTTTGTTTTTTCTGCTCTGTGCTCATAGTTTTTCAGCGATGCGCAATTTTGCGCTTCTGGAACGAGGATTATTTTCTATTTCTTCGTTGCTTGGAACGATTATTTGTCTGTTAATCAGTTTGAAAGGTGTATGTACCTTGCCAAAAAAGTCTTTGTCTTGTTTCCCTTCAAAATTGCCTGTTTTGAGGAAGTTTTTTACCAATCTATCTTCCAACGAGTGGTAGGTGATTACCGCTAAACGGCCACCAGGCTTCAGTACCCTGAGTGCTGCTTGTAGCATTTCTTTGAGGGCATCCATTTCTCCGTTTACTTCGATTCGAAGTGCTTGAAAAACAGGTGCAAGTTGCTTTTTGCTGTCTTTTCCCAAACAGGGTTGTATGAGTTTGGTAAACTGGAAGATGCTGCTAATGGGTGCTAGCTTGCGTTGGTTGACGATAAGGCGAGCAATCTTTCTTGCTTGCGAAAGTTCGCCGTAGTAGTAAAAAACATTGGCCAATTCTTCTTCCGAGTAGGTGTTGAGTACTGTTTCTGCTGTTAGCTCGGCAGATTGATTCATGCGCATGTCTAATTTGCCGTCGAAACGGAACGAAAAACCTCTTTCTGCTTCGTCAAAATGGTGTGAGGATACGCCTAAATCAGCTAAAATGCCATCAACTCCTGCTACGTTGTGGTAGCGCATGAAATTGTATAAGTACCTGAAATTGGACCAGATAAATTGAAAATGTTCGTCTTGCGGAATGTTTTGTTGAGCGTCTTTGTCTTGGTCGAATCCGTACAAAATACCACCGTCGCCCAAATGCTTTAAAATTTCTCTCGAATGACCCCCTCCACCAAAGGTGACGTCCACATAAACACCATTGGATCGAATGGCTAATGCTTCGATGCTTTCGTTGAGTAGTACAGGAACGTGGTAGGTTGTCATACTAAAAGTGTTATTGTTACTATGCGAATAGTTTTTTAATATAAAATATTTTGCAATTGTTCGCTATGGAATATCGCGACGAACACGTGCGTTTCGCATCAATTTTTCCATCTTATTGGCAAAAATATCGGCATCCAAGAAGGTATTTTCAACCTCTCCGACAGCCCAAATTTCAATTTGCGTATCACGTCCAATAAAACGAACGGTAGAGCCAATGCCAAGGGCATTTAAGTAGCGTTTGGGTAGTAGCATACGACCGCTCTCTTCTAGCTCAATTCGTTCGGCTTCTGCAACGAACTGACGGAAGATTTGATCCTCTTCTTTTACCCATGGATTTAGCTGCTGACGTAGCTCATCAATGGTTTCGTTCCAAGCTGCCTCTGGGTATAGTACAAGGCAG
Source organism: Candidatus Enterocola sp. (assembly GCA_045634045.1). GTDB lineage: Bacteria > Bacteroidota > Bacteroidia > Bacteroidales > Paludibacteraceae > Enterocola. The sequence continues at coordinate 20,275 of JAZQZN010000024.1, read as the reverse complement.
TTTTCGAAGACGCTACGGCGTAGGTAAAACACCTTTTCGTCGTCTAAAAGACGGCGGAAACAGGCGGGTAAAAAAGCCCTGCCTTTAGCGTCAACTTTAGCGTCAATATTTCCGATTAGTGAAGACATTTTCTTGTTCTTTCTTTTAGGTGTAAAAATACGATTTTTTACGACACTTTGCAACTATTTTCGACACAATTCCCCACAAACTTATCAACAAAAGTTTTTTTATCTTTTTTGGTAGTTTTACATAGAAATGTTATTTTTGCATAAAATTCTGGATCGAAATGTCGGAAATAACTCAAATCAACATTCAAAACGAGTTGAGGAAACGTAGCAAAAAGCAGCCTTCTAAATTGTTGGTTGCTGTGGCTCGTTGGTTTTTATTGGAAGACTGGGTAAACATGATGTTGCGCAAAATAGGTGCAGTCAAAGACCTTGACTTCATGAAAACCGTTATTGAGGCGTTGAATATTACGGTGGTGGTGAAAGGTGAAGAGAATCTGCCATCGCCCGATAGTAGAACCATGTTTGTTTGCAATCACCCGCTGGGTGGCATGGATGTGCTTTCTGCTTGCAAGGCTGTATCTCCAGCTTGTAGCAAGGGTTTGCTTATTCCTGCAAACGATTTGCTGATGCAGCTGACAAACATCAAGGATATGCTGATTCCTGTGAATAAAATGGGTGGTCAGCACAAAGATTTGTTGGGAAAAATCAATGCGGCTTACGCGTCTGACAGTCAGTTGATGTTCTTTCCTGCGGGCAAAGTGTCGCGCAAGCATCCCGATGGTATTTATGATGATGAGTGGAAAAAGAATTTTATTTCTAAATCGGTTGAGTTTCAACGCAATGTAATTCCTATTCATATCGATGCCAAAAATTCTCCATTCTTTTATCGATTGGCAAAATGGAGGGTAAAAATGGGTATTAAGTTGAATATTGAAATGCTGTTCTTGGTGCGCGAAACACGCAAACAGCAGCATAAAACCATTACTGTTACTATTGGCAAGCCTATCCCTTGGCAAACTTTTGATACGACCAAAACAGCCTATTGTTGGGCACAAGAAGTAAGAAAACAAGTTTACGAGTTGTAAAATCATGGAACCGATTATCGAACCAGTTGACAGAGAATTGATTAAGGCGGAGTTGACTCCTAATAAATTCCTGCGTCCTACCAATAAAGGTGGTAACTTAATTTATGTAACCACGGCGAAAGAATCTCCCAATATTATGCGTGAAATTGCGCGTTTGCGTGAGTTGGCGTTTCGCATGGCAGGTGGTGGCAGTGGCAAGTCTTATGACATGGATCAGTTCGATTTGATGGATCGTCCCTACAAGCAGTTGTTTGTCTGGGACCCTCAAAATGAGGAGATTATCGGTGGTTATCGTTACATATTGGGTAGGGATGTGGAATTCTTGCCCGATGGTCAGCCAAATCTGATTACTTCCGAAATGTATCGTTCTTCTGATAAGTTTATTCAAGAATATTTGCCCAATACGTTGGAGTTGGGACGTAGCTTTGTGCATCCTGATTACCAGGCTTCTAAAATGGGGGCTAAGAGCTTGTTTTCGTTGGATAATTTGTGGGATGGTTTGGGTGCGCTAACGGTGTTGATCCCTGATGCAAAATATTTGTACGGAAAGGTAACTGTTTATCCACATTACAATGCTAATGCACGCGATTTGATTTTTGGTTTTATCAATAAGTATTTCCCTGATAATGAGAAGTTGATTTCTCCTATTGATCCGTTTGAAATTTCGTTTACGCCAGCGCAGATTGATGAAATTTTTACGGCGGAAACCTACAAAGAAAACTATAAAATTTTGAATAAAACCGTCCGTGAAATGGGCGTTAATATTCCTCCTTTGGTCAATGCCTACATGGGCTTGTCGCCTTGTATGCGTTCGTTTGGTTATGCGGTGTATCACGATTTTGGTAATTTGATTGAAATTGCCATTATGATACCAGTGGATCAAATCTACGAAGAAAAGTACACCCGTCATGTGGCCACTTTCTTGAATACGCACGAGCCTCCTTGTGTGTAAAAAACTACTTTTTTAACAAAAATCTACGCATTAGCGGTAATTTTTTTTAACGTTCTTGCATCTTATTGCAATAATAAGGTGTGATTTTTCGTTTTTTACTTGAATAGTACGGTAAAAAAAGTTAAATTTGCGTTCTTGACGTCAAAAGAATCTATGAAAAAATTATCGATAAAAAAGTACGCCTTTGTAGCGTCTGTGTTGTTGGCAGCATTGTCTGCGTCTGCCGAGCCTACTGTTATTCCAACTTCCGAAACAGGAGGTAGCAATGATCCTACTGTTGTTCCAACGCTCGATCCAGGAGATAGTGGAGATCCTGTTGTAACTGTCGAAAAGCCTGTTCTCTCTACCGAGGCAGATGAGTGCGATGTTGCTGTGGAGTTTCGTATCGAAAATTACGATGCGGCTTTGCAGTACAATTTGCCTGCTGGCTTTGTTCGCACGGATGATGTGATTCGTCCGTCTGGGACCCTGGTATTGGGTACTACCTACTCGTTGCAGATTACTGCAACAGACCCCGTGTCATTGGTAGAGTCAGAACCTAGCAATGCGTTGCAACGCATCTATTTGCAGTCTCCAGTGCATCCTGATGTTGTGCAAACGCGCCTTGCTAACGATCGTGTTAGGGTCTCAATTCAAAATTACAATGCGACAGATGGCTATGTTTATGTGTACAGCGTAAACAACGGCCCAGAACTTTCTTATACGGCACCTTTTGAGGTAACATTGCCTGCAGGACAAACAAAGGCAACTGCATTGTTTGGGGTAGATAAACAGATGCGTGTAGGTAGTCTGGTTTATTGTGCTGCAGGATACGTGGATCAACCTATTGATTTGATTGCAGATCCTCAAACTCCTCAAATCACGACCCAATCGGGCTGTGGCAAGGCAGTTGTCTTTACGCTTGCCAACCCAGAGGCCGATTGTTCTTATGTTTGGAGCGTAACCGAAAATGGCCTGAATGCCATGCAGGTGACACCTACTGCGGACCAATATACCGTGCAAAATCCTCGTGATGGGGCAGTTTATGAAATGACGGTAACGGCAACGCGTACATTAAATTCCTTGTCTGCAACGGCTACAGGAAAAGCTTCGCAAACATACCAACAATTGCCAGCAGATTTGAGCAATGTATCGCATAGCGTTTGTCAACAAGCAGGTGCTACGTTGCAAGTGGAAACTTTGGTAACAGGAGCTACCAATGCCCTAAAATGGTTTGATGCGGCAGGTTCGCCTATTTTCCCACCTGTGGTAGATTTGTCGGTGGCAAGACCATATACCTACTATGTAACTCAAGTTGATAGCAAGGGATGTGAATCCGAAAACAGAGCACTTGTTGAGGTAAAAGTAGTTGAGATACCCAAAGTGCAAATGCCTGCTGAATTGTGGGTATGCGCATCATCGACCAATACGCCAATTCAAGTACAAGCGCTTACCTCTGCTGCTGCTTCGTATGAATGGTCGGGCACTTACGTAAACTTCTTGAGTGATGCCCATGTGGCGAATCCGATGTTTACACCTGCTAACGTAACCCAAGATACAGATTGCAACTACACTTTAACGGTTACCAGTCTCGAAAATAACCAATGTTCAACTCAATACACCTATACGGCACATGTATTGGAGCAACCTACCGTTAAGTTGGCGGGCATATCGGGTAATAGCCTCGCTGCTTGTGTGGGCGAGTCGTTGACCTTGAGCATCGAGAATCCAACTCCTGGTGTGGTATATGAGTGGACCGATCCAGACGGGGTATTGTCGCAACTAACAGCTACTTCGTGGAAAATCAGTTCGTTGCAAGCTGCTACTAACTTACAAGTGCAAGCAAAACGTACAGCACAAGGTCAAACTTGTTTATCAGATCCCTATTCGCTTGCCATTACGGTGGTAGAAGGCCCCTCGTTTGTGGCTACTACAGCACCTAACAATACCCTAACTGCATGCGAGGGCACCGTGCTTACCTTGGGTGGTGATAATCCAGATAGCCAATTTAGTTATAGTTGGACTCCTACCGTAGGTTTGTCGTCTGCTACCGAAGCGAAACCTACTGTAACGGTATCCAGCGAAATTACTTATACGCTTAGTGTAGGTTATAAAAATGGTCCTACTTGTCAGTCGCAATCGTCGGTAACCATCAAACCTGTTTCGTTGCCTACGAAATTTCGTCTAACTCCCGAAGGTGCAACTGCATTCTGTAGCCTAAATCCAGCTACAGGTGTGCAACTATCGGGTTCTGAAAGTAATGTGATCTATTCGTTGTACAACAATGGTACGTTGGTTAGCTCGCAAAATGGTACTGGTTTGCCTTTGCGTTGGGATATTCTTACCGAAGGTCGTTACACTGTGAAGGCAGAATTGAGCAATTCGGGTATTACTTGCCAACAAGATATGGATGGTGAGGTTGTGTTTACGGCAAAACCATCGCCCGAAGCTACGTTGTCGTTGGCGGCAGGCGATGTGGTATGTCCCAATTCGACAGTATCAGTAGAGGTTAAATTTACGGGAGCGTCTCCTTTCGAAGCTACGCTATGGCAAGATGGCAACCTTATCCCCATTCGCTCCAATTCGGATACCTATGTACATCCACATGTTGTGTCGGGTTCTACTTCTTTCAAACTATTGGATGTAAAGGACAATGTATGTAGTACGGTATATGCTGCTGGAACAGAGCCTGTTTTGGATATTACGGCTCCCGATGCCAGCTCGCTAAAAATTCATTCCGATAATCCCAATAATAAATTATGCCAGGGAGTCAAAGAATCGATTACCCTGAGCGTTCCTTTCGACGAAACCTTGTTCCCTGATTCAAAAATAATCTGGGGTACTGGTGACGAAGGAAAAAACTTGGTTGTGAATCCTCAAAGCACAACCGAATATAAAGTATTCATCTATACCAACAATAACCAATGTGTGTCGGAAGATGCAATTACCATTGTTGTGGTTGACAGTACGGAAATTACCATTGAAATGGATACTTTCTATTGCGATAATGCTGGTTTGGCATCATTGAATGCCTATCCAGTGGGTGGTACTTTCGTTTCTGAAGATGGTCTGATTGTCAATACCAACGTATTAGACCCATCCTTGGCTCCAGCTCCAGGTTCGTACATAATTTCGTACCAATATAGCAAAGACGGTTGTCCTTTCAAGAAAAACGATACCATTTATATTGGCAAAGAAATTGCCGATGTAAACTGGGGCGTTTATCCTGTGCACGAAGGTCCTATTGATCAAATTACTGATATTCAATTCTGTTTGCCCAATATTGATACCCAAAAAGAAGTTCTAAAACTACAAGGGTATCCTCCCGTAGAAAACGGCGTTAGATGGGAGTTGTATGCAAGAAACGGTTCGCAAGTAGTTACTTCTGATGCTGTATTGGAGCAAGATCCTAACAGTCCTTGGTTGGCAACCCTAAAAAACATGACGGCGGGGTTAGTTTACGAGATTGCCTATTCTGTACCCGACCAATTTGGTTGTGTTACCAAGAAATCGCACAAGGTGCAACTTAACCTAAATCCAACCTCTAGACCCGAGTCTGGTGGCTTGATTGTGGTGAATAGAGCCGATGTAGTGACCAGTAATTTGTGTACAACCGACAAGGTTGCTACTATCAAAACTGGTAATGTAATTCCTGTTAAAGCGGTTTCGTTCTCGGATTCCAGATTCTTGAACGACGCACCAGCCAGCGATTATGCCAACGGTATTATACGCATCAACCCCAGTAGCGTGGGCATCGAAGGAACGTATAGTGCCATCTTTACTTACGAATATTCGGTAGGTTGTTCGTTTAGCGAACGTGTTGATTTCCACTTGGGTACGGCAACACAAATCCTTAACTTTAATTTGAAAAAGAGCTATTGCGTGTACGACGAAAACGAGTACATAACCGTATCGACTGCTACACCAACCACAGGTGATATTTCTATCTTTAAAATAGAGGATGACGGAACCAAAACACATGTTGTAGGTCCTGTCAATATGGTAAATAATCCTCAATTTACCCCAAGTGCTTATCAGCCAGGTAAATACCGTGTTATCTACGATTATATGGATGTTAACGGTACCTGTGTGGCTGCCGATAGCGTGGAAGTCATGGTTTACGATCGTCCTACCATTTCGTTCGATTTTGCGCAAGACTTCTGTATGGGCGAGGTGTTTGCCTTGAAAACGACTCCTACCAACGGAACCTGGAAATTGAACAACGACGAACGTCATCCTGCCTTAATTAACGGTAGCATGTACACCCAGCAGGCTGGTATCGGTCGTCATGAACTGGAATTTTCTACCACCGACCCAGCAACAGGATGTGCGAATACGGAAATGTACCCCATTGAAGTACACGGAACAGACCCCGTTCGCATCCTTAACTTGAAGGAGAGCTACTGTTCGCCACAAGGTATTGTAACCATTTCGGGTAGCCCTATTACCCCAGGTACAGGTACGTTTAGAGGTTGCGACCACCTTGACTTTATTACCAACTTGGGTAATAACCAAGCCAGCATCGACCTTTCGAAAGGTAACTACAATACAACCTATACGGTGTATTACGATTATACGCAAGAGTTCCAACCCAGATCTGGTGGTGCTCCAATGTCTTGTACCTCTACGGCAGAACAAAATTTCTCGATTTTGGGCAAGGGCATCGACTTTAACGGTATTGAGCACAACGCAATTATTTGTAGTTACGATCAACCCATAGAACTGGCAGCTACCGAATCGCAAAATGTGACCTTTACATTTAACGGTGCTAACGCTACCGCTTTTGTTGACAATGGCGATGGAACAGCAGTTATTTATCCCGAACAATTGCAAGAAGGTATTTATACCATAACCGCAGATTATCAGTTCATCGAAAATGGAGAGCTTATCTGTTCGAGCAGCAAAACCAAATCGTTTACAATCGTCAACATCGAAAAAGACATTGCCGTAGAATTGTTCTGCGACTTTAGCCACGATCCTGTAAACGGTAACAATGCGGTTCGTTTGTTGGAATCGGAAGAAAATATCAACTACCAACTATGGGTAGGAGGTCAGCTGTTCGACACCAAGTTGGGTGATGGCAATGATTTGGAATTCCCACCCATCGCGATCGAAGGACCTGCCGAAATTATTGTAAAAGGTACTTACGACGGATGTTTGGTTACTTTGGAAATGCCACAGGCCTTGTCGGTGCAAAAACTAAGAAGTTCGTTGGAGTCTCAACATATTTCTTGTCATGGTGAGGTGGATGGATTGATTAAAGCAACCGTACAAGGTGGTGCGACTCCTTATCAACTCCAAGAATTTACCTTTACCCCAGAGAACTCAACTACCAGTACTACTATTGCAAGTACACTGATTACCAACGGTGCCGCTGGTACCTATCAGTTCCTTGTAAAAGATAAATTGGGTTGTTCGCATAGCAGAACGGTGACCATCGAAGAGCCTACTGCGTTGGTGGCGCATTTGCAAGCAAAAGATGCCGATTGTGCGGGCGAAAGTACAGGCCAAGCTGTCCTTACGGTGACAGGTGGTTCTCCTACTTATAGTTACAAGTGGGTGAATAAGGCAAAACCATCGGATGTGCTATCCAGTACACACGTATTTGAAAATATCGCGCATGGTCAGTACACCTGGCAAGTAACCGATATAAGAGGTTGCGAGCTTTCTGACGACTTTACCATCTATGCGCCCGAGCAAGCGTTGCAACTAACAGAAAATAATGCAGAGCACGTAGATGTTACCTTGACGGGTGCTGCAACAGGTATTATCGAGGTTGCAGCAGCAGGTGGTACTCCTTTTGATGATGCCGCTACACCTTATTATAAATATACATGGGTGGGTAATAGTTTCCCAACCAACCTAACAACCTTGGATGCTCGCCAAGAAAACCTATTGGCAGGTATTTACTACATCACGGTAGAAGACAAACGCGGTTGTACCAAAACCATTAGTGTTACCATTACACAACCTGAAGTTATCAGCATTACACCCCAGGTAATTGATGTAGCTTGTAGGGGAGAAGAAACAGGTAGCATCTTGCTTACCATTACAGGTGGTAAATTACCTTATCTCCAAATGGAATGGTTCGACGAAAATGGTACTTCGTTGTTGCAAGACAATCCTAACTTGCAAGGTTATAAAGCAGGTATTTATCGCTTTGTGATAGAGGATGCTAACGGCAATCGCCAAGAACAAACCTACACCATCGGTGAACCTTACAACGTACTAACCGTGCAGCAAGACAATGCCTCTGATTTAACCGTAAGCTGTTTCGGTAAGTCGGATGCTAGCATTAAGTTGGCGATTACTGGTGGTACTGCGTTTGACGATCCAAATCGTTACAAAGTAACCTGGCAAACCCTTAACGATCCAGCTAATCAACTGTTGGCAGACGATTATACAAGGGTAGTTAATCTACCTGCTGGCACTTATGGAGCCGAAGTCGAAGACGCCAATGGTTGTAAATCGATAGTAACCGATATTGTGGTGTCACAGCCCGCCGAAATGCGATTTGTAGATGTGCTAACCGAATCCGTTCGTTGTAGCGACGGTGCTGATGGTAGCATCGAAGTAACCGTCTCAGGTGGTAATGTTACCTCGCCTGCCGATTATACCTACCAATGGACGGGACAACCTTATTTAGATGCAAGTAGCCAATTGGCTCCTAATCACCTTGTCGATTTGCACAGCGGTTCTTATACGGTTAGAGTGACCGATAAAACGCAAGAATGTTTTATCGAGAAAACCATCGAGTTGGATAGCCCTGTTTTGTGGGAAGTAGCGATCAATGCAACACCTATTTCGTGTGCAGATCGTACAGATGGTACGCTAACCGCCGTAATCAGTGGAGGCGCTGCAACAAGTTATACTTATCAATGGTTGGATGCCAGCGACAACGTAATTTCGTCAGCTGTTAGCATGACGGGTGTTGCAGCAGGCGACTATAAAGTGAAAGTAACCGATGATAGAGGTTGCGAGCGTTTGCAAATAGCAAGTTTAAGCAATCCTCAACCTTTAAAAATAGACGATGTAAAATATACTGATATTACTTGCCACAACGTAAACGATGCTTCGGTAACGGTCGAAGTAAGCGGAGGCTCTGGCAATTACACCTACAACTGGACCAATGGTGGCAATTTTGTGGCATCCAGCCAAACCGTACAAAATTTGCCCATGGGTAGTTACCAAGTAGAAGTAGCCGACCAAAACTTCCCAACTTGTATCGTTCGCTCGGGTGTAACCGAAATTAAGAATCCAGATCCAGTTTCGTACACCGTATTAACCGAAGATGTGGCAATTGTGGGTGCTCAAACAGGTCGTATTGTGGTAACTCCACAAGGAGGACGTTCACCTTATTATATAGTATGGACAGGCGCTCCCGAAGGCGTTACTATTGCAGACGATTTATTTGATGTCAACAATCTACCCGCAGGTAACTACTATTTTGAAGTATTCGACAACCGCAAGCAATGTTCGGCAGTAGGTTCGGTAACCCTAAAACAACCCGATCCTATGCAAGTAACGGTTGCTGTTACGGACGTAACTTGTCATGGTGCGGCAACAGGTAAATTAGAAGTAACCGATGTACAAGGTGGTGACGGAACTTATACCTACAAGTGGTACGAGGACCAAGGTGGTACTCCCGTATTGATTTCGGAACAAACCTTGGCGCAAGGCCTATCGGCTGATGTTGATTATACCTTAGAAGTGGAAGATGGGTCGGGCAATGTCGATAAAACCAACTATAAATTGACACAACCTAAAAATCCATTGCAAGTAAGTGTAGATCCTTATCAATCGCAAACGGAGGTAACTTGTAAAGGCGATAAAGATGCCTTTGTTCGCATCATCGCTACGGGTGGAACAGCGGATTATACCTACCAATGGGACGATCCAACCTTGACGATAGACCCTGTCGAAACCAACAAAGCAAAAGATTTGGGCGTAGGTCGTTATACCGTATCGGTACAAGATGCAAATGGCTGTACCGCACCCTTTGGCTTTAATATTTCTGGTCCTGCACAAGACCTTACCATCAACGAAACCATTGAGCATATCAAGTGCCATGGAGACGAGAATGGTACCATCGAACTACATGTATCGGGTGGTAATGGTGGTTATACCTACGAATGGACTGGCGATGCAGGCATTGGCGATCCCAACTCTCCTCTCCAAAATACCTTGTTGGGTGGCAAAACCTATCGCGTAGTAGTTGCCGATAGCAAGGGATGTTCGGATAGTAGGGTATATACCATGCAAGACAGAACGCCTTTGCAAGTAAACGTAACCACTACCGACCTGTTGTGTTTCGAAGATGGCAAAGGTGGCTTTGATGCTTCGATTCGCAGTTCGATAGGCGAAACGCATAAACTCATCTATTTGAGCAGCCCACTACCCACCGATATGGGTAGCATTACCACTGCCAATAACCTATCGGCAGGTGATTATAAATTTGTGGTAGAAGACGACAACAACTGCTTGGTAGAGGTGCCATTCACCATTGCTCAACCTAACGAACTTACCGTAAGTATCGAAGGCTCTGATAAATTATGCGACGGTATTGATAACGGGGTGATGGATGTGAAAATCCCAGTAGATGCAGGTACACCTAATTATACCTACAAATGGTTTAAAGAAGACGAACACATGGTGATGATACATCAGCCTCAAATGGATCAGCAAACCCACCTAACCGAAATGGGCGCAGGTCGCTATCGTTTGGAAGTGGTTGATGCAAATGGTTGTACAGCCGAAACCAATCACCAAATCAAAGCTTCTACACCGATGAAATTTACCAAAGTAGAAGTAACGCACATTGCTATCCACGGAGATATGACAGGCGAAGTAGATATCGAAGTAACCGGCGGTGATCAACCTTTGAGTTACATCTGGGCATCCAACGATTTCGATTTCCCTGCGCCATACAATCCTAATGCGCAAGATCAAACCCAATTGCCTGCAGGCAGATACACCGTTTCGGTCATTGATAATATTTCTTGTCAAATTGATTCGACAGTAGATATTATGCAACCCGAATCCATGGTTGTTACTCCTTTGATTCACGATATCAATTGTGCTGGCGATAAAGGGGCTATTTCGTTGCGTGTCGAAGGTGGTTATCAACCTTACCACTACACCTGGACCTATCCAGATGGAACGGTTCATGCAGCAACTGGTTTGCATGAGCAAAACAATTTGCCATCGGGTAAATATAGCATTCAAGTGCGCGATGATAAAAACAACACTGTTAACACGACCGTTGTGCTAAACGATCCTACTCCTGTAACCTGGTCGTTGCGCCAAGAGTTCTCTAAGTTAGCATTGGATTGCTACGAAAGCAACAATGGTGCTATCGAGTTGTTTATCGAAGGTGGCTCGGGTTCTTACTCCGTACTATGGGAAGGACCTGGTGTTATGGGTAAAACAGGCGAGTCGGTTAAAAACTTGGGCGCAGGTCAGTACAAAGCAACCATTAAAGATTCCAAAGGTTGCGTACCAACTCAAGAAATGCTTCAAGAGATTACACGCCCTGCAGCTCCATTACAAGTAGTTGCTACCATCGAAAATAATACTTGTTTTGGCGACGAACAAGCCAATATCCAATTGGCAGTGAGTGGAGGTACTCCACTTCCTGCTCCAGATGAATACATTTATACTTGGTCGGGCTATGGGGTAGATGTAACCGCCAAAGACCAACAAAACCTTACCGCAGACGATTATAAAGTTACGGTAAAAGATGCCAACGGTTGTAAAGTAGAAAAACAATTCACCTTGGTTGATCCAGCTGTTAATACAGCAGCCCTAACGGGTAATGGTGTGGTTTGTGAAGGTGAAAAGGTAAAATTGTACATCAATGTATCAGGACAAGGTCCATGGGAAGTGACCTATACCGATGGATATCAACTATACACTGATACCTATACCGATAGAATTATTGAAATTGAGTACGAACCCACTCGCAACTGTACCATCGAATTGGTAGAAGTTAAAGATAACTTGGGATGCTTGGCAACCCTAACAGGTCAGGTACCTGTAGAGGTGTATGCCGTACCCGAATTAAGCGTTGTTAGCTACGACAAAGATTGCTGCTTGGGCGGTGCTGCCAGCATCAATTTGTTGCTTGCCAACGAAGGAGGTTGGAAAGTAACCTACGAGGTAGATGGTCAAACCATCGAAAGTGGCTTGATGACCGAGGTTGGTAGCTCTTTGGTGATTAGACCGCTGCAACCTGGAACTAAAACCTATACCCTTAAAACGGTTGCCAATGCACACTGTTCTCGTCAGTTGGTAGATATGTCGTACGAAATTACTACCTACGAACGTCCTTCGTTACAGGTAAATATTCCTGCAGAAATTTGCGAGCCCAACGATTTGCCCGTAGAGTTGCATGCTTTGGGCAGCGCTCCATGGACAGTGCGCTATTCGATGAATGGTTTGGAAATGGTGCATGAAATGAACACCCCTGAAGAAACCATTACCTTTGACGCATACGACGAAGACAATACATTTGTATTCCATAGCATTACATCAGGAACTCGTTGCGAAACCACCGTTAATAGAACACATAACAACCACGTGAACCGCTTGCCATTGCAACCCGCTGCTATCATTGGCGATAACAACGTTTGTCGCGGTTCGATGGCACAAATCAGGGTGGATAAAGTGGCTTATGCTGATACTTATGAATGGATTTTGCCTGCTGGCTTTACCATTGTAAGCGGCACAGGCACCGAACAAATTACCGTAGAAGTAGGTGAAGATGCAGTATCGGGCGATATTACGGTATTTGCGCGCAATGCTTGCGGCGAAGGTTTGGCTACCACTCGTGCTATGAAGGTAGTAGGACCTGTGAACAATACCGGTAAGTTCAAAGAAATTCCATCACACATTTGCGAAAGAGGTGAGCTATTCCCTATGAGTTTGGAAGCTCCTGTTGAGGGCGCCACCGCATACGAATGGATTTTGCCTGCTGGCTATTCGTTAGACGGCAATTCGAACGAAACAACATCCATCGATGTGTTGATACGTTACGACGAATATGCGCAAAGCGGCATCATCCAAGTCATTCCTAAAAACGGTTGCTATGCGGCATCGCCTATTGCTGCCTACATCAACTTGCGTCCGTTGCCCAATGCCGAAGCAGGTGTTGACTTTATTACCCTCAACTGTGCAACTTCGGCCCGTTTGAATGCAACTCCTATTTCGGGCGATATTGACCCCAATGCATGGGAACAAGAATGGACCGTGCTTTCTGGTACAGGAACCTTGGCAGATGCCAACGATCCTACCACAGAGGTTGAAAACTTGCTATTTGGTCCTAACCGTTTCGAATGGTTGGTAAACGACGGCTACTGTATCAACACCGATGTGGTAACTGTTACCTCTAATAACCCTGGTATTACCCAACCAGAAGCAACCGATATTACCGTTTGCGAAGACTTCGTAACCTTGCGTGCTCCTGCTCCTTTGTACGGAACAGGCAGCTGGCGCTTGATTGCTGGTGATGGAGAATTGCTTACTCCTAACAGCAACGTTACCGATGTATTGGATTTGAGCAGACGTACTCCTAACAAGTTCTTGTGGGAAGTGTCGTATGCTGAATGTACCAATGCCGTAGAAGTACAAGTTGTTTCCAATAGCTTACAATCGTTGGCAGATGCGGGTGAAGATGGTGTTACTACCAACGGTATGTTCCGCTTGTCAGCAAAATCGTTCGATAGTTCTTCCATCACTGGCGAATGGACGGTAGTGGGTGGTAGTGGCGAATTTGCCGATCCAACCAATCCGAATACCTACGTAACAGGCTTGTCGCAAGGTATCAATACCTTCCGTTGGACTTTGAAAGGTTATGATTGCGAAGCCTACGATGATGTACAAGTACGCAGCGCCGACGAACCTGTGGCTGGCTTTAATATGGTTAACGATAAAGGTTGCGAACCGCTGACCGTCTTGTTCAACAATATTACTTTGGGCGATGCAACCTACCACTGGGACTTTGGCGATGGTACAGCCTCTACTTTGCGTAGTCCCGAACACATTTTCGAAAAAGCAGGTGTTTACAAAGTGACCCTAACGGCAACTGGCAAGTACCGTACCGACAAGGCAGAACAATACGTTACTGTATTGTCGTCGCCAACGGCAGCCTTCACCGTTTCGTCAACACAGCTATATGTGCCTAATGCCGAGGCGCATTTCTACAATAGCAGCGATCGTGTTGAGAGCTACTATTGGGACTTTGGTGATGGTCATTCGTCCACCGAAAAAGATCCTGTACACATGTACTACGAAGATGGTGAGTATGACATTACCTATATTGTAACCGACTATAACGGATGTAAGGATACCCTTACTTACGAAAATTACATACATGTGGGTAAAGGCTCGTTCATTGTGTTCCCAACAGCCTTTACACCGAACTTGGAACAACAATTAGATGGCCGTTATGCCGCAGAAGAACGTCGCTTGGATATTTTCTATCCAGTGTCGCGCAATGTGGATAGCTACCGTTTGGAAGTGTACAACCAATGGGGCAATATGGTCTTTGTTACCGAAGACTTGTACGAAGGTTGGAACGGCTACTACTTGGATCAGCCAGCTGCGCAAGGTACTTATGTGTACAAGGCAGAGGGTCGATTTAGAGATGGCACCGCGTTCCGTCAAGGTGGTAGTATTTTGTTGATTCGTTAATTTGGATAGGAGAAGAAGAGTATGAAACAGATAATTCGTAAAATTCAGTTCGCAGTTGTTGCATTGTTGTTGGGAGCGATGAGCGCTTCGGCACAAGACTTTTTGCTCTCGCAACCCTGGGCAGCAACCACCATGGTCGCTCCTTCGTTTGCTGGTTATACCGGTGGCGGTAGGGTATTTGCTACCTATCGTGCTCAATGGGCCAATATCAAAGGATCACATACCGCGGTGGTAGGTTATGACCAATACTTCCATCCTATCCGTTCTTCGTTTGGTGGAGTAGTGTCGCATACAACACAAGGTGGAGGTATGCTCTCACAAACCCAATTTAATATTCAATACAACTATTTGGTACAAATTTCCAAAGACTGGTATTTCCGTCCTGCGTTGCAAGTAGGCTTGTTCTACCGTACCATTGATCCTTCTAACATGGTGTTCTCGGATCAAATTGCCGTGGATGGTAGCATCTTGCCATCAACAGCCTTCCAAGCCGATCAAACCTCGTTGGTACGTTTTGATGCGGCTGTTTCAGTGATGTTTACACATAACTACTTTTTTGGCGGGGTTAGCGTAGATCGCCTATTGGGTAACAATATTTCCTTTATGGATCAACCCGAAACCAAGCAGCACGTTAAGATGAATGTGTTTGCCGCAGGCTTGATTCCGATTTCAAAGGGCTATGGCAAATACGATCCCAAAGATGACATTACCTTTGCTGCCTTGTACCAATGGCAAGGACAATACCACCAAATCGACATTGATGCCATGTATCACCGTCAATATTTTATGGCAGGTATTGGCTACCGTGGTATTCCATTTTATTCGCCCGAAGAAGGTTTGACCTCGTCCGATGCGATTAAATTCTGCATCGGTGGCTCGTATGCAGGCTTTAGTTTGTCGTATAGCTACGATGTTAGCATTTCTTCGTTGGTCAACATTTCGGGAGGTTCGCACGAGGTGGTGTTGACTTACAGATTTTTAGAAAAATTGCCTAACGACCGTTCGTTCTTCTGTTACTAAAATGTAACGGATATGTTAAAATTTGAACGATTTTCTTAGATATACTTGCATTATAATGCTCAAAAACTATAATTTTGTGCAGTATTTAATTAATAAATTTTAAAAATTGAAAAGATGAAAAGATTTGGACTAATTGTATTTATCATGGCAGCTTTTGCTGCTATTGCAGTGGCACAACCACGTGCTATTGGTGCTCGCTTAGGTGGTGGTTTGGAAGTATCTTACCAACATTCTTTGGGTGAAAGCAATATGATTTCTGCCGACCTAGGTTTGCCTATTGTTGACGGTGGCGCATTTGGTTTGTCTGCAGCTGCTACTTACGATTGGATTAACCCTGGTGGTCTAACAATCCCTTGGAACGAAAAAGGTTCTTGGAACTGGTATGCAGGTGTTGGTGCTAACGCTGGTTTCTACGGATTTAATTCAATCGCAGGTTTTGGTGGTGTAGCTGGTCGTCTTGGTATCGAATACAACTTCTGGTTCCCACTTCAACTATCGTTGGACTATCGTCCTGTAATTGGTATTCGTGGTGCTAATGGTTATGTAGAATTCAACGATTGGGGATTCTATGGTATCGCTCTTGGCGTACGTTACATTTTTGAATAATCCATTTAATTGTAATACAAAGGGGTTGGCTTTTGTAGTCAACCCTTTTTTATGCCTTTAAAATATCGCTTAACGCCTAAACAACTAAACAAATTTTATTAACTTTGCGCCAGATTTTAAACACAAATTATGAATTGGTTAACCGAACTTCTTACAGGTAACTCTGTTGCCCATGCCGTGCTTATTTATGCTTTTGTTATAGCAACAGGTGTATTGTTGGGCAAAATCAAAATTGGCAGTGTTTCCCTTGGTGTTACTTTTGTGCTGTTTATGGGCATTTTAGTAGGGCATTTTGGCTTTACGGTCGATCACGACATAATGCACTTTGTCAAAGAGTTTGGGTTGATTTTGTTTATCTTCTCCATTGGTTTGCAAGTGGGTCCTAGCTTTTTTACTTCGTTTAAAAAAGGAGGCATGTTGCTCAATGGCCTGGCTGTATTGCTTGTTTTATTAGGCATAGGCGTTACACTTTCGCTATTTGGCATTTTTCATGGCGAAATTTCGATTCCCATGTTGGTAGGCATTATGCAAGGTGCCGTTACTAACACACCTGGTTTGGGTGCTGCGCAAGAAGCTTTGCGTCAATTAAGCGAAGCAGGCGAGTTGGCAGGTCCTATCCCATCTATCGGTTTAGGGTATGCCGTGGCGTATCCCATGGGTGTGATAGGTATTTTGCTTACCTTTATTATTTTACGCTTTGTATTCCGAATCAAGTTAGACAAAGAAGAAGCCTCGCTTAAAGAACAAAAAGAAAGCCACGAAACGCCGAATTGGATTACCATTAAAATTACCAACGATTCGCTTATCGATTGCACCCTGTCTCAGTGCCAAAGCATGATACGTAGGCAGTTTATTGCTTCACGCTTGTTTAATGGAAATGAAGTGATTATTCCATCGGACGAAACTCGTTTAAAAACGGGCGATATTGTATCGGTTATTGTCAACGAGGCAGACGAAAAAGCGGTGATTACTTTCTTGGGTAAAAAGATTGATTACGTTTGGGAAGATAGTGAAAATACCATGGTGTCGCGCCGCATTGTAGTAACGCAAAGCAATGTAAACGGCAAGACCATTGGTTCGTTGGCGTTTAGAACTGCCTACGGTGTTAACATTACGCGTGTGCATCGTTCGGGTATCGACCTGTTGGCTCGCCCCGAGTTGTATTTGCAAGTAGGTGACCGCGTAACAGTGGTTGGCTCTTTGGATGCCATTGCGAAAGTTGAAAAAATATTGGGTAATACCCTAAAACGTCTTAATGAACCTCACTTGATCACCATTTTCTTGGGTATTTTTGTAGGTATTTTGGTGGGTAGTATTCCTATTCATTTCCCCAATATGCCTATGCCTGCAAAATTAGGTTTGGCAGGAGGACCGCTTATTGTCGCTATTTTGTTAGGACGTTTTGGCTACCGCCTCAAACTCATTACCTATACTACCCAAAGTGCCAACCTTATGTTGCGCGAAATGGGTATATCCCTGTTCTTGGCGAGTGTGGGTATCTCGGCAGGTGCCGAATTTGTTGACACGGTGGTATCGCCCGATGGCTTGCGTTGGATTCTTTCGGGTGTGCTCATTACCATGGTGCCAGCGCTTATTGTAGGTGTTATTGGCCGCTTGCTAAAAATCAACTACTTTACACTGATCGGTATGATTTCGGGTAGTTGCACCAACCCTCCCGCCTTGGCTTACTCTGGCTCTATTGCCAACAACGATGCCCCAGCGGTAGCTTATTCTACCGTTTATCCGCTAACTATGTTCTTGCGCATCATCTGCGCGCAGTTCATCATCCTACTGTTTGCATAATCCTTACATAAAAAGATAGTCCAAAACCCGCTATAAGGCGGGTTTTGTTGTATTTTGACTTTTCCATTCGACAATTTTGCTCAAATAACCGATAATATAGAGGTGGGCATAGGCAACAAAATCCCGCTGTGGATATTTGGATGTTGTATCAAAACATTTTCTAGATTTTAAGGAATTTTAAATTTTATTTCATACATTTGCAATGGTGAGTCCACGCCGTATTTATTGGAGAATAAAAGGGTGGGCTTATTTTAAATATTTATAGGCGTCTTTAGACGTTTTGTAGTTGGTCTATAGGAATCTCGCAAATTCTAAAACAAACCTCTTACAAAGCAGCAAAGATGTCCTACGGGTATGTATATAAGGGGGTAGTGTATCTACACCTCTACATACGGCGTGGGCTTCGTGTTGCTAGTTCTAGGTTTGTGGGCAATGCGAGAGCCTCTATAGCGGAACTGCAACAATGGAGTCCCGCTTTTTTTGTGTATGTAAGTTGCGTAGCGTGGACTTAGTGTTATGATAATTAACCAAAAAATAATAATAATTATGCTAAGATTTTACGCTGTTATGTTGGCATTTGTTATGTCAATTTCGCTTTTCGCGGATGATGTAACTGGCTTTATCGCCTTAGAGTATGGTGGCGCACAGTCGTCTTACCAGATTAAAAATGTGAAGCATGTTGATGTGAATAGTATTTCATCAAACGAAGCAGAAATGATTGTTCAAAGCAAGGATGGAACTTCACATCCTAATGTTCGTACACTTATTTTTACAAATAGTATTTTTTATAATATACAGTTTGTAAATTATGATGGTACAGTTTTACAAACTTCAGAATTGTCTGCAGGAGAAACTCCAGCTTATAATGGAGCAACTCCAATCAAACCTGCAGATGCAGAGTTTACTTACACCTTCGCTGGTTGGTCTCCAAGCATTACGGCAGTAACAGGCGCCCAAACTTATACCGCAACATACTCAAGCGTTAAGAAGCAATACGAGGTTATCTTCAAGAATGAAGATGGTACTGTGCTACAACGTAGCACAGTAACCTATGGTGAAACTCCTATTTACGCTGGCGCAACTCCAACCAAACCAGCTACCGCAGAGTTTACTTACACCTTCGCTGGTTGGTCTCCAAGCATTACGGCAGTAACTGGTGCACAAACTTATACCGCAACTTACAGCAGCGTTAAGAAGCAATACGAAGTAATCTTCCAAAATGAAGATGGTACTGTGCTACAACGCAGCAATGTTACTTACGGCGAAACACCTAAATATAATGGTGCTACTCCAACCAAAGCAGCTACCGCAGTGTTTACTTACACCTTCGCTGGTTGGTCACCAAGCATTACGGCAGTAAAAGGCTCTCAAACCTATACTGCAACCTATAGCAGCGTTAAGAAGAAATATACCCTTACCGCAAAACCAGAGGAAAATGCAATGGGTATAGTAACAGGTAGTGGTACTTACGATTACGGAACGCAAGTAGTAGTAACAGCAACTCCAAAATTTGGTTATGACTTTAATATGTGGGATAATGGTTTGACCGAAAAAGAAATAGTTATAGAACTAGTAAGTGACTCAACTGTAATAGCACTGTTTACAGAAAACTATTGCGAACAACACACCACACCAGAAATTCCAACAATCGAAGTACAACCAATTGCAGTATCGGGAAGTGAACTAAACCTAACCGAGTCTGATAATGCAATAAAAGAAGCAATATCTCAACAAGAAGGAAAAATAGCAGAAATAAAAGAATCTTGGTGGGAAGTAAACTTTAACGGAGAATGGGAAACTTACAAAGGACAAATCGTTCCAAAACAAGAAACTATAAAAGTTCGCTTTGCTCTAACAACAATTTGTGATAAAACAGCAAAAGGCGAAGCTGAAACACTGATTGTTCAATGTTCAAATCCTGAAAATACCGATGCATGCAAAAATGCACCATCTGTAAACAAGTACGATTGGCTACTAATGCTAAATGTAAATGAAATTAAAGCACAAGGCTATGTATTTGAAGAAAAAGACGTTACATGGTATAGAATAACAGATAATGGTGACTCACAAGTAGTAGGCAATGGATACTCCTATACTATAGACCGTTCGCTTCTTGGAACAGGAGACTATTA
>JAZQZN010000023.1:0-66913 GCA_045634045.1 Candidatus Enterocola sp. | reverse complement strand
TTAATGATGAACTTATACCTAAAATGGTACGACTAATGCAATATGGATTAGCAATAGAAATGAATAATCCTGAGATTGCTAAATTAGATATTAAATATGATTATGATAGAGTTGTTTCTCACGCAAAACATTCTTTTATGAACAAAGAACTTATTGACAAATTTGCATCTGATATGGCAGAAAATTTATGGACATTTTTGCATTCTCCTCAGAATGATTTTTGCACTTCTGATAATCCAGTCGTTTGTCTTCAGGATTATCCCAATGAGAGACCATTAAATTGTGGTCTCAATCAAAAAGGGGTAAAAATATTTTATGCATTATCTCCCTCGTTACTACTGCTTATAATGGATAAAAATGAGTCAAGTGGTGTTGATTGTAAATTTGGGTTAATAAATGATTTTGGCTTAAAACTGTTTAATAATGGCCTGTACTCACAATCAGAATATATTTTTAACTATAATAATAATTTTGAATTTTTCATCAAAAACAACAATGGATAGACTAAAAATGCAGAGCTTTGATGTGATAGGCTCTAATGTAAATAAGATAGCGCAATTATTTCCTAACTGTGTAACAGAACGATTGGGTAAAAACGGAAAACCTGAATTGGCTATTGACTTTGAAAAATTGCAGGCAGAATTATCTAACGATATTATTGCCGAAGGCGAAGAACGTTACCAATTTACATGGCCTGATAAACGTGCTGCATCTCGTTTAGCAAACACTCCTACCACCATGACACTACGCCCATGCCGTGAAGAAAGTGTAGATTTTGATAATACACAAAATCTTTACATTGAGGGTGATAACCTTGATGTGCTTAAAGTGCTTCGCGAAACCTATCTAGGCAAAGTGAAAATGATTTACATTGACCCGCCTTACAACACGGGTAATGATTTTGTGTATAATGATGAATACTCAATTAGCAATGAGGAATTTGGAATTAGGAATGGATTTGTTGACGAGGATGGCAATAAAATTGTTGACCCAGTGCAACGCAACACCGAAAGCAATGGCCGTTTTCATACCGATTGGCTCAATATGATTTATCCTCGTTTGAAGGTGGCGAGAGACTTACTTACAGAGGATGGTGTTATCTTTATGTCAATTGATGAAAACGAGATAACAAATATTCGTAAAGTATGCGATGAGATTTTCGGTTCGCAGAATTTTATTGATACGTTACATTGGAAAAAGAAAAAACAACCATCATTCCTGGCTCGCCATACAGCCAAGATGATGGAATACATAGTTGTGTATGCTAAAAGTAAGTGGGAACTAGAAAAATTGTCTATAGAAACTCTTTCAGATGCAACCAAAAAGGTCATAAACATATCAAACCCTGAATGTCTAAGGCATTTCAAATCAGGAGTAAGAGTAAAACTCGGAGAAAATGGTATTATAAAGAAAGGAAGATATAGAATAAAGACAATGGATGTAGAGTATCTGTCTGATATTGAATTTGTGAATGGATACTCAACCACTGCTGCTGATGTTATAGCTCGTTTTTCTGTGAGTCAAAATAACATAGATAAGTATATAGATGAAGATCTTCTTTTTATCACTGCTAATTATGGTCTTAGAAGAGATGTTTCAGAAGAAGAAAAAAGTAATCGTAAGTCAATAACGGATTTATTACTTTCTGAATATGGAGATAATCAAGATAGCGATAAGGAGTTCTTAGAGCTATTTGATAGTAAGTACTTTGACTATACAAAACCTATCGCATTAGTTTATAATCTGATCAAGTCCAATTATACTCAAGAACAAATTATCCTTGACTTCTTCTCTGGCTCAGCAACCACCGCTCATGCAGTAATGAAATTGAATGCAGAAGATGGTGGTAATCGTAATTTTATTATGGTACAGCTACCAGAAAAGACCGAAGAAAATAGCGAAGCATATAAGGCAGGTTATTCAACTATTTGCGAAATAGGCAAAGAACGTATCCGTCGTGCAGGTGCAAAAATTAGGAATCAGGAATTAGGAATTAGGAATAATAAATTGGACACAGGTTTTAGGGTATTGAAATTGGATTCTTCTAATATGGAAGATGTATATTACACACCAAGTGGATTTGAAATAGATAATTTGTTTAGTGAAAATATAAAAGAAGACCGCAGTAGCGAAGACCTATTATTCCAAGTAATGCTAAGCTATGGTATAGAGTTGTCGGCAAAAATAGAAACCCAGCAAATAAACGGTAAAACAGTTCATTTTGTAGATGATAATTTCTTAATTGCGTGTTTCGATAAGGATGTAAACGAAAGCACCATTACAGAAATAGCAAAACTCAAACCAATTTATTTTGTAATGCGCGATTCATCTGTTGCAACCGATAATGTCAGAGATAATTTTGAGCAAATATTCCGTCATTATTCACCAGACACAAAACGTCAAATAATTTAAAATTAGAATGTGTTATCAATGCAGGACACTTTTTCCCTTCGGTCAACAACACGTCGACAGGCTCAGTGACCGCATTGATAATACTAATGCATACAATATGCTATAAAACGAAGTTTTATGAAGTTCAAATTTAAAATACAACAATATCAGACGGATGCGGTAGAAAATACAGTGGCGGTGTTTGCCGGACAACCCAATGTGCAAGGGTTTCAGTACAGACGCGATTTGGGCAAGAAATTGCAAGGGTATAAAGAACACTCTCAGCACCTTGAATTAAATTTTACTGGAGTGGCAGCAGAAGATGACAACGACGATGCAGGTTATAAAAATCATCCCATTCAGTTAAACTCAAAGGAATTACTTACTAACATTCGTCAAATACAAAATAAAAACAGTATAGCAGAGTCTGCTACATTGCTTGGCAATATGGGTGCTTGTACCTTGGATATAGAAATGGAAACAGGTACAGGTAAAACCTATGTTTACATTAAAACCATGTTTGAACTTAACAAACAATATGGTTGGAGTAAATTTATTGTTGTAGTGCCAAGCATTGCTATACGTGAGGGTGTGGCTAAGAGTTTTAGTATGCTCGAAGACCACTTTATGGAGCATTATGGTAAAAAAGCAAGGTGGTTTGTCTATAATAGTAGTAACCTTACTCAGTTAGATACTTTTTCTTCCAATGCTGATTTATCCGTAATGATTATTAATACGCAAGCATTTGCTTCTTCGTTAAAAGAAGATGGCAGAAGCAAGGAGAGTCGTATTATTTATTCAAAACGTGATGAGTTCCAAAGTCGTCGCCCTATTGATGTAATAAAGGCAAATAACCCAATTATTATACAAGACGAACCACAAAAAATGGAAGGTGCAGCCACCCAAACAGGTATTAAGCAATTTAATCCACTTTTTGTGCTAAACTATTCTGCTACTCACAAAACCAAACACAATACCATTTATGCACTAGATGCTCTTGATGCATACCAACAAAAACTGGTAAAACGTATTCACGTAAAAGGTTTTGAGGTGAAAAACTTGCGTGGAACTAGTGGTTATTTGTATCTAGATAGTATTGTTTTATCTCCAAAACATCCACCTATGGCTCGCATTGAGTTTGAAAAGAAAAATGCTTCAAATAATATAGTGCGTACACTTAAAACCTTTTCTGTAGGAGATAATTTGCAAGCTGATTCTGGTTTAGGTGCATACGATGGCTTTGTTATCTCTGAAATTAGTAAGCAAGGTTATGTTACATTTAGGAATGGAACAACACTTGTAAAAGGTCAAGTGATAGGCGATACAAACCTAAAAAACATGCAACGTGTTCAGATTCGCGAAACCATTAAATCGCATTTTGAAAAAGAACGTCAGCTATTTAAACGAGGAATTAAGTGTTTATCACTGTTCTTTATTGATGAGGTGGCAAATTATAAGAGTTATAACGAGGATGGCGAGTCGGTAAAAGGATGTTTTGGCGAAGTTTTTGAAGAAGAATACGCTCGCCTAAGAAAAGAAGAATATGAATTGTTCGATGAAGATTACAACAATTATCTGCGCAAGTTTGAACCAAGTGAGGTGCATAATGGATATTTCTCTATCGACAAGAAAAGTGGTAGAATAATAAATAGTAAGGAAGAAAAGAAAAGTGGTCTTTCTGATGATATTTCTGCATACGAACTTATCTTGAAGAATAAAGAACGCTTGTTGAGTTTTGAAGAACCTACCCGTTTTATATTCTCGCACTCCGCCTTGCGTGAAGGTTGGGATAATCCAAACGTATTTCAGATTTGTACTTTAAGACATTCTGAATCTACCACCGCTAAGCGACAAGAAGTGGGGCGTGGACTTCGTCTTTGTGTAAACAAAGATGGTGTACGTATGGATGCTGAGGTGCTGGGAGATGATGTACATGATGTAAATAAACTTACGGTGATTGCCAACGAAAGTTATGCTTCGTTTACGGCAGATTTGCAAAAAGACACTATAGCTGCATTGCGCGAGCGTGCTGTTAAGGCTGAGGTATCTTATTTTGTAGGCAAACAAATAAAAGAGGGTACAGTCACTTATACTATTACAGAAATTGATGCTAGCAGAATCATTAGTTATCTTGCAGATAATGATTATATCGACGATAATAAAAACATTACTTTTACTTATCGTGAAGCATTGGCAAATGGCACTGTAGCA
The DNA here is from genome assembly GCA_045634045.1 of Candidatus Enterocola sp. GTDB lineage: Bacteria > Bacteroidota > Bacteroidia > Bacteroidales > Paludibacteraceae > Enterocola. Next base: position 62,311 of record JAZQZN010000023.1, on the reverse strand, counting down.
CCATTTCCTGCTAAACTTCAACACATAGCAGAGGGTGTAACCAAACTTATAAATGGTATATTTGACCCAAGTGTGCTAAAAGATATGGTGGTAGAAGAAAAAACTACTACGCCAGTAAATAAACTGAATGATAACTTTGGTAGAAAAGAGTTTCAAGAATTGTGGAATGAGATAAACCACCAATATGTTTACACCGTTAGTTACAATAGTGATGAATTAGTAGAAAAAGCCATTTTACATATCAATGCAGAACTAAATGTAACTCAACTCCGTTATGTAATGGTGCAAGGTATGCAAGATGAAAAGGATGTTACCTCGTTTGGTAATACGCGTACTCAATCGCACGAGCTAAAAGATGTTTCTACCTCTACTGTTCGTTATGATTTGGTTGGTGAGATAGCCAATGGTGCGACGCTGACTCGTAAAACGGTAGTTAAAATATTGAAAGGTATTAACCCTAATAAACTTTATTGCTTTAAGAATAACCCTGAAGAATTTATTCGTAAGGTTATAACCATTATTAAAGAGCAAAAATCTACCATGATAGTGGAGCATATCCATTACAATATCACAGAGGGTAAATACGATAGTAGCATCTTTACGTTGAAAGATAGAGCAGACTTTGACCGTGCATACGGTGCTAAAAAGCATGTTACTGATTTTGTATTTAGTGATAGTAATGTAGAAAGAAAATTTGCTGCAGAGATGGATGCCGCTGATGAAGTTGTAGTTTATGCTAAACTTCCACGTACATTCCAAATCCCAACTCCTGTAGGCAAATATGCTCCAGACTGGGCAATCGCTATGAAGAAAAATGATATAAAACACATTTTCTTTATTGCCGAAACCAAAGGTTCTATGAGATCTATGGATTTATCACCTATTGAACAAGCTAAAATTAATTGTGCGGAAAAATTGTTCAAAGAAATTTCATCTCCAAATGTCAAATACCACAAAATAACATCGTTAGAAGACTTACGCGATGAAATAAAATCGTTGAGGTAGATATTTCAATATTTTAACCAATATCTGTATTAGAATAGTATTCTCCGTATTTTAAAAGCGTATGGCGAAGGTTGTTTCAGGAAAGAATTTGAGTCCTCTTGCCAAAAATCCTTTGTCGTAAGATTTTTCTATATTTTGTAGTATCTTTACAGAGCCAATAGAGAAACCTTTATTCAGCGTAAAGTTAGTGCATTGGCTGTCGAAAAAGGGCTATTTGATTTCGCATCAAGTAGCTCTGTTTTTTTGTATTTAACCCTTTTCGAGGGTTGTTCTTGGTTGTTGTTAAGTGTCAGAAGGTGAGCCTGCCAACGTAATAAAAATAATTACACTTATTCTATTGATAAAAACAATAAGAAATATTATTTTTGTAATGATATAATATATGAGAATATGAACCCTAAAAGTTTATTCTTTACCATATTTTGTATTGATAATGTTGCTTCGTACCTAGGCAGGAATACAAAAGAAATCTATCATATAATGCAAGACGCTGGTATAATAGATGAGTATATTGTGCCTTGTTACGATGTACTGCACACATTTTCTAAAGAATATATAGTTGAAGATCTTGTTTCATATATGAAGAAGAAAGGAGTGTTGGCATGATACTTTACCATACATCCTCAATAGAGATACAAAAACCAAATATCTCATATTCTAGAGATAAGTTAGACTTTGGTAAAGGTTTTTATTTAACTACACTTAAAGAACAAGCCATTCTATATGGTCAACGTTTTATTAGAAAAGGCGAGAGTGCTATATTAAACACCTACAAGCTAGAGGATAATATCGAAAATTGTAATGTAAAAACATTCTATTCCTATGATGAAGAATGGTTAGATTATATTACTGCATGTAGAAAAGGCTTACCACATGATAAATATGATATAATAGAAGGTGGTATAGCAGATGATCAAGTCTTTAATACATTAGATTTATACCTATCAGGAATATACACAAAGGAGCAAGCACTTGACCAACTAAAGTATAAAAAACCTAATCATCAAGTTTGCATTACATCACAGACCATTATCGAAAAATATTTACACTTTATTTCATCAGAAAAACTATAATCATGCAAGCTAATCCTAATATATTACAAATGAAGTATGCTAGAATAGTGGAATCTTTTGCAAAAAAGACAGGTCTTTCATACGAAGATGCATTAGGAAAATTCATCGACTCTACAACCTACTATTTAATAAAAGATGGAGTAGCCGATATGCATTGCTTTAGTGATGATTATCTTGTAGATGAACTTTTGATAGAATACAAATATATCTGATACCATATACCCACCATCACGCACACGGCATCGAAAGAAATTTCGGTGCTGTTTAATTCTTTTAACCCAGCTTAACCTTTGATCCCAACCATACCCTACATAGAACAAAAGTTTGGGGAGTTTAATGCCTTGATGTTTGAGGGTTTTACACAATTCGATATAAAACAAGAGGTCACATCGGTGATGATGCGACCTCTTGTTGTTTATGAGAGACTCTCGGGTGGAGAGCTGTGGTATTAAAACTTCGATTTTACGTAGGTGCCAACAAATTTGGCGTCGTATTGGTTGGGGTAGGTTTCTTTCATGAAGTTCATGATTTTGCCCATATCTTTAAGGCTGGTAGCGCCTAAGTCGGCAATGGCTTTGTCTAGCACGGCAGCCGTTTCTTCTTCGCTCAGCATTTTGGGCAAAAAGAATTGGATGTGTTCCAATTGGGCCAATTCTTCGTTTACCAAATCTTCGCGGCCTGCAGCCTTATACATATCGGCCGACTCTTTGTGTTGTTTAGCCACCTTTTGGATAATACCCAAAATATCAGATTCAGTGCACTCGCCTTTGTAATCGGCCGAGGTTTTGAACTTCATAATGGCGGTTTTGATTTCACGAATTGCTGCAATTTTTTCGGCATTCTTTTCTTTCATTGCAGCCATTAGTTCTGCTTGTATTTTTGCTTCCATATGCTAGTTGTTTTAATTTCTTTTACACCACGCCGCTAAAGCCCATAAATGCCATGGCAAGTAGGCCGGCAGTAATAAGGGCAGCAGGCATACCATTCATAGCTTTGGGGAGTTTTACCAAGGCTAAACGTTGGCGTAAGCCGGCAAATAAAATCAGTGCCAATGCAAAGCCAATGGCGGTGGCAATGGCAAATACCAAGCTCTCGATGAGCGAATAGTCTTTTTGAATCACCATGATGGCTACCCCTAAAATGGTACAGTTGGTGGTGATCAGTGGCAAAAACACGCCCAACGATTGGTAAAGTGCTGGCGAAACTTTTTTAAGGATGATTTCGACCATTTGCACCAAGGCAGCAATCACCAAGATAAATACCAAAGTTTGTAGGAATTGTAGCTGCAATGGTTCTAATAGTAGTTTTTGGAGCAGGAATGTGCACAAGGTAGCCAACGTCATTACGAAGGTAACAGCAGCACTCATGCCTATGGCGGTATCCACTTTTTTAGAAACGCCTAAAAAAGGGCAGATGCCTAAAAATTGCGACAACACAATGTTGTTCACAAAAATGCACGAAATAAATAGTAATACGTAGGTCATATAGTGTTTAGTTGTTTTTTACTTTGTTAATAAAAGCAATGATAAGTCCAAGGGCAATAAATGCACCAGGTGCAAGCACAAATACCAGCATGCCATAATCTTCGGGGAAGAGGGTGTAGCCCAAAATGGTTCCAGCACCTAGTAGCTCACGAATAGCGCCCAAAAGGCCCAAGGCAAAGGTAAAGCCCAAACCGCTACCAAGTCCGTCTAAGGCAGAGTCGAATACGCCGTTTTTAGCGGCATAGGCTTCAGCACGTCCCAATACGATGCAGTTTACTACAATCAAAGGGATGAACAATCCTAAGCTGGCGTAAAGCGCAGGCATATAAGCTTTCATCGACAATTCTACCACCGTAACAAACGAGGCAATGAGTACGATAAAGGCGGGGATGCGTACGCTATCGGGAATTAAATTTTTAAGAGCAGAAATAACGGTATTAGAGCACAAGAGTACAAAGGTGGTTGCCAAACCCATGCCCAACCCATTGAGGGCTGAGGTAGTGGTGCCCAAAGTAGGACACATACCCAACATCAATACAAACGTTGGGTTCTCTTTAATAAGTCCGTTCAGTACAATTTTCAGTTTATTCATATTATATTGACTAATCGGTTAATCGGTGAATCGACTAATCGGTGTTTTTTTAATTTGTTGAATCGCAGAATCGTTGAATCGAAAAATTATTCGGACTACGTCCTCATGATTTCTGGTGGCGGTTTGGCAATTAAAGTAAATTTTATTGCGCTCACCTTGCACAGAAATTCCTTATTCCTCATTCCTAATTCCTAATTACTTTCGACCTTCGACTAATTTACGTCAGTGGCTCCCGTTGTGGCATCGTGTCCATTGGCGATGCGATAGGCATCGTTAATGGCTTTTAAAAATGCGCGCGACGATATGGTGGCAGCTGTAATGGCTTGCACATCACCGCCGTCTTGTTTTACTTTTACAAGGTCGTTGGTAAAGATGCGTCCTTTGAGGGCGTTTTTGAACCAATCAACCATTTTGGTTCCCAAACCTGGTGTCTCGCTTTGTTGTAGCACAACATAATCTACCAATTGGTGTTGGTTGTTGAAGCCAGCCATAATAACAATGTCGCCACTAAAGCCAGTGGTGCTACATTGTACGGCAGTTCCAACCCATTGGTTGTTTTGATAGGCTATGTAAACCACACCATCCTCGTCGTCTTCCTTTTCGATCTTATCGAATGTAGGGAGCACTTGTTGCAAGGCTTCTGTTTGCTTTTTCTCTTCTGCCAAGCGGATGGGTTCGTCGGTAATGGTTTTTACTACCGCCAACAACGCTGCCGAAATAACGGCAATGAGCGTAAGCGATAGCAACATGTTGGGTAAAGTGGATGCTATTTTTTTCATACGATTACTTTACAAAACGTTTGGGTTTGATGTATTGGTCGATCAGTGGAGTAGCAGCGTTCATCAATAAAATGGCGAACGATACACCCTCTGGGTAGCTACCCCAATAGCGAATAACAATGGTAATGATACCGATGCCAAAGCCATACAAAAGCTGACCTCGTGCAGTCATGGGGGAGGTTACATAGTCGGTAGCCATAAAGATACTACCCAAAAGCAAACCACCTGCACATAGCTGCCATACGATGTTTTCGTAGTGCATAGGATCAATGTAGTGCATAATGCCAGCAAATACTGCTACCGTTGCCAAAATGCTCACAGGAATGTGCCAGGTAATTACCTTTTTGTAGAGCAAGAACAATCCACCAAGCAAAAGAGCGATGGCAGAAACTTCGCCCATACTACCACCTTCGTTGCCGATAACGGTCGAAAGTACGGGAGGAAGCATTTGGTCAAATTTCATGAATGAAAGTGGGGTGGCTGCAGTTTGAGCATCCATGTAGGCCATCGAAAAAGGCTCAGGAATGGGCCAAGTTGTCATGGCAGCAGGGAACGAGATTAGCAAGAATACACGTCCTACCAAGGCAGGGTTAAAGAGGTTGTTGCCCAAACCACCGTAGCACATTTTGCCCAAACCGATGGCTACCAAACTGCCAATAATTACCATCCACCATGGTAGGTTGGAGGGTAGGTTCAAGGCCAATAGTAAACCAGTAAGGGCTGCAGAACCGTCGCTGATGGTTACTTTGGTTTTGAGTACAAACTTTTGAATGAATGCTTCGATGCCCACGCACGATACAACGGCAATGATACTTACAACCAATGCGCCCAATCCAAAGTAGTAGAGGGCCACTAAATAGGTTGGCAATAGTGCAATGAGCACGTATAGCATATTTTTTCGAACAGAATCGCCGCTATGCACGTGTGGCGACGATGATACAATCCATCTTTTCATAGGTTATTTATTAGCGCGTGAACGTATGTTTTGTGCAACGGTTTGTTTGCCGTATCGAATGTAATCAAGCAAAGGACGGTTGCTGGGGCAAGTAAAGGTACAGCAACCACACTCAATGCAGTTCATTACTTGCTCTTGCTCCATGTCGTCCCATAGGGCTAATTCGCCTTGGGTAGCCAATAGGTAGGGAGCCAATCCCATAGGGCAGTTTTGAACGCATTTGCCACAACGGATACAGTTGGTTTCTTCCAAGGCTTTGCTTTCGCTCTCTGGAAGCATCAAAATGCCCGATGTACGTTTGGTAACAGGGTGGGCAAGGTGGCTGAAAGTACGTCCCATCATCGGACCACCGCCAATGATTTTGCCTGTATCGGCAGGGATGCCGCCAGCCATTTCGATGACTTTTTCGATAGGTGTACCGATGCGTACAATAAAGTTGCCAGGATTGCTCACCGATGGACCCGTTACGGTCATCATTACTTCGGTAAGAGGTTTGTCCAATTGTACAGCTTCGTAAACAGCGTATGCTGTACCTACGTTTTGTACTACACAACCTACTGCTGCAGGGATGCCTCCGTTGGGAACTTTACGACCCGTCAACGCATCAATCAGCTGTTTTTCACCTCCTTGTGGATATTTCATTTGCAAAGGAATCACTTCGATGCCATTCGATGCTTCGTCGCGAAGTGATTTTACCGCATCCATCTTATTAGCCTCGATACCAATAAGGGCTTTTTGGATGTTCAATGCTTGCATCAAGATGCGTACGCCTGCTATAATTTCGGCAGGTTTTTCGAGCATAAGTTGGTGGTTGTGGGTAAGGTATGGTTCGCATTCCACCGCATTGATAATAAGGGTGTCGAGTTGGCTGTCTTTAGGGGGTGTTAGCTTTACGTGAGTAGGGAAGCATGCACCTCCAAGGCCTACAATGCCTGCGGCAGCTATCTTTTTGATGATTTCTTCTGAAGATAGTTTGCATTCTTTGCGAATGCTATTGTTTTCTTTTTTATTTTCTACTTCTTCGCTATCTGTAACTTGTACATAAATAGCAGGTTTGCTGAATCCCATTTGGTCGGTGTAGTCGGCAAGCTTAATTACCTTACCAGCCACCGAACTATGTACGGGAGCCGATACAAAACCACCTGCTTGGGCAAGTACTTGTCCTACTTTTACCTCGTCGCCAACAGCAACAACAGGCACTGCTGGTGCACCAATGTGTTGGTCCAATGGGAAGATGGCAATATCGGGTAAACCTACCACCTGAAATGGCTTGCGTGCCGATAGCTTATTATCATGCGGATGAACTCCGCCCAATTTAAATGTTTTCATCTTTCTTTACAGGGAAATTAACGGCATGAATGGCACCCGTAGGACATACGGCTACACATTTGCGGCACAATTTGCATTTATTATCGTCGATGTATGCCACGTTGTTTTCTACGACAATGGCATCGAAATTACATTCTTTTACGCATTTGCTACAGCCGATGCAAGCGTTGCTGCATGCTTTGCGTGCTACAGCACCTTTGTCTTGGCTTTTGCAGGCAACATATACTTTACGATTTTTAGGGCCTTTTTTGCGTAGTTGAAGCAATAGTTTGGGACAAGCTTTTACGCATGCACCGCAGGCGGTACATTTGTCTTCGTTAATAACAGGAAGGCCTGTAGTTTCATCAATGCTCAAGGCACCAAAAGCACATGCTAAGGCGCAGTCGCCAAAACCGATGCAACCAAATTTACAACCAGTTTCGCCAGCGTAGGTAGCGTGTGCAATAGAGCAGCGTTTTACGCCTGTGTAGGTGGTAAGTTTTGGACGACAAGCAGCAGATCCGTTGCATAGTAAAACTGCCACTTTGGGTGCTGATACCGTTGCCTCAACGCCCAACAAGGCTGCTACACGTTGCATAACTTCTTGCCCGCCTACTGGGCAATAATCGCGTTCCAATTCTCCCGATTTTACGCAAGCTTCTGCCATGGCTCTACAGCCTGCATATCCACAGCCACCACAGTTGGCACCTGGGAGTACATCGGTAATTTCGTTGATCAGTGGGTTTTCGTACACCGCAAATTTGCGTGCTACAAAGAACAAGATCAATGCAGCAACCATGGCGATGCAACCCAAAACGAGCAGTGATGTAACAATGATGTTCATGTTATAGTTTTTCTATTTCAATTTGCAAAGGTTTAGTAATGCGTTGGGGTAATAGTTTCAGTACAATGGCATACAAAAGGCAAAAAAGCAAGCCTGCTGTCGCTGCTATGGCTTCTGATAGTCCATAGCCAATGCCACCAATAACCATCCCCAATAAGCCAATTAGTGGCAGTATGTATGCCCAAAATAGGGCGGTGTATAATTTTTTTTGCGTTGTAACCAATCGAACTTTTTCGCCTATGGCATATTCCGATGCGCGTGAGCATGGAACAACGATGTTTTCATCTTTTTTTTCGGTCGGGATCGTACACGATGCTTGCGATGCACATCCTGCACATGCCGCCCGTTGCTCTACCAGCACTGTTACGCTGTTGCTCGTAACTTCAACAATGGTTCCTATGTGTTTTAATTCGCAGGACATGGATTAATAGCTAACTTCTCATCGTACTTCGCTTTGAGCGCATTAAAGCCGTTCATAGCTGCAGCTGGAACTGGCTCAACCGAAGGCGATTCCATTTTCAAGGGGTCGATGGGTGTGCCGTTTTTCCAAACCCTAAAATCGAGGTGTGGACCCGTTGATGCTCCCGTGCTACCTACATAACCAATTACTTGACCTTGTTTTACTTGTGTGCCCACAGCAATGCCCTTGCCATATTTTGATAAGTGCAAATAAGCCGTGGTATAAACGCTGTTGTGCTTAATTTTAACGGTATGACCACCTCCGCCTTTGTAGGCCCTAAAAATAACTTTACCATCGCCAATGGCTACTACAGGAGTGCCCATAGGTGCGGCATAATCCACCCCGGTGTGAGGTCTAACTACTTTATAAACAGGGTGTTTGCGTGCGTAGGTAAAACGCGATGAAACGCGCGAAAATTTAAGCGGTGCTTTTAAAAACGCTTTGCGCAAACTTCCGCCATTTTCGTCCCAATACCCATGAATGCCCAAACTATCGTTGTCGTATCGATAGGCATAATAGTCTTTTTTGTTGTGGGTAAATTTTGCAGCGTAAATTTCGCCAATGCCCACCGAAACGCTATCTACGTAGTTCTCTGTGTAATAAACCGTAAATCCATCGCCTTTTTGGATGCCAAAGAAGTCAACAACCCAAGCGTAGATGTCCGATAGCTCCAACGATAAATTGAGGTTCAAATCGTTTTTGATGGTGGCATCCCAAAGCGAAGTTTCAATCACTGCGGTCGATACTTTTTCTACTTTGGTAACAGGTTTTTTGAAATGGCTAACCGCCAAGGTGTCCTTAACGTTAAATACAACGTGATCCACCAGCGAACTGTGATATACAATATAGGCTGGAGTTGCCAACGAATCTTGCGAACGATACACTGTAAATTGATTGCCAGCACGTACTTTTTTTACGTTAAAGATGGAGTCTGGCAAGGTGTTCAATCGGGCTGCAATGCCTCGAGGCACGCCTACGTGCTCAAATACACCCGATAGGGTTTGTCCGCTTTTAACAACACCAGTTTCGGAGGTATAATGATCTACTTCAATGCCGTATTCGGTCCTAACAACTACAGGTGTTTCTTCGACAGGGGGATTTGTGGCGTTTTGCTCTGCTTTTTCGGGCGTACAAGCACTTAATAAAGCAATAAAACCAGCTGTTATAAGGGTTGAGAGAATGTTTTTCATGCTAAAAAAATAATTCCACAAAGATACGATAAATAAACGGAAAAATCATTATAAATGTGGATATATTATAATAGGTGTATGCTAAATCTTTTGCGGGATATCGTTTTTATAATTATTCGATGAATAGTAGAGAATTGTAATGAAAGGTGTAAAAATTCTATTAAATTGTTTGTTGTAACAAAAAAATGCTTTACATTTGCAATCGATAGTGACAAACGTTATCAAATTACAATCATGCAAAACTTGAACAACATTATTATTCTGAACATTATTATTCGCTTGCAATGCACGTGGAGGTAAGTTTGGTATAATAAAGTGAACGATAAACGATACAAAAGACCTTGCTTGCCTCCGAGTAGCAAGGTCTTTTTTTTTCATGGATTTTAAAGGGTAACTTCTGCGTTGCTGCTTGTGCTCAAAATGCTCACTTACTTCAGTAAGCTCCGCTTTTTCACACTGCGCGCGCCTTGAATTTCCTCCTTTAAAATCATGAAAAAATGGAGTAAGTAAGGTAATTGCCTCGAACTTCCTCTTTTAAAAGTAACTATAACGTGGTAAAGGAAGTTTTCCTCCTTTAAAATTATGAAAAATGGAGTAAGTAAGTTGCACAAACTTTCAACAATTCAACAATTTAACAATGCAAAATATGTCCAACAGATTATACATCTTCGACACAACCCTTCGCGATGGCGAGCAAGTGCCTGGTTGTCAACTTAACACCGTAGAGAAAATTCAGGTGGCAAAAGCCCTTGAATCTCTTGGCGTGGATGTAATAGAAGCAGGATTCCCTGTTTCGAGTCCTGGCGATTTTAATTCGGTAGTAGAGATATCCAAAGCAGTATCCAATCCCATTATTTGTGCCCTAACACGTGGCATTAAGAGCGATATTGACGTGGCTGCCGAAGCGTTGAAATATGCCAAACGCAAGCGTATTCACACGGGTATTGGTACGTCTGATTACCACATTCGATACAAATTCAACTCCAATCAAGATGAAATTTTGGCGCGTGCCATTGAGGCTGTCAAATACGCGCGCAATTTTGTGGACGATGTAGAGTTTTACTGCGAAGATGCGGGCCGTACCGACAACGAGTATTTGGCACGTGTGGTGGAGGCAGTAATCAAGGCGGGGGCTACCGTGGTCAATATTCCCGATACAACAGGCTATTGCTTGCCCCACGAATATGGCGCTAAAATTGCCTACCTAATGAACCATGTCGCCAACATCGACAAGGCTATTCTATCTACTCATTGCCACAACGATTTGGGCATGGCAACTGCTAATACCATGGCAGGTATTATTAACGGTGCTCGTCAGGTAGAAGTAACCATTAACGGTGTAGGCGAGCGTGCAGGCAATACATCGCTCGAAGAAATTGCCATGATCTTAAAATGTCACAAGCAGTTGGGCATCGAAACTGGCATCAATACCACCAAAATTATGTCCACATCGCGCATGGTATCGAACTTGATGAATATGCCCATTCAGGCCAACAAAGCCATTGTTGGTCGCAATGCCTTTGCGCATTCGTCGGGTATCCACCAAGATGGCGTGCTAAAAAACATCCAAACCTACGAAATTATCGACCCCAAAGAAGTGGGCATCGACGATAACTCCATTGTTCTTACCGCTCGTAGTGGCAGGGCTGCCCTTAAACACCGTTTGCAATCGTTGGGTGTGCGTTTGTCTGGTGAAAAATTGGACGAGGTGTACCAACGTTTTTTGCAATTGGCCGATAAGAAAAAAGAAATCACCGACGACGATGTGTTGGCATTGGCAGGCAATGCGCAAAATGCAGGCAAGCCCATTCAGTTGGAGTCGCTTACCATTGTTTCTGACAAAAATGCCAATGCCAAAGCAGACCTTTGCTTAAAGGTGTTTGGCAAGGTACAATGTGCCAAAGCCGAGGGGAACGGTCCTGTCGATGCGGGCATCAACGCGCTCAAACAAATTATCAAGCGCGATATGGTGTTGCAAGAATTTACCATCCAGTCGATCAGCAGAGGTAGTGACGACATGGGTAAAGTACACATGCAAATTTTACATGGTGGTAGGGTATATTATGGCTTTGGAGCCCATACCGACATCGTGGTTGCATCCATCGAATCGTATATCAGTGCCGTTAATAAATTCATGGTACGAGAAAATAATTCGGTCCCTGAGCCTGTCGACGTGTTGTTGACCGATAGGGAAAAAGGGCCCGAATGCCCCCCTAAAACGCTATTCGACAAACTTTGGGATGCCCACGTGGTAACTCAAGTGGAGGATGGCCCTACACAATTGTACATCGATCGTATGTATTGCCACGAAGTAACCTCGCCACAAGCATTTGATGGCTTGCGCAAACGTGGATTGTCTGTATTTCGACCTGGTCAAGTAACGTGTATGCCCGATCACAACATTCCTACTCTGAATCAAACTCAACCCATTGTAGATCCTGTGTCGAGGGCGCAAGTGGAGACACTCGATAAAAATGCGCGCGATTTTGGGGTGCAATATTTCCCTATGGGTCATCCTAAAAATGGGGTGATTCACGTGGTAGGCCCTGAAAATGGGTTGTCGCTACCTGGTATGACTTTGGTTTGTGGCGACTCGCATACCTCTACACACGGTGCAGTAGGTGCATTGGCCTTTGGCATTGGTACCTCGGAGGTGGAAATGGTCTTGGCATCGCAATGCGTGTTTCAATCGCGCCCAAAAACCATGCGCATCACCTTTAATGGCGAGTTGAAACCAGGTGTTTGCTCCAAAGACGTGGCACTTTACATGATTTCCCAGTTGGGTACAGGCGGCGCAACAGGCTATTTTGTAGAATACGCAGGTCCTGTTGTAGAAAATATGAGCATGGAAGGCCGTTTAACCTTGTGTAATTTGTCCATAGAAATGGGTGCACGAGGAGGCATGATAGCACCTGATGAAACTACCTTTGCTTACTTAAAAGGCAGGGAATATGCCCCACAAGGCGAGGCGTGGGATAAAGCTGTAGAATATTGGCGTACATTGCATTCCGATGCAGATGCTGTCTTTGATAAAGAATACACCTTTGATGCTTCGCAAATACAACCCATGATTACCTACGGCACCAATCCAGGCATGGGTATGGGTATAAACGATACCATTCCAATGTTGGATGAGATAGCACCAGAAGCTCGCTTGTCGTTCCAAAAAGCCTTGGATTACATGGGATTCCAACCCGGTCAATCGCTTTTGGGTCACGAAATAGATTACGTGTTTTTGGGTAGCTGTACCAATGGCCGTATCGAAGATTTTAGAGCCTTTGCATCGGTGGTAAAAGGCAAGAAAAAACACCCCGATGTGATAGCTTGGTTGGTGCCTGGATCGTGGAAAGTGCGTCAACAAATCATTGACGAAGGTATTTTAGACATCCTAACCGAAGCAGGTTTTGAATTGCGTGAGCCTGGTTGTTCTGCTTGTTTGGCGATGAACGACGATAAAATTCCAGCAGGTAAATATGCCGTATCCACCAGCAATCGTAACTTTGAAGGACGCCAAGGCCCTGGTGCCCGCACCATCCTGGCGGGTCCTTATGTTGCCGCCCACGCCGCACTTTCTAAAAAGTTATTGATTGAGTAATTAAGAATTACCCCGCAGGAGTTCACCCAAATTGTAACCCTGTGTTAAGGTCGCTTGCGACCGCAACGCAGGGATCTAAAATAAGAATATGGAAAAACTAAATAACATCACATCCACCTGCGTTCCATTACCATTAGAGAATGTAGATACCGACCAAATTGTGCCAGCACGCTTTTTAAAAGCTACCTCAAAAGTGGGCTTTGGGGATAACCTGTTTTACGATTGGCGTTACCAAAAAGATGGAACGCCCAATCCATCGTTTGTACTAAACAATCCTACCTACCAAGGTTGCATTTTGGTAGCAGGCAAAAACTTTGGTTCGGGATCGAGCCGCGAACACGCTGCTTGGGCCATTGCTGATTATGGTTTTAGGATAGTGGTATCGAGCTTTTTTGCCGATATTTTCAAAAACAATGCCATGAACAACGGTGTGCTCCCTGTGGTAGTGTCCGATGATTTTTTGGCAGAAATATTTGATTCTATTGCCAAAAATGCCGATACAACCTTATCTTTGTGCCTAGAAGCGCAAACCTTAACCAACAATGCAACGGGCAGGGTAGAATCGTTTGCTATCAACACCTATAAAAAGACCTGTTTCTTAAACGGTTACGACGACATTGATTACCTACTTGCCAACCGCGATAAAATTGAAGAATACGAGCAATCGAATCAACGCATTAACGCATCAACGCATCAACAATGATTACACTACTAGATACCACCTTACGTGATGGCGAACAAACCTCTGGCGTATCGTTCGCTAAACAAGAAAAAATGGCGATAGCTCGTCTGTTGCTCGAAGATTTGCGCGTCGATCGCATCGAAGTAGCATCTGCCCGTGTTTCGGATGGTGAATTTGAAACCGTACGCAACATTGCGCGTTGGGCTGCCCAAAATGGCTATGAAGACAAAGTAGAAGTATTGGGCTTTGTGGATGGACAGGCATCGCTCGAATGGGTAAAAAATGCAGGCGTTAAGGTGATGAACTTGCTTTGCAAGGGTTCACACAAGCATTGTACGATGCAGCTGGGCAAGAAACCTGAAGAACACATTGCAGACATTGCACAAGTGTTACAGCAAGCACACGAGTGGGGCATTGGCATCAATGTGTATTTAGAAGATTGGAGCAACGGCATGAAAAACAGTCCAGACTATGTATTTGCTTTGGTCGATGCGTTGCGTTCGTTGCCCATCCGTCGTTTTATGTTACCCGATACCTTGGGCGTGTTGAATCCCTCCGAAACAGCATCGTTTTGCCGACAAATGATCGAACGCTATCCCGAATTGTTGTTCGATTTTCATCCGCACAACGATTACGATTTGGCGGTGGCGAACGTGTTTGCTGCCGTTCAGGCAGGTATTCAGTGCGTGCATGTTACCATTAACGGCTTGGGCGAAAGAGCAGGAAACGCTCCGCTTTCGAGCGTGGTAGCGGTGTTGCACGATCAATTAGGTTTATCTACCAATATCAACGAAAAAGAGATCAATCGCATCAGTAAAATTGTCGAAACCTATTCGGCGATTCGCGTGCCTGCTAACAAACCTATTGTAGGTGAAAGTGTCTTTACGCAAGTGGCAGGGGTACATGCCGATGGCGATTTAAAGAGCAATTTGTACTGCAATTCGTTGTTGCCCGAACGTTTTGGTCGCGAGCGCGAATACGCCCTAGGAAAAACATCGGGCAAAGCCAATATTCGACAAAACCTACGTTCTTTAGGTATTGAATTGGACGATGAAAGCATGAAAAAAATTACCGAGCGCATCATCCAATTGGGCGATCAAAAACAACAAGTTACCACCTACGATTTGCCTTATATCGTATCGGATATCCTAAAAAGCGAAAACATTGTAGAAAAGGTAAAAGTACTCAACTATTCGCTTTCGGTGGCGCAAGGGCTTAAACCCGTTGCCAACGTATCGGTACAAATAGATGGCGAAGTGTACCAAGAATCGTCGGTGGGCGAAGGTCAGTATGATGCCTTTATGAAAGCGCTTTGGAAAATTTACGAGCGACTAAATATGCCACATCCTGTTTTGTCTGACTATACCGTTACCATTCCTCCCGGTGGGCGTACCAGTGCCTTTGTACAAACCCTTATTACTTGGAACCTAAACGGCAAAATCATCAAAACCAACGGTTTGGATGCCGACCAAACGGCGGCGGCGATTAAAGCCACTATCAAAATGCTAAACCTTATTTAAAAATGATTTTAAAGGGTGATTTCTGCGTTGCACTTGCGCTTGAAATCCTCATTTACCTTAGTAAACTCCGGTTTCTCGCGCGTCGTGCGCCTTGAACTCCCACCTTTAAAATCATTTTTACGAATCATAGAATCACCAAATTACCATGAATCTAACCATTGCAGTTCTTGCGGGCGATGGAATCGGCCCCGAAATATCGAAAGTAGGCGTTAGCGTATTAAACGCAGTAGCCAAACGTTTTGGTCACGAGTTTGCTTATACCGAAGCGATTTGTGGTGCCACCGCTATTGATGCGGTAGGCGATCCGTTCCCTGCCGAAACCTTGGCCGTGTGTCAAGCAGCCGACGCTGTCTTTTTTTCGGCAGTAGGGCATCCCAAATTCGATAACGATCCTACCGCCAAAGTGCGCCCCGAACAAGGCCTGCTGGCTATGCGTAAGCAATTGGGATTGTTTGCCAACGTGCGTCCCATTGAGTGTTTCAACAAATTGCTCGATAAATCGCCCATCAAAGCAGACATTCTAAAAGGAAGCGATTTTATTTGCATTCGTGAGCTAACTGGCGGTATGTATTTTGGCGAAAAATACCAAGACAACGACAAGGCGTACGACACCAATTATTACACCCGTCCCGAAATTGAGCGCATCCTAAAAGTTGGGTTTGAGTATGCCATGCAACGCAAAAAACACCTTACTGTGGTAGATAAAGCCAATGTGTTGGCATCGAGCCGCCTATGGCGACAAATTGCGCAAGAAATGGAACCCATGTATCCCGAAGTAACCGTCGATTACATGTACGTTGATAACGCTGCCATGCGCCTTATTTTATCGCCCACTTTTTTTGATGTGATTGTTACCGAAAATACGTTTGGCGATATTTTAACCGACGAAGCGTCGGTTATATCAGGCTCTATGGGCCTGTTGCCGTCGGCTTCGGTCGGCACCGGTACGCCCGTATTTGAACCCATCCATGGCTCATGGCCCGAAGCCGCCGGCAAAAATATCGCCAATCCGTTGGCGCAAATCTTGTCGGGCGCTATGTTGTTGGAATATTTTGGATTAAAAGAAGAGGGCGCAGCCATTCGAAATGCAGTGCAAGCTTCAATGAATGCAGGCATCGTAACCGCCGATTTGGCAGGCGATGCAAAAGCCTATAGCACCACCGAAGTAGGTGAGTGGATTTGTTCGTATATAATGCAATAAAAATAATATGAAATCATTTTTTCAGTATTTAGCAACATCCAATACATGGGAAAACTATGTACTGGTAGTTACTATCATTTTTTTAGTCGGTCTAATTGGTCGTGTTATGATTTTGTTAGAGAAGAAACATTTGCGCAAAATGGCCGAGAAAACACCGTCAAGATTTGATGATATGATGCTCAATGTGCTTCAGCTTCCCTTTGTCTGTGGCTTGGTTTTGGTGGGTGTGTACGTAGCATTGAATATGCTGGTATTGCCCGAGTATGTCGTCTCGTATATCTATTTGGCATTTAAGGTATTGCTAATGCTTGATATTGCATGGGTTATCAATCGATTCATTTTCAATCTATTGAATAGCTATCTACTGCCTCATGTAACTAAAAACAAAGATACCAAGGTTGATGTGAATGTCGTAAAAGCCATGCAGAAAATTATTTCGACCTGTATTTGGGTGGTAGCACTCATTACGGCGCTCAGCATGGTGGGTATTGATGTAGCAGCGTTGCTTACTACATTGGGGGTTGGTGGTATCGCCTTTGCTTTGGCCGCACAAGATACCATTAAAAACCTGTTTGGTGGTTTTACTATTTTTGTCGATAAACCCTTTAAGTTAGGCGATCGTATTCAGGTGGCAGGGTTTGACGGTACGGTGGAAGATATTGGCATGCGCAGTACACGTATCCGCACATTGGCAGGTAGGTTGGTTACCATTCCTAACTACAAAATTGTGGATAGCGAAATCGAAAACGTTACTGCCGAAACCGCTCGTAAGATCACCTTAAATCTGGGTTTAACCTACGATACCACTCCAGAGGCGATGCAAGAAGCTATTGTTTGGTTAAAGGCTTTGCCTACGCAAATCAGTTCGATGAAGCAAGATACCATTGCGTCTTTTACTACATACGGTGATTTTTCGTTGGGTATTACCTTTATTTACTACATAAGGAGTAGGGCGGATATTTTCGAGACCCAAAGTCAGGTTAATTTAGCCATCCTAAAGCACTTTAACGAAAAAGGCTGGAACTTTGCTTTCCCAACTCAAACAATTTATACGGTTAAGTCTTAAAAAAACATTTGCACATCTCATTCATAATCATTATCTTTGCGGTCGCATTCGAGTAATGCACTGAAGTTATTAATTTTTAAATTATTATTTGAAATGGCAACTAAAATTAGATTGCAAAGACACGGCCGTAAAGCTTATGCTTACTACCACATTGTAGTAGCGGACGTAAGAGCGCCACGTGATGGCAGATTTATTGAAGGCATTGGTTCTTACAACCCTAACACCAACCCTGCGACAGTAAATTTAGACTTCGAAGCTGCTTTGAAATGGGTTAACTGCGGTGCTCAACCTACTGACACTGTTCGCAGCATCTTGTCGAACGAAGGTGTTATGTTGATGAAACACTTGCAAGGTGGCGTTAAAAAAGGCGCATTCACCGAAGAAGTAGCACAACAAAAATTCGAAGCTTGGAAAGCTGAAAAAGCTAAAGCTAACGATCAAGTTGTTGCTAAATTGGCTGCAAGCAAAGAAGCATCTGCAAAAGAACGTTTGGAAGCTGAAAAAGCTGCTAACAAAGCTAAAGCTGCTCAAATCGCTGCTAAAAAAGCAGAATTGTTGGCTGCACAAGAAGAAGCTGCTGCTGAAGAAGCTCCTGCTGCTGAAGCTGAAGCTCCTGCTGCAGAATAATTGTAGCATCGCAAAGCAAACACAAAGGGAACCACAATCGGTTCCCTTTTTTCGCTTGTTAATGCGTTTATTCGGGTTTTACCCTCAATAAGTCAGGCTGCGCCTCGGCATAATCAAAATAAATTTTGCTTCTGCACTCGGCTTGCACTGACTTTCGACTTTTGACCTTTGACTTTATTCGCTTCGCTCATGAAGTCAGGCTGCGGTTCGGCATAACCAAGCAAGCTTGTTTCTGCACTCACCTTGCACTGACTTTCGACTTTCGACTATTGACCTTTGACCTTATATAAAAAACTCCGCCTTATTATGATACAAGAATACGACATCCGAGTACTTTCCAAAGTGGCATCAGCAGAAAACTTTATCAAAGAGTTTGTTGCCCGCGAAAAAGGTTTGAACCTAAAAGATATTACGGCTGTTAGGGTGTTGCGTCGTTCTATCGATGCGCGCCAACGCACGGTGTTTGTTAACTTGAAAGTACGTGTGTTTGTACGCGAGCAACCCACTGCGCCTTTGTTGTTGCAAAACAACTACCACGATGTAAGCGATAAAGAAACCGTGGTAGTGGTAGGAGCAGGTCCTGCAGGTTTGTTTGCTGCGTTGCGTTTAATTGAATTGGATAAACGTCCCATTGTGTTGGAGCGCGGTAAAAACGTAAACGACCGCAAGCGCGATATCGCTCAAATTTCGCGTCAGCACAAAGTCGATCCCGAATCCAACTACAGCTTTGGCGAGGGTGGTGCTGGGGCTTATTCTGACGGAAAATTATACACCCGTAGCAAAAAGAAAGGCGATGTTAACCGCATTCTTTCTATCTTTTGTGCGCACGGTGCTAATCCCAATATTTTGGTCGATGTGCATCCCCATATTGGTACCGATAAATTGCCCGATGTAATTAAAAACATGCGTCAGCGCATCATTGCTTGCGGTGGTGAGGTACATTTTCAAACCAAAGTAACCGATTTATTGGTCGATAACAACGAGGTTAAAGGTGTTGAAACCCACGATGGAAATACCTTTATGGGTCCTGTTATTTTGGCTACTGGGCATTCGGCACGCGATGTGTACGAACTATTGCATCGCAAGCAAATTGCCATCGAGGCCAAAGGCATTGCCGTAGGGGTACGTTTGGAGCATCCACAAATGTTGATCGACCAAATGCAATACCACAGTCCTAAAGGTCGTGGCGAGTATTTGCCTGCTGCCGAATACAGCTTTGTAACGCAAGTAGAAGACAGGGGTGTGTACTCGTTCTGTATGTGCCCAGGTGGTTTTGTGGTGCCTGCTGCTAGCGGTCCCGAACAAGTGGTGGTAAACGGTATGTCGCCCTCTAATCGTGGTTCTAAATGGGCCAATTCGGGTATGGTAGTAGAGGTGCGCCCCGAAGATTTGCCCCTAGATAAAGAAGTTGCCCCTGTGTTCAATGTGATGCGTTTTCAGCAAACCATGGAGCGCGATGCTTACGTAAATGGCGGAATGAGTCAAGTAGCGCCTGCGCAACGCATGGTCGATTTTGTGAATCGCAAAATGTCCTTCAATTTACCTACAACATCGTACGTGCCTGGTGTACTATCGTCGCCTTTGCATTTCTTGCTTCCTACCGAAGTATCAAAACGCCTACAACAAGGTTTTAAAGCCTTTGGCAAATGGAGCAAAGCCTTTTTAACCAACGAGGCCATGCTTATTGGTGTTGAAACACGTACATCTGCGCCCATTCGTATTTTGCGCGACAATGAAACCCTTCAACATGTACAACTAAAAGGCCTATATCCTTGCGGCGAAGGAGCTGGCTATGCTGGTGGTATCGTATCGGCCGCTATCGACGGCGAACGCTGCGCCGAAGCATTGGTTAACTCCTAACTCCTCACTCCTAACGAATAGAATGTATTCGCGACGAGCAACATTTCTGGCTCTTTTTACGCCATTTTTCGTAAATAATCTCTATATTTGCCGTGTTATTAGAAAATGTAAGTGAGTTACATTGATAAAATTTTAGCAAAGTAATTAAGTTAGATTTCTTTTAATTCGCAAAGAAGATGAAAAACAAGTACATCGATTTGATTGAACAAACGGCAGATTTTCCTACCGACGAGTTCCAAGTTATTGACAATGAGTTGTATTTCAATGACATTCCGTTGATGGATATTATTGAACAATACGGTACTCCGCTTAAAATTACTTACTTGCCACGCATTATGCAGCAAATTCAAAAAGCGCGCAGAATGTTCAATGTGGCTATGGCAAAAGTAGATTACAATGCCGATTATCACTATTGCTATTGTACCAAAAGCTCGCATTTCTCTTTTGTTATGGAAGAAGTGCTTAAAAACGGTGTTAATGTAGAAACATCGTCGGCTTTTGATATCAACCTGCTTGAGAATCTATACGAATCGGGTCAACTTAAAAAAGATACCTATATTATATGTAATGGATTCAAACGTCCACAATACGTTGAAAACATCCAAAGCTTAATTAACAACGGATTTAGCAACTTAGTAGCTATCCTAGATAATAAATTTGAATTGGATTTGCTTTTAAATGGAGCAGAAAATAAATTCAAAGTAGGTATTCGTATTGCATCCGAAGAAGAACCTAAGTTCGATTTTTATACATCGCGTTTAGGTATTCGTTACAACGATATCTTGCCTTATTACTTTGAGAAAATCAAAGACAATCCAAAAATTGAACTTAAAATGCTTCACTTCTTTATTAATACAGGTATTAAAGATACCGCTTACTACTGGAGTGAATTAAGCAAAGCAGTTGAACTATATTGCGAACTAAAGAAAATTTGTCCTGAATTGGATAGTTTGGATATCGGTGGCGGTTTCCCCATTGCTACACACTTGGATCATAACTACGATTACGAGTACATGGCCGAAGAAATTGTAGCGCAAATTAAAAACATTTGTACCCTAAACGGCGTGCCCGAACCCAATATCTTTACCGAATTTGGTTCGTTTACCGTAGGCGAGAGTGGTGCTATTTTGTACAGCATTGTCAACCAAAAACAACAAAACGACCGTGAGTCGTGGAACATGATTGACAGTTCGTTCATTACCACATTGCCCGATACTTGGGCGATCAACCAACGTTACATCTTGCTTGCCATCAACAACTGGGACAAAGAATACCAACGTGTACACTTAGGTGGTCTAACTTGCGATAGCGAAGATTTTTACAGTGCAGGACATAATAATGCTATTTTCTTGCCCAAAATTGATCCCAAAGCCGAGCAACCACAATACATTGGTTTGTTCCATACAGGTGCTTATCAAGAGTCATTAGCTGGTTTTGGCGGTATCCAACACTGCCTAATCCCATCGCCCAAGCACGTAGTAATTGGTCTTGACGAAGATGGCGAGTATTATACCAAGCTATTTGCGAAAGAGCAGTCGTATAAATCCATGCTTAAAATCCTAGGTTACTAAAATACAATTAGGAATTAGGAATGTGGAATGAGGAATATAACTCCTAATTCCTAATTTCTAATTCCTAATTCCTAATTCAAACAAGTATGATTTTTGGAGATTTTGAAGAACAATACCGCGAATACGGCAAAGCCAAATTCGCTATGTTGCCCGTACCTTACGATGCAACCAGTACATGGGTAAAAGGTGCCGATAAAGGTCCAGAAGCCTTTTTTGATGCATCGTTTACGCTCGAAAACTACGACGTAGAAACTGCTACCGAAGCTTATAAACACGGCATTGCCACGTTACCGCCTATTACCGAAGACCGCACTCCCGAGTTGTTGTGCGAGGCGGTAGAAAATTCGGTAGCTGGTATATTGGCCGACAATAAATTCCCAGTTACCATTGGTGGAAACCATACCGTTAGCATTGGCGCTATTCGTGCCATGGCTAAAAAATACGATAACCTTACCGTGTTACAATTGGATGCCCATTCCGATTTGCGTCCAAGTTACGAAGGTTCGCCTCTCAACCATGCTTGCGTGATGAACCGTGCTGCAGAGGTAGCTAAAATTACCCAAATTGGTATTCGTAGCCAATGTGTAGAAGAGTTACCTTTCTTTGAAAAAGACCGTTTGTTTTACGCACATCAAATTTTCGATAACAACAATTGGCAACAAAAAGCCATCGATACGCTTACCGAAAATGTCTATGTAACCATCGACTTGGATGTGTTCGATCCATCGGTATTGCCTTCAACAGGTACTCCCGAACCAGGCGGTTTAACCTACTACCAAGTATTGCACTTTTTGCGTAGCGTATTTGCTGGTCGCAATGTAGTGGGCTTTGACATTGTTGAATTGTGTCCAAACGCAATTGACAAAGCATCCGACTACTTGGCAGCACGTTTGGCTTATCAACTCATGACTTACCAAACCCTAAAATGGAAGTAAAAATAGAAAAATCGTGGCAGCAAGCTTTGCAAACTGAATTTGACAAGCCTTACTTTGAGCAGTTGGTTCAGTTTGTAAAGCACGAGTATGCCACCCAAACCATATTTCCACCAGCAAGGCAAATTTTCAATGCCTTCGATTCGTGTCCGCTCGACGATGTGCGCGTGGTAATTCTAGGACAAGATCCTTACCACGGAGCAGGGCAGGCGCACGGACTCTGCTTTTCGGTAAACGATGGGGTAGCATTCCCACCATCGTTGCTGAATATTTGCAAAGAAATGGCCGATGATATGGGCAAACCCATGCCTGCATCGGGTAATTTGCAATACCTTGCCAATCAGGGAGTTCTATTGCTCAACGCTACCTTAACCGTACGCAGCGGACAAGCAGGATCGCACCAAGGCAAAGGTTGGGAAACCTTTACCGATGCCGTTATCAAAACCATCTCTGATACCAAACAAAACGTAGTGTTCTTGCTATGGGGGTCGTATGCTGGCAACAAAAGCAAACTCATCGATGCCAGCAAACACCTGGTACTCAAAGCTCCCCATCCATCGCCCTTATCATCCTATCGCGGCTTCTTTGGTTGCAAACACTTCAGCCAAGCCAACGCCTATCTAGTAGAAAAAGGTCTTCAGCCTATACAGTGGTAGGATATAGAATAGGTTCGCCATTTGCATCTAAAGTTAGATTTATAATCAAATCTTTGGCAGATAAGATATTTTGTAGTATATTTGCAGTGCCTTGTAAGTGAGACGGTTGTCCTAGAACAGCATTAGAACGTGCACTTGCAAGGCTTTTTTCTGTCCATACTTCGTGAAGATAAAATCTAGTTGACTTCTCTTTTTTAGACATTGTCACATAACAAATGTACCTATCATTTTGAATTTTTATAGGAGCGCACACTACAGCACTATCGTAGTTTCTATCTTTGTGATTAAAATCATAGTCAATTAAAATTCCTTGTTCGATTATATCTTTTACGGCTGCGTAAGCTATTGCTTTTTTACGCCCCATACCATGAGCAAGGCTATCGTCGGCGCCTTTTTTATCTAGAATGACTTCGCCAAAGAACGGAGAATGCGCGATACCACCTATGTCTTTATAATGTTCAGCAACTTGCTCGGTTAAAGTTTTCCCCTTGATAGGTTCAAATTCTTTGCCAGTTAATAATGTAATTGGTTCTCCCTCCAATAAGAACTTACATTTATAGTAGTTCTCCCAATCTCCGTATATATCCTTATAATAATCGGTTCTTATCCATAACCATTGTTCTTTTGTAAGTTGGGTAGGGAATCCGTGTAGTCCTTTTAGATAAATACCTGCTTTAATACAGTTGCTAATAAATTGTTCTGAAGTAGTTCTAACTCCAAAAAATGAAGTGGTTTTCATGTAAGTATAAATTAAGATGTTTGTTTGTGTTTGCGGTTACAAAGATAATAATAAATAGTTTTAGTAGTGTAGTTGTATTGTAGAAGTAAAAAATAATTTTTACTTTTGTTTGCCTTGCATAATAGCAAGACAAGACATATTAAAACGCGTTTACTACGCTTTGGTTTTTACGTTCTGAAATCCTAGGAAAAATTTCAACAACCTTGTAAAAAACAAAGCAACGTGAATGCCCCGTGGGTGTGTATTCTCATATCTACATGTAACCTAATGTAGGGACATGGTGTACTATGTCCGCTAATAAAGGGTGTATTGTGTGGTATGATTACATATCGGCGTGGGGCTTATGCGTTGCTCGTTTCTACAAGGTGGGCATCATTCCTAGGAGCCTCAGAACGTGAAGCGAGCGACAGTGCAGGGCTTCACGCTTTTTTTATGTCTGGTACAGATTAACTTATAACAATGCGGAACACGTAGCCCTTTGCCGCAACCATATATAGTAATGGCTACTTGCTTCAAAAATTTATGTAATTCTAAGATTTACAATTGGTTTAAAACGTTATTATTAGGCTCTTATCTTTCACCTATACTGCTATTTCTTTGTGCCTTATATCCAACTTTTGCTTTTGCTATCACTCAACAATCAGGCATAAGCTATCTGTTTACTAGTCTATTATATGGATTGCCATTATTAGCTATCTTGTTGTTTATCAATAACAAAGTACTTTACTATAGTTTGGTGGTGATAATAACAATTTGTACATTATTAGAGTATACCATGGTTCAAACTAATGATGCATTGCAAGACTTGAATGCTTAAAATAACCTTGATTGGTGTTTAACAATAATTATGCAGTAATGTGTTAGTAGCCTTGGCGGCATTGGCTCCCGAAAAGGGAAGGGGCCCACGAAGTGGGAAGGTAAAAAAACAGAGGTGACTCTTTGAGTCACCTCTGTTAATTATAGCAGTAATGCCAATTACGCAAACAAACTATCAATTTCTGCTTTGTAGCGAGCAGCTACTTTTTCACGTTTGATTTTTAGGGTAGGAGTCAACAAACCATTAGCAACGGTCCATTCGTCAGCTACCAATTCAAACTTCTTAATTTTTTCGGTATCACCGAATTGTGCGTTGTATTTCTTAATTTCTTCGCCAATACGACTGCGTACACGTGGATGTTTAATCATCTCTTCGTTGGTAGTGTACTTAATGTCGTGCAACTTAGCCCAGTTTTTAAGGAATAAGAAGTCTGGAGAAATAAGTGCTGCACAGAATTTTTGGTTTTCACCCACCACCATGATGGAGTCGATGAAGTTCGATTGTACAATTTTTTCTTCCAACAAGAATGGGTTGATGTATTTACCCATCGATGTTTTGAAGATACTTTTTAGACGACCGGTAATTTTTAGTAATCCGTGTTCGGTAAACATACCGGTATCGCCTGTGTGGAACCAACCGTCTTTGTCGATGGCTTCTGCTGTTAGCTCAGGAGCCTTGTAGTAGCCTTTCATCACGTTGTGGCCACGGCAAATGATTTCGTTACGTTCGGTGATTTTAACTTCAACACCCTTAATTGGGAAACCTACAGCACCTGCCAAACGTCCGTGTGGTTCGCGGTTACTTACCGCAATTACAGGCGATGTTTCAGTTAATCCGTAGCCTTCAAAGATAGGCATGCCGATGGCGCTGAAGAACGATACCAAACGAGGTTGAATAGCTGCACTACCCGAAACAATAACGTCCCAATCACCACCAATGGCTTTGCGTAGTTGGCTGTAAATCAATTTGTCTGCAATTCTGTGTTGTGCATTGTACCATGGGCTGTTGCCTTCGATGTTGTATTTCATCGCCAAATCAAATGCCCAGTAGTATAGTTGACGTTTGCCAGCAGGAAGTTTTTTGCCAGCAGAGAATAGCTTGTTGTAGATTTTTTCGAGCAAGCGAGGTACGCAACACATGATGTTGGGATTTACCTCTTTGATATTTTCACCGATAGTGGCCAAGCTTTCTGCATAGTAGATGGTTAGACCAGCGTATTGATAAACGTAAAGCAACATTTTTTCGTAAGCGTGACACATAGGCAAGAAGCTAAGTGCTCTTTCATCGTTTTTGCCCAAAATGTCAATTACGCTCATAATTTGGTTAACAAAGTTGCTGTGCATCAACATAACACCTTTAGGAGTACCAGTTGTGCCAGAGGTATAGATGATACAAGCCAAATCGTCAGGTTTAATGGTTGCTTTTAGGGCCTCAATCTTTTGTAGGTCAAGATTTTTTTGACCCAATTCGTACAATTGGCTAAGGTAGTTGTGACGACCGCGGTCAATAAAGGTATAAATACCTTTCAAAGAAGGAACTTCTGGCAAAATGTGTTCAATTTTGCGAAGCAATTCTTCACCTTCTGCAAATACGTACTTAATTTCAGCATGGTTTAAGATGTACTGATAGTCAGATTCGCTAATGGTAGGGTAGATTGGCACTGGTACTGCACCAATTTGCATAATACCCATGTCCAAAATATTGTATTCAGGACGGTTTGAACTGATAATGGCAATTTTGTCATCTCTTTGTACACCCAAAGCAAGCAAGCCAGCACTTACCCAGTTTACTTCTTCGATGTAACGATCAACACTATAATTCTCCCATTTTCCGTTGCGCTTACAAGATAGCGCAGTGTGATCACCAGCTTTAATTTCTTTGTAGTGAGGGAGCAGATCAAATAGTCTAGTAATTTCCATGTTTAATTTTTTAAGAACATGCAAAGATAAGTATAATTCTCGATATATAGCACAAAAGTTGCACATTTATTGAAAATTTGTGCAACTTTTGGCTGTGAATTGTTAATTTCGTAATGCTTCAGAACCACCAACAATGTCCAAAAGCTCATTGGTGATTACTTCCTGTCGAACTCGGTTGTATTGTTGTGTAATGGTTTCAATCATCTTTGTCGCATTGTCCGATGCAATTTGCATGGCAGTGGTACGGGCACCGTGTTCAGCTGTGGTGGAGTCCAAAATGGTGGCATAAAAACGCATGCGCACTACATTGGGTACCAATTGGTTGATGACCGTTGGGATGTCTGGCTCTGTGATGTACAGCAAATTTTGTTTGTCGCTGTCTGCATTAGCAGCATCAGCAATCTCTGTACTCAAAGGCAATAGCACCTCACGGGTAGGAATTTGAGCAGCTGCATTTTTGTGATGGTTGTAAAGTACCACCAATTCGTCAATTTCTTTGTTCAAATAAGCTTCTACCAATGGCTGAATCACCGTACATGCATCCTCGTAGGTAGGTTTGTCGCACAAGTGATTGCAGTTGATAAGGGGAGTGTATCCCAATTTGCGCACTTGGTCGCTTATTTTTTTACCAATAGGATAGATGCTCACAGCTACGTTGTTGGCAGTATATTGTGCCAATGCTTCGTTAAGCAATTTATTGACGGTGCTATTAAACACGCCGCATAGTCCGCTGTTGGACGAAATACATACAATGGCGGCACGTTTTACTTCACGCTTCTCTGCCAATGGAATGTACACGGTGTCGGGTTCGATGCAACCCAAATACTGTGTCAAGATATCGGTCAGTTTTTGCTTGTACGGAATAAAACGCAAAGTGTTTTCTTCCGACTTGTGCAACTTAGCCGCCGATACCATTTTCATGGCAGAAGTAATCTTCTTGGTCGAGTTAACCGAGACAATGCGTGCACGTATTTCTTTTAGCGATGCCATGTTGGATTAGTTTTTATAGGTAGCCGAAAGGGCAGCCGCTTCTTGACGAAGAATAGCTTCCATTTCGTCTGTTAATTGACCTTTTTTGAGCGGTTCTAACACGGTTTCTTTGTATTTGCTTTCCATAATTTCGATGAAATTCTTTTCAAATTCACCGACTTTGTCCAATGGAACATCTGCCAACAAACCGTTGGTTCCGCAGTAAATAATGGCAACTTGTTGCTCTACTTGCAATGGCGAATAACGACCTTGTTTAAGAATTTCTACGTTCTTCGCGCCTTTGTCAAGTACGATTTTGGTTGCAGCGTCAACTTCTGCACCGAATTTAGAGAATGCTTCCAATTCGCGGTATTGTGCTTGGTCCAATTTAAGGGTACCAGCCACTTTCTTCATGGATTTGATTTGTGCACTACCACCTACACGCGATACCGAGATACCCACGTTGATAGCAGGACGTACACCCGCATTGAACAAGCTCGATTCCAAGAAAATTTGTCCGTCGGTAATCGAAATTACGTTGGTTGGAATGTAGGCAGAAACGTCACCAGCCTGGGTCTCGATAATAGGTAGAGCAGTGATAGAACCACCACCTTTAACTTTGCCTTTTAGTGATTCTGGCAAGTCGTTCATGGATTGAGCCACCTTGTCGTTTTTGATCACTTTTGCTGCACGTTCCAACAAACGAGAGTGCAAGTAGAAGATATCACCAGGGTATGCTTCACGACCTGGAGGACGACGCAAAATCAACGACACCTCACGGTATGCAACAGCTTGTTTCGACAAATCATCGTAAATAATAAGGGCATGACGACCTGTATCACGGAAATATTCTGCAATGGCAACCCCTGCAAAAGGTGCATAGTATTGCATAGCAGCAGGGTCAGATGCGGTTGCAGCTACTACAATGGTGTAGTCCATTGCACCGTGTTCTTCCAAGGTTTGAACAAGGTTAGCAATGGTCGAACCTTTTTGACCGATACCTACATAAATACAATAAATAGGTTCGCCTTTTAGGTAGTTTTCTCGTTGGTTGATGATGGTGTCAACAGCGATGGCAGTTTTACCAGTTTGACGGTCGCCAATGATCAACTCACGTTGTCCTCTACCAATAGGAATCATGGCGTCAATTGCTTTGATACCTGTTTGTAGGGGTTCTTTTACGGGTTGACGGTAGATAACGCCTGGAGCTTTACGTTCCAAGGGCATTTCGTAGCGTTCGCCTGTAATGGCTCCTTTGCCGTCGATGGGTTCGCCCAACACGTTGATAACGCGTCCCAACATGCCTTCGCCTGCCATGATAGAGGCGATACGTTTGGTACGACGCACCACAAAACCTTCTTTAATGTCTTGGGTAGGGCCTAATAGCACAACACCCACATTGTCTTCTTCCAAGTTAAGCACAATGCCTTTGGTGCCGTTTTCGAACTCCACCAATTCGTTGGATTGTACTTGGTTAAGACCGTAAACACGGGCAACACCGTCGCTTACTTGGAGTACTTTGCCTATTTCTTCAAATTCGAGCTGGTTTTTATAGCCGTCTAATTGCATTTGCAATACACTCGAAATTTCACTTGGTTTAATTTCCGGCATATTTGTTTAGTTTTGATAATTGTCCACTAATGCTGGCATCCAAACGGTTGTTTTCAACGTCGATGATGTAACCGCCGATGATGTCAGGGTTGATTTCGGTACGCAATTCCACTTGTTGACCATTATGTCCTGCAATCCACGCTGCAATCTTTTGTTGTAGGGCAGCAGGGATGTCTGTTGTTGTGGTAACGGTGGCAATTACTGTATTTTGAGTTTTACGATACAATTCTTGGTACATCAAAGCCATCCATCTGAGCTGTCCGATGCGTCCATTTTTGAGCACAAAATCGATAAATGCCTCTGTAATCTTGTGGATGCTTTTTCCGCAAGCCATTTTAAGTACCTTCGATTTTTCGGTCGATGCAATGGATGGATTGTCCAATACGCTTTGTAGGGCAGGGAACTGCTGATACGACTGCTCCAGTGTAATCATGTTCTGATACACTTTGTCAGTCGCCTTAGCATCTGTGGCACTGCCTAACAAGGCTTTGGCGTATCGTATGGATATTTTTCCGTGGTTCATGATGCGCTACTGTTTTCTTTCAACAAACGCTCAATGTATTGCTCTTGTGCTTTTTTGTTGTCCAATTCTTTACGCAAAATCTTTTCAGCCATGCCAATTGAAAGCGCAGCAACTTCGCTACGGATTTCTGCAATGGCTTGTGCCTTTTCTTTGGCAATTTGTTCGCGTGCATCGTCAATGATTTGCTGTGCTTGCTGTTTGGCTTGTTGTTTGGCATCAGCAATCATCTTTTCGCCAAGTTGCTTGGATTCTT
This sequence comes from Candidatus Enterocola sp., assembly GCA_045634045.1. GTDB lineage: Bacteria > Bacteroidota > Bacteroidia > Bacteroidales > Paludibacteraceae > Enterocola. The sequence continues at coordinate 32,080 of JAZQZN010000023.1, read as the reverse complement.
TTACCATACGCACACGCTCTGCTTGCGCCTCGGCGATGATGGTTTTACCTTGCTCTTCCAAGGTAGCCAACGATTGTGCGGCTTCTTCGGCTTTTCTTAACGATGTGGCAATATGATCTTCACGTTCTTTGAGTGAAGACAATATTGATGGCCATGCAAATTTGGCTAATGCGAAAAAGACAATCGAAAAAGCCAAAAGCATCCATATTACTAATCCAGAATCAGGTAAAAAAAGATTCATAATTTATGCTTTTTTCAAATTATGGTAACCGCTTACCCATGCAAGCGGTTACCTTTTGGGTTGGGTAACCTAATGGAGTAGGTTACGTGGCTTACAATAGGATGGCCAAAACGCAAGTAATGATGGCAAACAAGGTTACACCTTCAATAAGTGCGGCTGCCAAAATCATACTCGAACGAATGTCACCTGCAGCTTCTGGTTGACGTGCAATGGCTTCCATAGCAGCAGAACCGATTTTACCAATGCCCATACCGGCACCTAAAATTGCGATGGCTGCGCCAAAACTTGCACCAAATTTTGCTAATGCTGCGCCAGCGAAGGCGGCTTCAAGAATTACTGATAACATAATGTTTAGTGTTAAATGTTTAATGTTTATTGTTTATTGTTTAATGTATTTCTCTTCAATTACAGATCTTAATGATGTTCTTTCACTTGTGCCATTCCAATAAAGGTGGCCGATAGCATGGTAAATACGTATGCTTGGATAAAGGCAACCAATAGCTCCAAACAATACATGAATATAGAGAACAAAATAGAAACCACAGCGGTAACGCCACCAATGGCAACTCCCATGCTAAGGGTAATGATGAATATTAGTGCCATCAATACCATAATAATAAGGTGTCCTGCCAAAATATTGGCGAAAAGACGAATCATCAGAGCGATGGGTTTGGTAAGGGTCGATATGATTTCAATAACAGGCATCAAAGGCAATGGGAATTTTAGCCAGGTGGGAACATCGGGCCAAATAACTTCCTTGTAGTATTCGCGTGTGCCACAAAGGTTGGTAATAAGATAGGTAAAGAACGCCAATACAAATGTTACTGAAATGTTACCTGTTAAGTTGGCACCAAATGGGAAAATAGGTATCAATCCCATAAGGTTGTTGAGTAGGATAAAGAAGAATACAGTAAGCAAGTAGGGCGAAAAGCGTAAATAATTGTCGCCTAATGCAGGCTTAATTACGTCGTCTTCGATGTAGTTGATCACTACTTCTAACAAGCTATATCCTTTTTTAGGAACTCCTAATGGGCGTTTTTTGTAGCTACGTGCCATAGGAATGAAGATGCATAGTAGCAATACACTCGATAGCAACAGCGCAAAAACGTTTTTAGTAATGGACAAATCGAATGGACGAACCACTTGGCCTTGGCTGTTGGTTTCCACCAATTTTCCGTCGTAATCGCCACCTTGCGCTATCGAAAAACCTTCGTAGCTATGACCATGCGCCAAATGGCTGGACGAAAATACAAACCAACCTCTTTCTTCGCTATGGGCAATGATGGGTAGTGGCACTGAGATGGGATGTCCGTTTATTTCAGTTATGTGAAATTCGTAGCCGTCGCCAACGTGTCCAAACAAAAAGGCAACAGGGTTAAAACCTTCTTCCTTGTGTTCGGTGGATTCCGATGCCATAGCACCCGTGCTGCATAGCAAGGTTAGTAAAAGTACTATGTATTTGATGTGTTTCATTCGTTCGTTTTAGTCGTTTTTGTAAGCATGCGATCCATGACGATTTTGGTCTCTATAATCATGGTAATCAAGTACATTACTGCCAATCTGATAAAGAAAGCAATTCCTACTTCTGGCAATCCAAAGGCCAAGGCTAATACCAAGGTCAAAGTGGCTACCAATTTGATCATTTTGTAGAGCATATACACCTGTGTGGCTTTGGCAGGATTTCCTTTTTTACGTGTGTATTTTTCTGTTTCGTAAAAAATGAATTCGATGCCCATAAAAACCAAAGGTATAAGTGCATACAAACGGGTATAGGGCGCTTGTAAAATTACTTGATGCACCAAACTGATGGTCAATTCGCCCAAGAGGCAACCGAGTAGTAGAGTGGTTAATTCACGTTTCATGCCAGTTCTACGCAAGCGGTTACTTCGTTGTTATGAATTTCTACAAATCCGCCTGCAATTTCAATGGCAACAGGGTTTTCTGTTCCATTTTCAATTGCAATGACTCCTTTGCTCAACAACGAAATGATGGGAGCGTGGTTGTCTAGTACCATAAAAGGACTCTTTGCACCAGGAAACGCTACCGATGTAGCGGTGCCTTGGTACAAGCTTTTGTTGGCGGATAATATGGATACGTTCATTGTTATTTGCTACTTTCTTTCAATAATTGTTCGCCTTTTGCAATGGCAGCATCAATGTTGCCTACCAAGTTGAAGGCTGCTTCTGGATATTGGTCAACTTCACCATCCATAATCATGTTGAAACCTCTAATGGTTTCTTCAATAGGTACCAATACACCAGGAATACCTGTAAATTGTTCTGCCACGTGGAAAGGTTGTGACAAGAAACGTTGTACACGACGAGCACGGTGTACCACCAATTTGTCGGCTTCCGAGAGTTCTTCCATACCCAAAATGGCAATGATATCTTGTAGCGATTGGTAGCGTTGCAATAGCTCTATAATACGCATAGCGGTATTGTAATGCTTTTCACCTACTACTTCAGGGTCAAGGATACGTGAGGTAGAATCCAATGGGTCAACAGCAGGGTAAATACCCAACTCTGCAATTTTACGGCTCAATACGGTGGTTGCATCCAAGTGGCTGAATGTGGTTGCAGGAGCAGGGTCAGTTAAGTCGTCCGCAGGCACATAAATGGCTTGTACTGAGGTGATAGAACCGTTTTTGGTAGAGGTAATACGTTCTTGCATCAAACCCATTTCAGAAGCAAGGGTAGGTTGGTAACCTACAGCCGATGGCATACGTCCCAACAAAGCCGATACTTCCGAACCCGCTTGGGTGAAACGGAAAATGTTGTCGATGAAGAGTAGGATGTCGTTACCTTCGCCACCAGATTCGTTGTTGTCACGGAACGATTCTGCAACGGTCAACCCCGACAAAGCCACTGAAGAACGAGCACCAGGAGGTTCGTTCATCTGACCAAACACAAGGGTGGCTTGCGATTTTGCCAAAGCAGCGGGATCCACTTTCGATAGGTCCCAGTCGCCTTCTTCCATGCTTTTCTTAAATTCTTCACCGTAGTCAATAACGCCAGCTTCCAACATTTCGCGTAGTAGGTCGTTACCTTCACGGGTACGTTCACCTACACCAGCAAATACCGAATAGCCGTTGTAGCCTTTGGCGATGTTGTTGATAAGCTCCATGATCAACACGGTTTTACCTACACCAGCACCACCAAACAAACCGATTTTACCACCTTTCAAATAAGGTGCTAACAAGTCGATAACTTTGATACCTGTATAAAGGATTTCTTTGGAGGTCGCCAACTCTTCGTAGGTAGGTGGTTGACGGTGGATGGGATACTCTTTGCTGCGGTCCAATGTGGAGATGCCGTCGATGCTATCGCCAGTTACGTTCAACAAACGTCCCTTAATTTGATTACCAATGGGCACCGAAATAGGAGCGCCAGTTGGGATAACTTCCATGCCACGAACCAAACCGTCGGTCGAGTCCATTGCAATGGTACGAATTGAATTTTCGCCAATATGTTGTTGACATTCAATGATTAGTTTCTGTCCATTAGGACGAATCAAATACAAAGCATCGTGGATTTTGGGTAGGGCATCGCCTCCTTGTTCAAAGGCTACGTCAACTACCGGACCGATCACTTGTGTAATAAAACCTTTAGTGTTTGCCATAATTTGTGAAAAATAACATTCCAAAATTACCATTTTTAGATGTAATACCCAAAGAAAAGGCGTAAATTTTGCGTAAATGTTGATAAAAGTGCAAAAAAAAATGAGTAAAGTTGCCTTTACTCATTTTTTTGCTCGTTGCTTGTCACTTGTCACTTGTCGATTTTATTGACTAGCAACTATCGACAGTTATAGATAGTTGGCGATGTTGGTTTCGATACGTTCCAATAGGTTAGATGTGTCGGTCTTTTCAAATTTCTCGCCAGTAATGTTTTCGTATAGTTCAATATAGCGGTTGGTGATGCCTGCTACAATTTCGTCGGTCATTTCTGGTACTTGTTGGCCTTCTTTGCCTTGGAAACCATTTTCCATCAACCATTCACGTACAAATTCTTTCGAAAGTTGTTTTTGTGCTTCGCCTTTTTCAAAACGTTCTTCGTAGCCGTCTGCATAGAAGTAGCGCGATGAGTCTGGGGTGTGGATTTCGTCCATCAAATAGATTTGATTGTCGCATTTGCCAAATTCGTATTTGGTATCCACCAAAATCAAACCACGTTTGGCTGCAATTTCAGTTCCACGTTTAAATAGTGCCAAGGTGTATTGCTCCAACAATGCGTAATCTTCAGGGCTTACCAAACCTTGTGCAATGATTTCTTCTTTCGAAATGTCTTCGTCGTGTTGACCCAACTCTGCTTTGGTGGTAGGGGTGATGATAGGTGTTTCGAAAGCTTGGTTTTCGCGCATACCGTCAGGAATCTTTACGCCGCAGATTTCGCGAACACCGTTTTTGTAGGCACGCCAAGCGCTGCCGCAAAGGTAACCGCGCACAATCATTTCAACAGGGAATCCTTGGCAACGACGACCTACAGTAACCATTGGGTCTGGTGTGGCCAATTTCCAGTTAGGAACGATGTCGGCAGTGGCATCCAAAAATTTAGCAGCAATTTGGTTAAGCATTTGTCCTTTGTAGGGGATGCCTTTAGGAAGTACTACGTCAAATGCAGAAATACGGTCGGTTGCCACCATTACAAGGGTGTCGCCGATGCTGTAAACGTCACGTACTTTGCCGTGATAGACGTTGGTTTGTCCTTTAAAATTAAATTCGGTAGCTGTTAGTGCTTTCATGATATTGTTGTTTAGTTATTTGTTTGATTTTCGTACTTGTCAAATTTTTCGTAGGCATCGACAATGCGCGATACCAATTTATGACGGATGATGTCTTTTTTGTCAAATTCGATAAACGAGATGCCTTTTACGTTTTTAAGGATGTGCATAGCGTGCAAAAGACCCGATTGTTTGGCATTGGGAAGGTCAATTTGTGTGCTGTCGCCCGTTACAATCATTTTGGAGTTAAATCCTAAACGGGTCAAAAACATCTTGATTTGTTGGGTGGTAGTATTTTGTGCCTCATCCAAAATGATTACAGCATCGCTTAAGGTTCTACCACGCATAAATGCCAATGGTGCAATTTGTATAATGTGCGATTCTAGGTACTCCTTTAATTTAAAAGGTGGTATCATGTCTTCGAGCGCATCGTACAAAGGTTGCAAGTAGGGGTCGATCTTGTCTTTCATATCGCCTGGCAAGAATCCTAATTTTTCGCCCGCTTCTACGGCAGGACGGCTCAAAATGATTTTGCGCACCTGCTTGTTCTTGAGGGCACGCACTGCCAATGCAATGGCGGTGTAGGTCTTGCCCGAACCAGCAGGTCCCATGGCAAACATCAGGTCGTTTTCTTGAAAATCGGCCACCAATTTTTGCTGATTGGCAGTGCGTGCCGTAATCGGCTTGCCATTGAGTCCATGCAAAATAAGGTTGTTGGGTACGTTGTCGCCTGGTTGGGTATTGCCCTTAACAATGTCAATGATGGTCGCCTCGGGCAGGTTGTTGAACTCAGTGGCGTGTTTTTCGAGCAAGGTCATTTTGTCGTAAAAGGCAGCCAATTCAACTTCGTCGCCTACCGCTTTGAGTATGCTTCCTCTTGCCATGATTTTGATCTTAGGGAAGACAACTTTTAGCAAACGAATGTTGCAGTTGTTTACCCCGCAAAAAACCACGGGATCGGCATTTTCTAATGTATAGGTAATTTCGTTCAAGGTTATGCTTCTTGATTAAGTTGTTCGATGCAACGTTGCAAGCTACTTTCCCAATGAGGTACTTCGATACCAAAAGTTGCTTTGATTTTGGCTTTGTTGAGCACGCTATAGTGGGGGCGTGTAGCTTTGGTTGGATAATCTTTGGTTTCGATAGGGTTTACTTTGCAGGTAGTGATGCCCGATAGTTGGTGAATTTTTAGGGTAAAATCGTACCAGCTGCAAACACCTTCGTTGCTATAATGGTAGATGCCCGCTTTGTCGTGTTTTTGGTCAATGGTTTGATCCATGATGACCAACAAAGCAGCGGCTAAGTCAGCAGCAAAAGTAGGGGTGCCGATTTGATCAAAAATAACGTTCAACTCGCTGCGCTCAGCACCTAATTTGCGCATGGTTTTTACAAAGTTGTTGCCAAATGAAGAATACAACCATGCAGTGCGCACAACAAAAGCATTGCTACATGCTTTTAGTAGCGCTTTTTCGCCTTTTAGTTTGGTTTTTCCGTAGGTAGAACAGGGGGCGGTGGGCATGTCTTCTGTATAAGGAAGAGGACCTTTGCCATTGAATACATAGTCAGTTGATACATGGATGATGCCAGCACCTACGCTTTCGGCAGCTTCAGCCAAGTTCTTCACCGCTTTTGCATTGATCTTTTCGCACAATTCTGCTTCATCTTCCGCTTTGTCAACAGCCGTGTATGCAGCGCAGTTGATGATGAAACGAATGTCGTTGCCTTGTACAAAATCCATCAATAAGGCTTTGTCGCAAATGTCAAGACTATCCACGTCAGTAAACATAAAGTTGTATGCAGGATAGTTGGCAGCAAGTATGCGCACTTCGTTGCCCAATTGTCCGTATGCACCTGTAACCAAAATATTTTTCATGGTCGATTAATATACAAAATTGGTGGTTAACTCTTTGAATAGAGGATGTTTAAGGTCCTTTTCGGAAATAATTTGCTTGTCAGCAGGGATGCGCCAATCGATGTTCAAATCGGGGTCGTTGAACATGATACCGCCTTCGAGCGATGCGTTGTACAAGTTGTCGCATTTGTAGGTAAAGACAGCACTTTCGCTCAATACCGAAAAACCGTGGGCAAAACCACGTGGAATAAGGAATTGAGTTTTGCTTTCTGCATCCAATTCAATGCCGTACCATTTGCCGTAGGTAGGAGAACCTACGCGAATGTCTACCGCTACATCGTATACTCGACCTTCTACTACCGATACCAATTTTGATTGGCTTTCGGGGTTTAGTTGGAAGTGCAAACCTCTGATAACACCGTAGGTAGATTTAGAAAGGTTGTCTTGGCAGAAATCTTGCATGATGCCTGCTTCTTGGTAGCGTTTTTTGTTGTAGGTTTCGCAGAAATATCCGCGCGCATCACCAAAAATTTTAGGCTTAATAATCAAAAGCCCCTCAATACCAGTTTCTATTATTTCCATAATTAAATAATATTGGGTTCGTCGGCTATTTTAATAAGGTACTGTCCGTAATAATTCTTTTTAAGCGGTTCTGCCAATTTTAGCAGCTGTTCACGGTTGATGTAGCCATAGTTGTAGGCAATCTCTTCCAAACAAGCCACTTGTAGGCCTTGACGGCTTTGGATGGTAGCAATAAAGTTAGAAGCTTCAAGTAGGCTGTCGTGTGTGCCGGTATCGAGCCAAGCTACACCACGTCCCATCAGTTGAACGTTAAGTCTTCCTTCTTCTAGGTATAGCTTGTTAAGGTCGGTAATTTCAAGCTCGCCACGAGCCGAAGGCTTAAGCGATTTGGCTTTTTTTACCACGTCGTTGCTGTAAAAATACAAACCTGTTACTGCGTAGTTCGATTTGGGTTTAGCAGGTTTTTCTTCCAAACTCAATACTTTGCCTTCTGCATTAAATTCTGCTACGCCATAGCGTTCTGGGTCGTTTACGTAGTAGCCGAATACGATGGCACCGTCTTTCAATGCTGCAGCTTCTTTTAGCATGTTGGATAGGTTGTAGCCATAAAAAATATTATCGCCCAACACCATACAAACGCTGTCGTCGCCAATAAATTCTTCACCAATCAAGAAAGCTTGCGCCAAACCATCTGGAGAAGGTTGAATGGCGTATTCAAAACGTACACCCAACGAAGAACCATCGCCCAATAGGTTTTGGTACAAGTGGATGTCTTGTGGGGTAGAAATGATGAGGATTTCGCGTATGCCAGCAAGTAGCAAAATAGACACAGGGTAGTAAATCATGGGTTTGTCGTAAACCGGAATGATTTGTTTGGAAATGCTTTTGGTGATAGGATACAAGCGTGTGCCAGAACCACCTGCTAATACGATGCCTTTCATGGTGTTGAAATTAAAAGTTGCAACTAAATTATTTGAAAACAAGCAAAGATAATAAATAAACTTAAAAATCCCAATCTTCGTCGTCAAAACTGTATTCCATAAAGGCATCTAAGTCGCGGCGTTCTTTTTTTGTGGGTCTGCCAGTGCCTCGATCACGGTCAATAAATCCTGCGATGCGGGTACGTTCCAAAATTTCGTATTGTTCAGCAGGTGTTACATTTTCCATGTATTCGGGCACTAATTTGGCGCCCAAACGGTTCTCGGTCAACTGTAATGCTTTAAAAGAGTAGGTGATAGGGGTCTTTTTTACTTGTACTACCGTACCAACGGTAATGGTACGTGATGGCTTTACAGCAGTGCCTCCAATGCTGATGCGCCCTTTCTTGCAGGCGTCGGCTGCTATGCTACGGGTTTTGAATAGGCGCATGGCCCATAACCATTTATCGATGCGTACTTCCGATGCTGCCATGTTGTTTTACTTGTTGTTAAACTGGTTCATGGTAATGTTGATGCCAGCTAAAGCAAAGCTTTTGATGATGTCGCAAGCCATCTCTATGCGTGCAGGAAGTGTGGTTTGCTCTTCGGTAGTAAATTTGCCCAAAACAAAATCAACTTGTTTGCCACGAGCAAAGTTATTGCCCAGACCAAAGCGCAAGCGTGCATAGGCATCCGTTCCCAAAAGATTTTGGATGTTGGTAAGCCCGTTGTGTCCTGCAGAGCTGCCTCTGCCTTTTAAACGAAGGCTACCAAAGGGTAGTGCAAGGTCGTCCACCAAAACGAGGATGTTTTCCAACGGAATTTTTTCTTCGTTCATCCAATAGCGGACAGCATTGCCGCTTAAGTTCATGTACGTAGAAGGTTTGAGCAAAATCAACTGTTTGTTTTTGATTTTGCACGTTGCTATCGCACCGTAACGTTTCTCGGTAAAAAAAACATTGGATGCCTTTGCAAAGGCATCCAATATCATAAATCCTATGTTGTGACGGGTTTCATGGTATTCATCACCAATGTTGCCCAAACCAACAATTAAGTATTTCATAAATGCTATGTAAATGGGATTATCCCTTTGCTTGAGCACCGCGAGCAGCACGAGTCAATTGAACAGCTACTACTACGTTGTCTTTGTTGTTTACAATTTGCAAGCCTTCGAACGAAAGTTCACCAGCTTTGATGGTTTTGCCCAATTCCAAGTTTTCTACATTTACAACCAATACTTCAGGAATGTTGGTGTAAACAGCTTTCACTTTCAATTTACGCAATACCAACGATAGTTTACCACCGGCACGTACACCAGCTGCCAAACCTTCAGTTTTAACAGGAACGCTGAAGATGATTGGTTTGTCTTCGAATACTTCCAAGAAGTCCAAGTGAAGGATGTTGTCAGAAACTGGGTGATATTGAGCATCTTTCAATACAGCATTGTAAGTTTTGCCGTCGATGGTCAATTTGATAGCGTAGATGTTAGGGGTGTAGATCAATTTGCGAACAGCAGCTTGAGTTACAGTGAAGTTCACATTTTCTTTACCTCCGTAAAGTACGCAAGGAATAGATTCGGTAGCGCGGATAGCTTTGCTGGCTTTTTTGCCCAAGTCGGTTCTAATAGTACCGCTCAATTCAAAAGTTTTCATAAATAAAAATTGTGTTACTAAAATTCAGGGTCAGTCGTTATGCTTTTTTGTGTTGGCGACCCGATTCCCATCACACGTATTTAAAAAGCGGTGCAAAATTAGTAATTTATTTTGATATGTGCAAGTATTTTTTTTGTTGACTAATCGGAGTTTCGCCACGCGAAGCGACTAAATATGCACCCACCCTTGTGCTTTGAGCGAAATGCTGGCTCCGTCGCGGGTAATAAGGTTTTTGCCTGCAGCCTCTTCGGTAATGTAGCCAATTACTTTGATGTCTTTCAGTGTGTTGACTTTTTCGTGCATTTCGAGTGGTACAGTAAAGAGTAGTTCGTAATCTTCACCGCCATTCAATGCGGCTGTCACCAAATTAAGGTTGAATTCTTCTGCCATCATGGCTGTTTCGTAGTCAATAGGGATCTTTTCTTCGTAGATGTTGCAGCCCACTTTGCTTTGTTCGCAAATGTGGAATAACTCCGACGATAATCCATCCGAAATATCCATCATAGCGGTAGGAACGATACCTGCTTCGCGCAATGACTTCACGACGTCGCCACGTGCTTCTGGCTTAAGTTGACGTTGTAGGATGTATTCTTTACCAGCAAAATCGGGTTGTACGCCCTCTAAACTGCTGTCTTTTTGGAAAAGTTGTTTTTCACGTTCCAATAGCTGTAAACCCATATAAGCAGCACCTAAGTTGCCCGAAACGCAGATTAAATCGTTGGCTTTAGCTCCGCTTCGGTAGGCAATTTTGCCTTCTTCTCCTTCGCCAATGCAAGTAATGCTGATGCAAAGTCCAGTAAGCGATGAGGTAGTGTCACCACCCACAACGTCCACTTGGTGTCTTTCACAGGCCAAAAGAATACCTGCATACAATTCTTCGATATCTTCAACGCCAAAGCGTTTATCGATGCCGATGGAAACGGTAATTTGTTTGGGAGTTCCATTCATGGCAAAGATGTCCGAAATGTTGACCATGGCAGCCTTGTAGCCAAGGTGCTTGAGGGGTACGTAGGTAAGGTCAAAGTGAATGCCTTCCAATAGTAAATCAGTGGTCACCAAGGCACGTTTGTTCTCACCTGTATAGTTTAGCACAGCAGCATCGTCGCCAATGCCTTTTTCGCTTTCTTTATTTTTTAGTTGAATGTGTTTAGCAATGTGTTTGATCAATCCAAACTCACCCAAGGTAGAAATTTCGGTTTTTGCCATAAATGATTGTTTTTTTTACTTATCAGGTGCAAAAATAATGATAATTTGTGTATTTTTGTACCTTATCCACTAAAATTGCTATTAGATACGTGAGTTTGCAAATTAACCATATCAGTAAACAATACGGCAGTCAGCAAGTGTTGCAAGATTTGTCGTTTAGCATCGAAAAAGGACAGATTGTAGGCTTTTTAGGACCCAATGGTGCCGGAAAATCCACACTGATGAAAATTATTACAGGCTATTTGTCGGCCGATGCAGGCAATGTGCAAGTGAGTGGAGTGGATGTACAGCAGCAGAAATTGCAAGCGCAACGCCTAATTGGCTACTTGCCAGAACACAATCCGTTGTATTTGGATATGTACGTGCGCGAGTCGTTGCTGTTTACCGCTGGTTTGTATGATTTGGGCAAGAATGCCAAAAGTAGGGTGGACGAAATGATTGAGCGTACGGGCTTATCGGCCGAAGCGCACAAGAAAATCCACCAACTTTCCAAAGGCTATCGTCAGCGTGTTGGTTTGGCGCAAGCTTTGATTCATGATCCAGAAGTGTTGATTTTGGACGAACCTACCACAGGATTGGATCCCAATCAGCTGGTTGAAATCAGAACCCTTATCCAAGATTTTGGCAAAGAACGCACGGTGCTTTTTAGCACGCACATTATGCAAGAAGTAACAGCCATTTGCGACCGTTTTATTATCATGCGCAAAGGCAAACTAATGGAAGATAGGTTGGTGGGCAACTTGTCGGGCGAAGAATTGGAACGTTTATTCCGTGAAGTAACAGCATGATAGACAATAATTTTGATATACGAAAAAGTCGTGGCGAGCGCGAAAATGAATACGAAAACGTGCTTCGTCCGCTTACCTTTTCTGATTTTAAAGGGCAGAATGCCATTGTCGAGAACCTGAAAATTTTTGTACAGGCAGCTCGTATGCGTGGCGAAGCGCTAGATCACGTGCTTTTGCATGGCCCTCCAGGGTTGGGTAAAACCACCTTGTCGAATATCATTGCCAATGAGTTGGGCGTGGGCTTTAAAATTACGTCGGGTCCTGTGTTGGATAAACCTGGCGATTTGGCGGGTTTGCTTACTGGGTTGGAGCCCAACGATGTGCTGTTTATTGACGAAATACACCGTCTTTCGCCTGTAGTGGGGGAGTACTTGTATTCGGCCATGGAAGATTATCGCATTGACATCATGATCGATAAAGGTCCCAGCGCTCGTTCCATTCAGATTGACCTAAATCCTTTTACGTTGATTGGTGCTACTACTCGTAGTGGCTTGCTAACCAGTCCATTGCGTGCTCGTTTTGGCATCAATAGCCATTTCGAGTACTACGATTCGGATATCTTAACCTCTATTGTAAAACGTTCTGCAGCGATTTTGGATACGCCTATCTACGAAGATGCAGCGGTTGAAATTGCCCGTCGAAGCAGGGGTACGCCTCGTATTGCCAATGCCTTGTTGCGCCGTGTACGCGATTTTGCGCAAGTAAAAGCCGATGGCGTTATCGATAAAGACATTGCTTGCTACGGCTTGGAGGCACTTAACATTGATTCCTATGGTTTGGATGAAATCGATAATAAGATCCTTACTACCATCATCGATAAATTTAATGGTGGCCCTGTAGGATTGACAACCATTGCTACAGCCTTGGGTGAGGATGCAGGTACCGTCGAGGATGTGTATGAACCCTATCTAATCAAAGAAGGATTTATTAAGCGTACCCCACGTGGTAGAGAGGTTACTGATTTGGCATACAAGCATTTGCATCGTTCTCGTTTTACTTCTCTGACAGATAATCCTTTGTTTTAGCCAGTATGTCTGCCATTAAAAATTTATTCAAAGATACGGCCATTTACGGCATCAGCAGCATTGTGGGGCGTTTCCTAAATTGGTGCTTGGTACCGCTATATACCTACGTCTTGTCATCTTCTGCCGATTATGGTATTGTTACCAACTTGTACGCATGGACGGCATTGATGATGGTGGTGCTTACGTATGGTATGGAAACGGGGATGTTCCGCTTTATGAGCAAAGACACTGAACAACCCATCACCGTTTATAAAACAGCACTAACGAGCTTGTTTGCGACCTCCCTCTTTTTTGTGGTCATTTGTTTGCTGTTTATCGATCCCATTGCAACAACGTTGGGTTACGAAAAATACCCAGAATTTGTAGCCATGATGGTGTGCATTACTGCCATGGATGCCTTCGATTGCATCCCATTTGCCTATTTGCGCTACAAAAAACGTCCGATACTGTTTGCAATTATCAAATTTGTGATGATTTTTGCCAATATCGGCATGAATTTGTTCTTCTTGCTGCTCTGTCCTTACCTATACAAACATGATCCTAATTGGGTGGATTGGTTCTATCGTCCCGATTACCAGGTGGGCTACATCTTTATTGCCAATTTTATCTCTACATTGGTGGTGACCATCGTGTTGTTGCCTTATGTTTTTCAGGGCAAATACAGCTTCTCATTTCCATTGCTCAAACGCATGTTGGTGTATTCCATGCCTTTGTTGATGCTGGGAGTGGTGGGTATTATGAATCAAACCATCGACAAAATTTTATTCCCTTATTTGTACGAAAACCACGATGTAGCCGTTTCTCAACTGGGTATTTACGGAGCCTGCTTTAAGGTGGCAATGGTGATGATGATGTTTTCACAAGCATTTCGTTACGCATACGAACCTTTTGTATTTGACAAAAGTAGGTCGGTTGGCAAAGAGCAGATGTATGCCGACACCATGAAATACTACGTGCTGACATCGTTGCTCATTTGTTTGGGCATGATTTTATTTATCGATGTCATCAAACTGCTCATCCATGAAAGCTACTGGAGTGGACTGGTAGTTGTTCCTATTGTGCTATTCTCGTATTTGTTCCAAGGTATTTATTCTAACTTGTCCATTTGGTACAAGTTGACAGATAAAACCTACTTTGGTTTTATCATATCGTCCATAGGCTTGTTGATTAACGTGGCGTTGCTATGGTTCTTGGTGCCCATGTTTGGGTTGATAGGAGCTGGTTGTGCTTCGTTTGGCGCCTTCTTTACCATGATGCTGATTTCCTACCTATTGGGCAATAAATACATGCCTTTGCCTTACGATTTGGCAAAATTTGCAAAATATATTGTTTTAACATTAGTTTTATTGGCAATCAATAAATGGGCGATGACACCTATTGTAGTGGTAAATTACTTGATTAAGGTAGCCTTGTTGTCGGTGTTTGTGGTGTACATGGTACGTACGGACTTGCCCTTGTATTCGTTGCCTGTAATTGGAAAATATTTTAAGAAATGAAACATTACGTATTTTTGGCCAATGGCTTCGAAGATATTGAAGCATTGAGCGTTGTAGATGTGTTGCGTCGTGCAGGTGTTGATGTTCAAACCGTTTCAATTAACGATACCTTGCAAGTAACTTCGGCACACGATGTTACCGTTGTGGCAGATTTACTATTTGCCGATGTTCAGCCTACTGAAGGCTACTTGATTCTGCCTGGTGGTATGCCTGGAACTACCAATTTGGGTAATCACAGCGGTTTGTGTGCGATGCTAACGGCTCATTTTGAAAAAGGATTGCCTTTGGCGGCTATTTGTGCAGCACCCATGGTGTTTGGTGCTTTGGGCTTTTTGCAAGGCAAAAAAGCCGTTTGCTATCCTGGTTGTGAAGGTGGCTTGACTGGTGCTTTGGTACAATCCGATCAAAAAGTAGTGCAAGATGGTAATGTTATTACCGGAAAAGGTCCTGGCGTTTCACTTGCCTTTGGTCTGGCAATAGCAGCAACATTGGTGGGTGAGGAGAGAGCCCATGAGATAGGTAAAGCAATGATGTATTTGTAATGGTTTATCTCCAAAAACTATTGCATAAATAAAAACTGCGTTGTATCTTTGCGGCGCACTTGGGGGTTTAGCTCATCTGGCTAGAGCGCGACACTGGCAGTGTCGAGGTGACCGGTTCGAGTCCGGTAATCTCGACAAAAAAGAATCGGGAAACGCCGATGCTTTTTTGTGGAGATTACTATCGTTTAGATTATTCCATTACCCAAATGGGGAACGATACAGAGTCGTTTGGAGCGTAAATGCTGTCGGTTTGGGTAAGGGTTTTGTTAAACTCTTTGTTCTCCCAGACAGGTAAATTACCTTTTCGTTCCCAAATCAAGTGTTGATTTTCGTATGTTTCTATCCGGCTGCTGTCGGGTAAAATAATGGCATAGATACCTTGATAGGTGTTTCCTTGGGGCTTTTTATAGTAGATAGTCGTTCCTACCTCCCAAACGCGCACACATTCTTGTTTTAGTTCGCACCATGTGTAACCCGCAGAGGCTTTGCAGCCATGTTCGTCGGCATCATTACCCACCAATATGGGTGTAGGCCGTTTACTCTCGGTGAGGGTTTGTTGGCAGCAAGCGCACAATGCTCCGACCATTAGTAATGTACCAAGGAGTTTTTTCATGGTTGTAAGAAATCTAATAGTTCGTGGTATAGTTTTTGGATAGGCAACCCCATTACATTGTAGTACGAACCTACCATTTTTTCAATGCCAATGTAGCCAATCCATTCTTGCACGCCATACGAGCCTGCCTTGTCGTAGGGTTGGTAGGTGTCAATGTAGTGCTCAATTTCCTCGTCCGATAGTTGGGTAAAATACACCTCGCTGACCGCAGAGAAGAGTCGCTCTTTTTGTTGGGTGAACAAGCAAACCGCAGTAATTACTTCGTGTTTTTTGCCCGATAGGGTGCGTAACATGTTGATGGCATCGGTGCGCGATGTGGGTTTCCCCAATATATTTCCATCAATACAAACAACGGTATCGGCAGTAATGGCTAAGGTATTGGCCTCCAACATAGCTTTGTATGCATCAGCCTTGGCTTTGGTAATGTAGCATGGTACATCCGCTCCTTGCAAATGGTTGGGGTAGGTTTCGTCTGCATCCACCGAGGTGGCAACAAAATCAATTTCCAGCCCTTTTAGTAGTTCCCTGCGTCTGGGCGATTGTGATACCAAAACGACTTGGTATTCCTTTATGAGTTCTGCCAACATCATCTGATAGCTCCGTTGATATAGAATAGGTAACCCACCACAATGGCATAAGAAGCACCTATCATCATAATGTACTTGATAAATTTGCTAATTTGTTGCCATTGGCTGCGTTTGTTGGCTTGGCCAACCCAGAAGATTAAAATCAGCATAGGAATGGCAATGCCAAAGACAAAATATTTCCAAGTAATGGTATCGGTGGCAAAAGGAATAAGCTGGAAAGCAAAATAGCCTGTGAGTAACAAAATAAGAATTGATAAACTCATCAAGATGATTTTGGTAGTAGGAATTCCCCAAACAATGGGTATGGTGTGGCATTCCATTTCTCGGTCCCCCTCTATATCGTCAATGTCTTTCACAATTTCGCGCAACAGGGTAAACAAGAACGAGAATAGGCCAAATCCTGCTGTCCATGCGTATAAGCTGGTGATGATGGAGGTATGGAAAATGTAGGGTTGATAGGTGTTGATGAGTTGAACATTGACTACGTAGCCTACCATAAAGCAGCTCATAAAACCGCACAATGCAATCATGAGGTTACCGATGATGAGTTGGCGTTTGTAGCTCGATGAGTAGAACCACAATAAGCCAGATAGCACCATATAAATGATGCCAATGGTAAAATTGCTGAGCAAAATGGCGATGCCCAATCCACAAGCGACACCTAATCCCAATAGCACTTGGAAAGCCATAGCAGCCTGTGCACGTGTAATGCTTTTGCCTACAATGACTTTGGTGGGGCGGTTGATTTCGTCAATTTTGGTATCGAAATAGTCGTTAATGACGTTGCCGCCTGCTGCAATTAGCACGGTCGATGCCATTAGCAAGGCATATAGCCAACCTGCATGTTCCAACTGCAGACCATATTGATCCAAATAGGGAGTTACTACGCCAAAAAATAGGGTAGTTACGATGTATGCTAAGAAAATTAGGTTTTTCCAACGTATAAGTTGTAACCATTGTTTGATTGTTACCATGCAAAATCAGATTTAGAGGTTAACCATTTGTTTTGTGCTTTTAATACTTGCTCAATGACATCGCGTGCACAACCTTCGCCACCATTGTGGAGGGAAACGTATTTGGCAAGCTGTTTGACTTCCACAGCTGCATCGGCAGGGCAGGTAGGAGTGCCAACCATTTGCATCACAGGAACATCAGGAATGTCATCACCCATGTATAACACCACCTGTGGATCGAGTTGATACTTTTGGCAAAATTCCTTGAAGAATACCGTTTTATTAGAGGCTCCCAAATACACATCATCAATACCCAATGATGTAAATCGCACCCGCAAGTATTCGTTGCGTGCACCACTGATGATGGCAACGTGGTAGCCCATTTTTACCGCAAGTTGTAGCGCAAAGCCATCGCGCAAGTTGGCCGTACGCATGGGCTCTCCCTCGGCAGAGAGGGAAACGGTTTGCTGCGAAAGCACACCATCAATATCAAAAACGAAAGCCTGGATACGGCTCAAATCTTCCTTAAAATTAGTCATGTTGTATGCTGTCTGTAAGCAGTTCGTAGATCTCTTTGTATCGTCCTTCCAGTTGGGCAAGATGCTTGTCGATGACCTGTTGGTCCCTTCGGATGGCAGGACCTGTTTGTGCGTCCCTTGGTGAGAGTTGGTGTATCTTTTGGGTGGTCTCATCCACCAAAGGAAGCAAGTCTGCAAACGGTAGGTTGACCGTTTGTAGTACATCGGCAGCCACGCTGTATAGGTGGTTGGTAAAGTTGCAGGCAAACACAGCTGCCAAATGTACCTTGGCGCGCATAGCCGAATCTACCACCTTTACATTGGGCGATAATTTTTGTGCGAATAATTGTAGTTTACTTTCATAATTATGATTATTCGCTTCGATGTATATGGCAATTTTTGAAAAATCAACATTTTTGCCAAACGAGAAAGTTTGCATAGGATACAACACCCCGATGTGGTTGGCAAATGGCTCCAAAACGCTGCGGTTGATGCTTCCGGCAGTGTGTACCAATAGGGCGTGAGGTGGGATGTTGATGCCTGTAAGTGCAGCTGCAATGGCATCGTCTTTTACGCTACAAACGTAGAGATCGGCAGCTTGGCTGACCTCATTTTTGTGGAGCGTATAGGGGAGGGTTTGCTCGATTGCAGCAAACATACGTTGGATGGATGCTTCGCTTCTTCCCACTACTTGCACGACATCGCAACCCACTGCCAAAAAAGTTTTGGTGAGGTGGGAGGCTACCTTGCCAGTTCCTATGACAACGACCTTCTTCAAGACTTAAAATTGTTCTTGGTGGATTTTATCGAATTGCAATTTATCTTCGTTGAAGGGTTTGCGCTCCATGCCTTTGTAGCCGATGCTGATGATGCATTCAACCGCATAGTTGTCAGGAATGTTTAGCAACTCTTTTACGTAGGTTTCTGCCATAATGCCTTCGGTGCACGATTGGCGTTGGCGTACTTGTGCCCAGCAGCTGCCCAAACCCAAGTCTTCGGCGGTAAGTTGCATGTTAAAGGCTACAATAGAACAATCTTCTACCCATACATCACTTTTGTTGGTGTCGGCAATTACGACAATTGAAAGGGGAGCTTCTGCTACAAATGCGCTGCCAAATGGTTTGCAGCCAGCCAATTTTGCTTGGGTTTCTTTGTTGGTTACTACAATGAATTCCCAAGGATTAAGACTTTTTCCTGCTGGCGACATCAGTGCATTGCGCAAGATTTGATCTATTTTTTCTTGTTCTACAGCCTGTTCGGTAAATTTGCGATGGCTGCGACGTTTTTGCAATAATTCGTACATCATAGTTTAAATTGACTAGTTGACTAATCGACGAACCGACTAATCGAGTGGTTTATTTTTTGTTTTTATTGTTTACGTTGAATAAATATGCGATTGAAATGGTAATGGCTTGGTTGTTGGAAAGCGAGAAATCTTCTCCTTTGTTGTTCTTATAGATGTTGCCTAAACCATAATCGTAGCGTGCTTCTAAAATAAAGTTCCCTGCTTTTTTGCTGCGCAACTCGATGCCCAAACCAGCACAAATACTGTAATCGAAGATGTTTTCAACGGGTTTGGTTTGCTCAATGCCAGGGTTGACAGAGAAAGGTTCGGTGGCATCTTCGTTGATCAGTAAACGTACTTTAGGACCCAAGTTGACAAAAAAGCGAAACTTTTCCTTGCCAAAATAGATGTGTGCTAAAAAGGGTATTTCTAAGTAATCCAATCGACGGTTGTAGGTTTCGCCTGTAATAGAGGAGGTGGAAGACCAGCCGCGTTGGGTATAGTTTAACTCTGTAATAACCCCAAAATATTTCTGACCGATGTAGCGAAAGGTGATACCACCGTTGTAGCGTACGTCAAAGTTCTGATTGACGTGAGGCGAGAACCCAACAGTAGTCCACAATGCCACCCCTTGGTTCGTTCCCAAACAATATTCGGGTTCGATGTAGGTGTATTGCCCCCACAAGGCATGGGTGGCCAATACCAACAATCCTATCAGAAAACTTCTTTTCATACCTTACAGTTCTGTGATGCCGTTGCTGTCGATCTGATAAAATTGGGTACCGATGTTCCAGTAGCCACCATTGCCAACTTGTTCGAACAAGAAATTCATTTGCAGACCTTCTGTTTCAGTGGTTGGTAGGTAGTGGTAGAAATACTTGCCGTATTGGCTGTATTGTTGCAAGAAAAACAAGCAAATATCAAAGCCGAATAGGGCGAAGTTAGGTGTTTGTTGAACGCTGGTAGGAACACCGTATTTCTCTTTAAATTGTGTAAAGAATTGTACGATGCGCTCGTCGCTAAATTGGGTTTGGTAGCTCGAAAATGCGTACATCTTTTTACTATACAATTCGTTGATAGCAAGGTTGTTCCATTCTGGGAAACCAAATACAGATACGTTTTTGCTGTTGATGTATTGCAAGGCTTCTCCAAATTTGTTGAGCATTACCTGATGGGTGCTGGGTAATACCAATAAATATTCTTTGGTTGATAATGCAGCAATCGAATCTACTTCTTTGGCAATGCTGTCGTCGCTGATAATGGTATAAGGAACCAAGGTTGCATCCATGCCAGCAATGAGCTTTTCTGCAAAATCAGCCTTGTTGTATTGTCCCAGCATACGAGGTTTGATGAGGATGACCTCTTTGTCGCTGAAATGGTAGCAGCATTTTTGAACCAATTTCGTGTATAGCTCTTTTTGTGGAGTTACCACTTCAAACAAATAGGGATTGGTGCTAATTTCAGCAACGTTCGATGCAAAAGGAATGACGGTAGGAATACGATGCTGAGCGGCAAATTGTGCAACTTCGCTTACTTGGTTTTGGTAAGCAGGACCAATAATGACATCTACCTGCGTAAGGTTGGGTTGACGCAAAACTTGCTGTAGTTTTTCGCTGTCTTTGCCAATGTCGTAGGTCGAAACCGTTGTTGAAATTCCTTTTTTTGCCAACGAGTCAATGGCTAACAAGCATCCTTGATAGAACTCTACAAAACGATCCATGCTGGCATCACGATGCACAGAATCTAACATGAAAGGCAGTAGAATGGCAATGTTTAGGTCCTTTTCCACTTGTTGTGGAACCCATTCTTGGGTGGCAGGCATAACAGTGGTATCAGGGGCGATGACCATGCTGGTGGTGTCTGTTACCGTTTTACTTTTGCTAAACCACGACCAAATGTTTTTTTTGCGCGCTTTGGTGGTAGCCACGGTATCTGTTGCTGCAGGTGCAGGAGTTGTTGTAGCGACAAGGCTGTCTTTGGCGCTACTTGCAGGAATTTGTAGCACAGCACCAATGGTGAGGTTGCTTGCCCAAGGATTCAATGCCAACAAATCATCCACCGTACAATTGTATTGTTTTGACAAACCATACAAGGTTTCTTTGGCTTTAACGATGTGTTGATTTTTACCTGCTACCACAGGAGTAGCTTTGGTTGGGTTGGCGTTGGTAATTTGTGGAACTTTTACTTGTTGTCCCAATTTAAGTCCATTCTCTACACCAGGATTAGCCTCAATAATAAGGGCTTGAGGAACGCTAAATCGTTGGCTGATAGCATACAATCCTTCGCTTTTTTGTACGGTGTATAGGTAATAGGTTTTGCCGTTTTCGGTCATGGTTGGGTAGGAAAGCGATTTGGCATAGCTTGCCAAACAGATTCCCCATACGACTAAAAGTAACCAGTAAAATTGTTTTCTCATACGATAAAAATATTCGGGTGTAAAGATAGTAAATAATTGAGAGTAGAGAAAGGAGAAATGAGATTTAATTCTTACCTTTGTCTGCTCTTTTTATAATAATTATCTATGAAACGTAACATTTGTACATTTTTAGTAAGCGTATTGACAACTGCGTTGTGGGCTCAATTCTCGATTTTAGATGCCAAACACGTGGGTGTAGAACAAGCTGCAGTTGATACGGTTTTTGTATTGGACGAAGTTACGGGAGCAAAGTTAATTTATGCCGATAGCATTGCGCATCGTTATACCTGGTATGCCTATACGTTGGGAGCAGAAACCGCCGAAAAAGTAGCAGAAGAAACCGATGTATTGGAAACGACTATTCCTTTGATAAATGCAGGATCCATGGGCTATCAGCTGCAAATAGACACACTGCCTGCTAAATGGGTCTGGATATTTAACTATGACAGCATAGCAGTATCGCTCGAAAATATTCAAGTTCACAACGATTTGGAAGACAGATGCGTGAACTACCAAATTGAGCTAAAATACGATGCTCCAGCCTTGCAATACGATACCTTGATGCACGGCAAAGCACCCTTCGAGTTGCAGCGAGAAATTGTACTTTCGTACGATTCTACCTACTATGAATCAGGGTCTTATGTTATCAAACAAGTGTCGGATACATTGGCATTGGCCCCCGACCTGATGGTACCATCTCCGTTGGATAACACGGCCTATGCTGTTACGGCAGATACTTGGGGCATAGCTTTGGACAAAGCAAAAACCATAGAGAGTGAGGTAGTGGAAGCCTTTGCCGTAGAGGTAAATTTGGAAGCTTCTGTTCGCATCCGTGAAGATGCGCTCAACGAGGGTGACAAAGACGTGTCAACAGATAAAAAGTTGGCTGGTTCTGCGCCATTGAATATTGAAATCTTGAACAATGCCAGCCCTGCTGCGTTTTTCTATCAATGGTGTTTGTCTGCCGACAAAGAGTTTGAAAATTGCTTGATTTATTCTTCTGAAACAGATTTTCGTTATACCTTCGAAAAGCAAGGTACTTACTACTTGCAGTTGGAAACAACCAATAGCTCGGATTCTGATTTGCCCGAAAAAAATTGTTTGAGCAAGCAGTCTTATACCATCGAAGTGGTTAATTCGTTGTTGGAAGTGCCCAATGTATTTACACCCAATGGTGATGGCAAAAACGATGAGTTTAGGGTTTCTTACAAATCGTTGGTGTCATTCTCTGCAAAAGTATATAGTGCTTCGGGTCGTTTGGTGTATGCGTGGACAGATCCTGCTAAAGGTTGGGATGGAACTGTTGGGGGTGTGCCTGCTGCCGAAGGAGCCTACTACTACTTTATTGAAGCAGTCGGTGCTGATAATGACGAAGAAGGAAAGCCCATGAAGTATGTGTATAAGGGCGATATTAACCTTATTCGTTAAGCGGTATCTCTTTGATTTCTAAATCTTTAATTTTATCTCCGTCGATCACAAAGCGCACCATAGTGCGAACTTTGTGAAAACCTTGTCTGCCTGCAGCGCCTGGATTGATGTGCAGGAGTTGAAGGGTAGGGTCGAATAGGACTTTTAGGATGTGCGAGTGTCCTGCAATAAAAAGATTGATTTTCTCAGCACGTAGCTTCGAAAGGATTCCAGGAGCATATTTTCCAGGGTAGCCTCCAATGTGCGTTAGCAATACCCTTACTTTTTCCACTTCAAAAATGGCAACTTCCTTGAGCATGTGTCTAAGTGGGTAGCCATCAATGTTGCCTACAACGGCTCGTACAGGTTTTTGGGATAGTAGTTGGTTGTAGATCGATAAATCTCCAATGTCGCCTGCGTGCCATATTTCGTCACAGGGCGCAAAAAACTCGGCATATCGGTTGTCCCAATAGCCGTGCGTGTCAGAAAGTAATCCGATGCGTACTATTTTTTAGAAGTTTTGTTGTTAGTAGCAGGAGCTTCTGTAGGTTTGCTCATGGTGCAAGTGCCGTTGAAGATGGCTTTTTGCTCGATGTCCAAAATATTGGTTTGGATATCACCTTTTACTTTTGCAGTTGCTTTTAGCGAAAGGGTATCGGTTGCAATAATTGTACCTTCTACGCTGCCCATGATGTCAATGTTGTTGGCTTGAATAGTACCGCTGATGCAACCATTAAGTCCTACAATGATGCGACCTTTAGAAGCAATGGTACCTTCGATGTTGCCATCTACACGAAAATCGCCGTCGGTAGTAATATCACCTTTGATAACGGTTCCTGTTACAATAACGTTGTGCTCTGTGCTGTTAGAAGATGCTTTAGACATAGTATATAGTATAAGGAGTTTTGAACAAAAAAAGGAAAGGCGATCTGCATCGCACCGCTCAACCTAATTACCCTTGCTGCGGTCAAGCCCTGGGGGATTCAAAGGGAGCTGGTCGTGCAGAACCTTTCCGAGTGCAAAGATAATAGAATATTTTGGATATAGAAATTTCTGGTGCACGAAAAAAAAGAAAAAAGAGCAAAAAGAGGGGCAATGTTGTTGCCTAACATCATTATTTAATTAACTTTGCATATCATTTGATTGCGTATGAATATCTCAAATAGTAGCGGCAGTGCGATGAGATATGCGGCAACTCTTGCCCCTTATTTAGCTGTCTTTTTGCTGATTCGTTTTGCAGCCGAGGCATGCATGCATTCGTGTATGCAGGTCATTTTGTTGTTTTTGCCTTGCTTGTTGGTGTATGTGGGTATGTCTATCGCAGTACCTTTTTATGCCTATTCTTTGTTGAAGAAATACCGTGCGCAAGAGGAGCAAGTGAACGTTTATAGCTTCACGGTGTTCCTATTTTTGTTCGCATCACTCATTGTGTGCATGGGGCAGTATATTTTTTATGCTTATATTTCGCCCGACTACATCGATAATTTATACCAAAATTTACTGGCTAATATAGAAATCACCGCAAAAGTATATCCTAATACAGCAGAGATGTTACAAAAACTGATGGAAGATTTTACCTTGCCAACTCCTTTGAGATTGGCGACGGATAGTATTTGGAACAATGCCATTGCGGGGGCTATCTTGGGATTGATTTATGCGATGATTGTTCGATATCAACAACAAAAAAATAGCAAGCAACCATGAATATATCAGTAGTGATCCCCTTGTTTAACGAAGAAGAATCGTTGCAAGAACTATTTTTGTGGATCAAAAAAGTGGCAGATGCCAATGGTTTGTCGTACGAGGTGATTTTCGTGGACGATGGCAGTACAGATGCTTCTTGGAAAGTCATTGAATCGCTTTCGGCGACCTACGATGCAGTAAAAGGCATTAAATTTCGTCGTAACTATGGCAAATCGCCCGCCTTGTATTGTGGCTTTGAAGCAGCTCAGGGCGATGTGGTGATTACCATGGATGCCGATTTGCAAGACAGTCCTGATGAGATTCCAGGACTTTACAGCATGATCGTTAACGAGGGCTACGATTTAGTGTCGGGCTGGAAAAAGACACGCTACGACCCTGTTTTTACGAAAAATTTGCCCAGCAAATTGTTCAACGCTACTGCGCGTAAAGTATCGGGTGTTAAATTGCACGACTTTAACTGCGGACTTAAAGCCTACCGCAAAGAGGTGGTGAAAAACATCGAGGTGTACGGCGAAATGCACCGCTACATCCCATATTTGGCAAAAGCGGCTGGTTTCTCGAAAATTGGCGAAAAGGAAGTGCAACACCAAGCACGCAAGTTTGGCGAAAGTAAATTTGGTTTCAATCGTTTTGTCAACGGTTATTTGGACCTTATTTCCTTGTGGTTCTTGTCGAAATTTGGTGTCAAACCCATGCATTTCTTTGGTGTGTTGGGCAGCCTAATGTTCTTGTTGGGCTTCTTGGCCGTTATTTTAGTAGGAGCTGGTAAATTGTATGCTATATATAAAGGTGTACGTGCACCATTGGTGACCGACAGTCCCTATTTCTATTTGTCTATGTTGGCCATGGTGTTGGGTACGCAACTTTTCTTGACAGGATTTTTGGGCGAACTCATCAGTCGTTCGTCGCAAGAACGCAATAATTATCACATCGAAAAACAAATTAAATAGTCTATGGATGCATTTTTTGAGATTCTAAAATATACCTTGCCTGCAGCTTTGGTGATTGCAGTGGTATGGGTGTTGCAGCACAAATTCTATCAACAGCAAGAGTCGAGACAACGTTATTTGCTTTACAAAGAGAATCAAAAAAACGTAACACCTGTTCGTTTTACTGCCTATGAGCGTTTGGTGTTATTTTTGGAACGCATAACGCCAGATTCTTTGTTGGTGCGTACACAGTCGGAGGCTTATACAGCCATTCAACTGCATGCAGCTTTGTTGACAGTGGTGCGTGCTGAGTTTGAACACAACGTAGCGCAACAAATTTATGTAAGCGAAGAGGCTTGGGAAGTGGTGAAAAATGCCAAAGAAAGCGTTGTTCAACTGATCAATGCTTGTGCATCGCAAGTGGATCCTCAGGGCCCATCTGTGAATTTGGCAAACGCCATTTTAGCAACCTACCAACAATCGAATGCTGCACCTACCATGGTGGCGATTTCGTTTTTGAAAAATGAACTAAAAACTTATTTCTCTGCCTAATGAACTTTTTAGAATTAGCTACAGCACGTTATTCGGAACGTAACTATAGCCATCAGCCCATTGCAGCGGCAGATCTGGACTACATTTTGTCGTGTGCGCGCATGGCTCCATCGGCAGTAAACAAGCAACCTTGGCATATCTATGTAGTACAAGGTGAAACCTTGCAAAAGATGGGAGATGTGTATCGCCGTGAGGCATTCCGAAAAGCGCCTATGTGCTTGGTTATTACAGGCAATCATCAAGAATCGTGGCATCGTAGCGATGGCAAAGACCATTGCGATATTGACATTGCCATTGTTTCGGATCACATTATATTGGCTGCAGCAGAGTTGGGTATCAATACCTGCTGGGTATGCAATTTTGATGTTGCTTTGTGCACCGAATTGTTGCAGTTGCCTGCGCACGAAGAACCGATGGTGTTGATTCCCATAGGGTATGCAGCAGATGAAACAGCTGTGGTGAAAAAGCGCAAAGAGTTGGAACAAATTGTTACTTATTTGCCATGAAGCGTTTGCTAATTGTTTGGATTCCTACGCTGCTATTGGCTGTGTCGTGCGGTAACAATTGTTATGTTTCACAGCGTGCACAGGCAGGTGTCGCCTTTATGGATTCGACAGGATTGAAGCCCCAAACCGTCTATCAAGTAACGGTAAAAGGGGTGGATAACGATTCGATTCTATACGATGCAGTGGCTTCGTTGTCGGTCATTGCACTTCCCCTAAAAAATAGTGAAGAAAGCACTCAGTTCGAAGTGTCTTTTCAAACCACCTCTGAGGGTGCTAAACAAGATTACCTGTTGACCATCCAGCATACCAATTTCCCACAGCTAATCAGTCCTGAATGTGGATGCGTGATGTTTCATAGCATCACCGATGCACAATTTGTAGGGGAGTCGGATGCTCCTTCGGTGGTAATTTATAATCCGCAAGTAATGAATGTTGAAGATGAAGTACACCTCAAAATATCTCTATAGCTTATTGGTTTTGTTGCTGTTATCGGTGTCAGGTTGGGCACAGACTACAGCAGCATCTGCCGATTCGGCAACCGTTGCCACAGTGTCGAACGAGGTGAAAACGCCCGTCTATCAGGGTACCTACTTGTCGGTTGATATTTTTAATCCCGTGGCAACCATCTTTAATGGTGGCAAGTTTGAAATGTCTGTAATGGCAGATGTTAGCCTTTGGCAACGCTTGTTTCCTGCCATTGAGTTGGGTATTATGGGCATTGGAGAGCAAAAGCCAGACTATCAGTACACATCGGCCGGTGGCTTTATTAAACTTGGTGCCAACTACAACTTCTTGAACTACAAAAATGACCGAAAATACGACCACTTGCTGTATGCTGGTGCACGTTATGGGTATAGCTTTATGGGCTATCAGCTGAACAATGCTGCTATTTCGGGCGATTACTGGAACGAAACAGGTTCCTATTCAGGCAATCACCTGACCTCGCATTTTGGATGGTTGGAAATTGTCATTGGGGTGAGGGTGCAAATCTACAAGCAGTTCTTTATGGGCTTGGCATTGCAGGTGAAAACATTCGGGCATTACTATACTGATTCGGCACAAACACCTACCTATATTCCTGGCTTTGGTATTCATACTGGTGAAACCTTGTTTGGCTGTTTGTACCATTTGACCTATCAAATTCCGTACAAAAAGTAGGAAAACCTCCTAAAACCCTTATTTTGTTAATAACTCTTTGCTATATCAAGGGGTTATTTTTTGTTTAAGTACCCGAAAATCTGTAATTTTGCGAAAATATTAAACATCTCATACCCTTTACGTTTATGAACGAAATAAAATTGCTAAATCGTGCAGCCGACAACATTCGTATTTTGGCGGCTTCTATGGTGGAAAAAGCTAAGTCTGGACACCCTGGTGGAGCTATGGGTGGTGCCGATTTTATCAATGTCTTGTTTTCGGAATTTTTAGTATTCGATCCCGATAATGCGACTTGGGAAAATCGTGACCGTTTCTTCTTGGACCCAGGTCACATGTCGCCTATGTTGTATGCTCAATTGGCGATGATTGGCAAATTGAACATGGACGATTTGAAAGCATTTCGTCAATGGGGTAGCCGCACTCCTGGTCACCCTGAAGTAAACTTTGAATTGGGTATTGAAAACACATCGGGTCCTTTGGGACAAGGTCATACAATGGCTGTAGGTGCTGCTATTGCAGAACGCTTTATGGCTGCACGCTTCGGCGAATGGACCAAGCACAAAATTTATACCTTTATTTCTGACGGTGGTATCCAAGAAGAAATTTCGCAAGGTGCAGGTCGTATCGCTGGTACATTGGGCTTGAGCAACTTGATCATGTTCTTCGACTCGAACGATGTACAACTATCGACATTTGTAAATCAAGTATCAACAGAAGATACTGCTAAAAAATACGAAGCTTGGGGCTGGAAAGTATTGACCATCAATGGTAACGATGCGGCTGAAATTCGTGCCGCTTTGAAAGAAGCAAACGAAGAAACCGAGCGTCCAACCTTGATCATTGGTAAAACTTTGATGGGCAAGGGTGCTGTTGGTCCTAACGGCGAAAGCTTCGAAAATAAAGTTTCGACCCATGGTCAACCTTTGGGTGCTGCTGGTGCATCAATCGATAATACCGTTAGAAATTTGGGTGGTGATGCAGAAAATCCATTCGTGATTTTTGACGAGGTAGCAGAAATGTACAACAACCGTTTGAACGAACTTCGTGCGATCGTAGCAAAACGCCATGCAGAGCAAGCAGCTTGGGAAACCGCTAATCCTGAATTGGCAACCAAATTCCATAATTTCTACGGTGGTGTTATTCCTAAAATTGATTACGCTGCCATCCAACAAAAAGCAAACCAAGCTACTCGTACTGCATCGGGTGCTATGTTGGGTATCTTCTCAGAACAAGTGGAAAACATGGTGGTTGCATCGGCCGACTTGTCGAACTCGGATAAAACAGAAGGTTTCTTGAAAAACAGCAAACCATTTGTAAAAGGTGATTTCTCTGGCGGTTTCTTGCACGCAGGTGTAAGCGAATTGGCCATGGCATGTATCATGAATGGTATGGCACTTCACGGTGGTATTATTCCAGTTTGTGGTACTTTCTTCGTGTTCTCGGACTACATGAAACCTGCTTTCCGTATGTCAGCGTTGATGCGTTTGCAAGTTGTTTACGTATGGACACACGATGCGTTCCGCGTGGGTGAAGATGGTCCTACACACCAACCTATTGAACAAGAAATGCAAGTACGTTTGATGGAAGCAGTGAAAAACCATAAAGGTCGTAACTCGATGTTGGTGCTTCGTCCTGCTGACGTTGACGAAACTACCGTTGCATGGAAGATGGCGTTGGAAAATTGCGATACACCAACCGCACTTATCCTATCTCGTCAAAATGTGAAAAACCTTCCTCGTACTGGTAATGCTTACGAAGAAGCCTTGGGTACTACCAAAGGTGCATACGTAGTAAAAGATGTAGAAGGTACTCCTGATATTATCCTATTGGCAAGCGGTTCTGAGGTTGCAACCTTGATTGAAGCTGATGCTTTGTTGCAAGAACGTGCTGGTGTACGTGCGCGCATCGTTTCTGTGCCAAGTGAAGGCTTGTTCTTCTCACAACCACAAAGTTATATCCGCAGCATTATTGACTATTCGTTGCCTATCTTTGCGCTAACTGCAGGTTTGCCATTGTCTATGCAACGTTTGGCTGGTTTGAATGGCCGTATCTTTGGTTTGGATCATTTCGGTCATTCGGCACCATATACCGTGTTGGATGAAAAATTCGGCTTTACTGCTGAAAATATTTTTGGTCAAGTAATGGATTACTTGGCAACACAAAAGTAACTAAAGCATGAACTTACTTACCATTCTGTTTCTTGCCGTTGCTTTGGCAATGGACTGTTTTGCGGTTTCCATCAGTCAAGCAACATGCGTTAAGCAACCTATGTGGGCAAAGTGGACAGTAATGGCACTATTATTTGGCCTATTTCAAGGGGTAATGCCCTTGATAGGCTTTTTTGTTATGCGCCTGTTTGCCGATTTTATTACAGCATACGACCATTGGTTTGCTTTTGTAGTATTGGGCTTTTTGGGTGCTCGCATGATTAAAGAAGATCTAGTAGCAGATAACGACGAAGAGGAATCGTGCCAAGAGGTATGCCCTAAGCATCCCTATCGGTTAGGTAGGTTGTTGGTGTTATCTATTGCAACAAGCATTGATGCTTTGGCGACAGGTGTGGTGTTTGTGCCTGAGCCATGGAAGTTGTTGGTGGGTATTCCTTGTATTGCTTTAGTAAGCCTTATAGCTTCGTTTGTGGGTTCTATATTAGGTAATAAATTAGGAAACCGTTTTCAGTATAAATGGGGTGTTATTGGTGGGGTAATTTTAATAGCCATTGGTACAAAAATCCTTATTGAGCACTGCTTTTTTTCTTAAAAAAAGTAGTGTAGGAATACAAAAAATACTATCTTTGCACATCCTAAAGACTCCGTAGCTCAGTTGGTAGAGCAATTGACTCTTAATCAATGGGTCGAGGGTTCGAGCCCCTCCGGGGTGACAAAAAAAGCGTTCCAAACGGAACGCTTTTTTTGTGACCTTTACCTTTAATTATATTACGTGCCATTCGGCACGACGCCCAGAAGGGCGTTTGTTACCTTTGGTAACAGATTTATCGTTCCGTATGGAACGCTTTTTTTGTGACCTTTACCTTTAATATATTACGTGCCATTCGGCACGACGCCCAGAAGGGCGTTTGTTACCTTTGGTAACAGATTTAGCACTCCAAACGGAACGCTTTTTTGTGACTTTGCATTACAGTCTCTATGATTAGGGATATGAGGTGAGGCGATTTCAACTCTTCGCTTCTTTCCAGAGCTCATCCATTTCTTCCAAACTCATCTCCTTGAGCGTTTTGCCTTGTTCTTTGGCTTTCTGTTCCAAGTAGTTGAAGCGTTTGGTGAACTTCTTGTTGGTACGTTCGAGGGCAGTGTCAGGTTCGATGCCGTATAGGCGTGCCGCATTGACAATGCTGAAGAGTAGGTCGCCAAACTCAGCTTCCAATTTATCTTTGCATTGGTCGTCAATTTCTTGCTGCACCTCTGCAATTTCCTCTTTTACCTTTTCCCAAACATCTGCTTTGTTTTTCCAGTCGAATCCTACACTGCGTGCTTTGTCCTGAATACGATAGGCTTTGATCAAACTAGGTAAACTTTCTGGAACGCCACCCAAAACCGTCTTGTCTTTTCCTTCGCGTAGCTTCAAAATTGCCCAGTTAGCCTCCACCGCTTCTGAATTTTTCGCTTCTGCGGAGCCAAAAATATGCGGATGGCGGTATATTAGCTTGTCACAGAGGCTGTTGCATACATTTTCGATGGTAAACTGTTTTTTCTCTTCTGCGATTTTTGCATAGAAAAGGATATGAAGTAGCACATCGCCCAACTCAATTTGGATTTCTGAGTCATTTTCTTGTAGTAGTGCGTCTGCCAACTCGTAAGTTTCTTCAATGGTAAGAGGGCGGAGGGTTTGGTTGGTTTGTTTTCTATCCCAAGGACACTCAACGCGCAAACGATCTACAATTTCGAGGGTGCGTTTGAAAGCAGCTAATTTTTTTTCCATAACAGTATCTTTATTGTAAGACAAAATTACGCATTTCATTTTGCATACGAAAAAAAATAGGGTAGAAAAGGGGATTTTTGAGTTTACAATAAAACGTAAAAAATACATACTTTTGTAAAATCGTGAGGGTGTTGAATATTATTTACAATTGTTTTTGTAAATAATGGAATCAAAATATTACATAAATAAACCTTGTTGAAGTAAAGATACAAAAATAAACACTGCATTATAATAATGTAATAAGATAAAATATTAAATACATTAACTATCAAATAATCAAGATAATAAGTGTATAAATATAAACAAATACTTTATATGCGATTTAAAAGTTGTAAAATATCTCATAATGGGCTGATGATATATAAAAATACATATTTTAATAGCAATATAATCAAATAAATAACGCATAATATCTAATTTATTACTTTAACTTATGTACATTATGAATTATCATTTTGTAAACAGCAATACTAGCATGTAAAATACTTTTGTAAAATTAAATATGTGTAATATTACAGTAATAAAATTTGCAAATGTAAAATCAAAGTATTAC
>JAZQZN010000022.1:0-31167 GCA_045634045.1 Candidatus Enterocola sp. | reverse complement strand
ATTTTTGTGGTAAGTCGAAGGTCGAAAGTCGAATTTTGCGAGTAAGTGAGAGCAATGATAAGCTTGCTTAATCATTGCCGACAGTTGCGATTAAGTGAGTGCAGAAACAATGCGGTCACTGAGCTTGTCGAAGTGCCCAGCATTGATTATGCCGAACGTGAGCAACATGAGCGAAGCTAACGGGAGCAACTTATTACATGATTTTAGGCATCGGTTCAGCATAACCCATGTAAACATGGTTTCTGCATTCACCTCGCACTAAAATTCATGAGCGAAGCGAATAAAGTCGAAAGCAATTATAATTTCTCCTTTCTCAACTCTCAACTTTTAACTTTAGTCCCAGTCGGCAAAAATATCTTCTCTATAAACGTCGGTTTCGTCTTTGCCGTGAAGCGGATGCCAGATTTGCGCAAAGAAGGGGTTTTTAGAAGCAATTTGGTTGTAGCGCCAGGGCATGGGTTGGCAATCGGGGCACCAGTGACCGCCTTGTAGAGCCAATACAGGCGACATTTTAAAGGTGTGACCTTCGGCACATTCCCACTCTAGTGGCGTAGAGAAATCGCCTTTTACCATGGTGTTAGATAGGCATTTGCCCCCACGGAATGCAGCTGCTTGTTGCATATCTTCGATGGTCCATTCGGTACGGGGTTTGCTTTCGTCGTAACCGTGATCGATGTGTACAATATCGGTTTCGGATGGGTGCGAAAGGTCAAATTCTTTCCACGATGGGATGTTTGCCCATGCTTCTTTTGAACCATAATAGGCAGCGATGCGCTCTTTTTCGTTGTTTTTAATCCACCATTGTGTACCCCATTTCTTTTTGTTGGCCATAAAATACATCGCCCATTTAATGAAAATAGGAGGACAGATGGCTGCCAAATGGTAGTACCAGGGTACGTGTTTGCCTAAATGTTTTTTGAAATATTCTGCCACTGGGATGTTGGCACGGAAATGCAAGTACTCTTCTAACTTATCGGAGTCCAAGTACCATTGACCGTGGAAATTGCGCAACACAAACCAGTTGGTGTTGAAGATTTTTTCGGGACGTGGGCACGAAATGGTATCCAACAAGTAGCACTCAAATTCGTAGTTCGACAAACGGTACTCTTTGCCGCTACCAATGTTGTAAAAGTGGTTCCAGAACTCTGCAGGAACATCGTCACTACATACGTTGGCAAGCAATCTGCCGCTATCTTCAACGGTTGCCCATTCCAACACCCCACGCAAAGGAACGTGGAACATGATGGGGTCGAAGTTCTTTAAAATATCGGCATACAAAATACCCGTTTGGCGCAAACTTACCCAGTTTTTAATGCCCGATTCTACGATGATTTTTTCTGCCTCTGTTTTACTCATGGCGTAGTGGTCGTACACGCTGATGCAGATAGGGTCGCCAGTACGTCCCCAGTGGATGGGTTCGTTGCGGTCGGATGTTTGAGCCACTGTACCAATGTACACTACCTTAATATCGTCGGCATTGGGTTGCGCCAAAACGGCTTTGGCTAGGTTCTTAGCCGCTGTAATGTTGGTGTGCAGGGTGCGTTTGGGGTAGTAATCGGCACTGGGCGATACCATACCGCCTACGTGCAGTACAATATCCGATCCTGTTACGCCTTCTAGCATGTGATCGTAATTGGTAAGGTCGCCCCACACGATGGTAACGTTGGGGTTACCTTCTAAATACGCCAACTTTTCTTTGTTGGTTTTAGAGGGACGAGCCAACACTTTGATGTGGTACAAATCGGTTTTTTTGAGCAATTCTGCTAAACCTGCGCCACCCATGTTTCCGGTAGCACCTGTCAGAAATACGGTTTTCTTTTTCATTTTGTATGTTGGTATTATGATTTTCCGCTTTAGTTCCCCGCGTTGCGGTTGCTCCGCAACCTTAACACGGGGTTACAATTATAGATAACCCCTACGGGGTAACTATTAGTACTATGATTTTCCGGTGATGATTTTTTTAATTTCGTTGAGCTTGTTGAGGGCCTCAATGGGCGTTAGGTTGTTGATATCCACGTTTTTGATTTCGTCGCGGATGGATGCCAACACAGGGTCGTCCAACTGGAACAATGACAGCTGGTAGCCCTCGCGGGTTTGCGCCAAATTTTGCAAGGGTTTGCTCATGCTCTCGCGGGTGTTTTGCGCTTCGAGCGACGACAGTACTTGTTCGGCACGTTGTAGTACGCTTCTGGGCATCCCTGCCAATCTTGCCACATGGATACCAAAGCTATGTTCGCTGCCACCTTGCACCAGTTTGCGCAAGAAAATCACTTTGCCATCTGCTTCCTTAACGCTGATGTGGTAGTTTTTGATGCGCGAAAAACTTTTCTCCATTTCGTTCATCTCGTGGTAGTGCGTAGCAAACAAGGTACGTGCTTTTTGCGAAGTGTTTTCGTGGATGTATTCGACAATGGCCCATGCCAACGAAATGCCGTCGTAGGTAGAAGTGCCCCTACCCAACTCGTCAAAGAGTACCAAACTGCGGTTCGATAGGTTGTTGAGGATGCTGGCAGCCTCGTTCATCTCGACCATAAAGGTACTTTCGCCCATAGAAATGTTGTCGCCTGCACCTACACGGGTAAAGATTTTGTCAACCACCCCAATGTGTGCGCTGTCGGCAGGTACAAAACTACCCATTTGTGCCATCAGGGTGATGAGGGCTGTTTGTCGAAGCAACGCCGACTTACCCGCCATGTTCGGACCAGTAATGATGATGATTTGTTGCGATGCAGTGTCTAAATACACATCGTTGGGAATGTAGGGCTGACCAACTGGTAATTGCTGCTCGATAACGGGGTGACGACCTGCCTTGATGTCCAACACATCGGAATCGGAAATAACAGGTCGGTTGTATTTGTTCAACTTGGCGATAACAGCAAAGTTGCAAAGCACATCTATTTGCGCCACCTTTTCGGCATTGGCTTGCAACACTTGGGTATATTGCAACAAACCACTGAGTAGTTCCTGGAACAAACGGTTTTCGATGATGAGGATGCGCTCTTCGGCTCCTAAA
The DNA here is from genome assembly GCA_045634045.1 of Candidatus Enterocola sp. Classification (GTDB taxonomy): domain Bacteria; phylum Bacteroidota; class Bacteroidia; order Bacteroidales; family Paludibacteraceae; genus Enterocola. Next base: position 28,154 of record JAZQZN010000022.1, on the reverse strand, counting down.
ATCTTTTCTTCGTATTCTTTTAGCTCGGGCGTAATGTATCGTTCAGCATTGACCAAGGTTTGCTTGCGAATCCAGGTTTCGGGCACGTTTTCTTTGTGCGTATTGCGCACCTCAATGTAGTAGCCAAACACGTTGTTGTAGCTGATTTTTAGGCTGGAAATGCCCGTAGCTTCGGCCTCGCGTTGCTGCATCTGTAGCAAATAGTCCTTGCCAGAATAGGCCAACGAACGGTACTCGTCCAATTCGGCATCAACACCAGCCTTGATAACGCTACCACGATTCACTGCCAACGGAGGGTCTTGCTCCATCCATGCTTCTATTTGGTTGCGAATGTCTGTACAAGGCGACAAGGATGCAGCCAACTGTTTTAGGGCATCGCACGAAGCAATAGCGAACAGTTGTTGTATGGCTTCAATGGCATACAATGCGGTTTTAAGGGCCACTACCTCGCGTGGATTGATGCGTCCTGCCGACACCTTCGACACCAAACGTTCCATATCGCCAATTAGGGGCAACAGGCGCAATAGTTCGGCTTGCAAATCATTGTGGCGAAAAAAAGCTTCGACCATTTCGTGGCGTTGCACGATGCTTTCGACTTGCTTGAGCGGAAAGGCAATCCACCTGCGCAACAAGCGTGCACCCATGGGGGTTTGCGTATGGTCCAATACGTCAACAAAAGTTTTGCCGTCGGTATAGTTGCTGCCAAATAGCTCTAAATTGCGGATGGTAAATTTATCGAGCCATACAAAATTGTTTTCTGCTACCCTGCTGATGCGGCTGATATGTGCCGTTTGGAAATGGCATGTTTGGTCTAAGTAGTAGAGAATAGCACCTGCGGCAATGGTGGCTTCATTCATACCGTCGATGCCAAAGCCCTTGAGGTTTTGCACCTCAAACTGCTTGCTGAGGCGTGCCATGGCGGCATCGAACGTAAACACCCAGTCGTCCATTTTAAATCGACTGTTCACGGCTTCTGCCACCTCGTCGAGCAGGGATTCTGCTCCAGGGGCATACAGCACCTCTTTGGGAGCAAAGCTACCCATCAATTTAGCAACGTAGGCGGATGCGCCTTGCGCTACTAAAAATTCGCCCGTTGAGATATCTAAAAAGGCGACACCCACCGAGTTTTTTTGTCGATGAAGTGCGCACAAAAAGTTGTTGGTTTTGTTGTCGAGCAGTTGGTCGTTGTAGGCAATGCCGGGTGTTACCAATTCGGTGATACCACGTTTTACCAACTTGGTTTTGGAAAGTTTTGGATCTTCCAACTGGTCGCAAATGGCTACGCGATGGCCGGCACGCACCAATTTAGGAAGGTATGTTTCGAGGGCATGAAAGGGGAAACCTGCCATGCTGATGGGATTGGGCGCATTTTTGCTGCGATAGGTAAGCGAAATGCCTAATACCTGTGATGCCAATACGGCATCGTCGCCATAGGTTTCGTAAAAGTCGCCACACCTGTACAGCAACACCGCATCGGGGTGCTGTTTTTTCATCTCGTTAAAATGCGCCATCATGGGCGTTTCTGCCTGTTTTGCCATAATTAAGTTGCTTCGCTCCGACTAGTCAACTAACCAATTAACCGACTAACTGAGCATTCTTCTTGTTTACAAATTCAAGGTAACAAATGTACAATTTTTAGGCATATTGCCGCCTATTTATGCTGTGTTTTTATCAACAAATACAAAAAAAACGACTATATTTGCATCAGAAACTAATATCTACAAACCTATCTAATCTTAACCTTTATGACAACACAAAATTCTATCAAATTGTTTGAATCAAAAAAAGTTCGCACCATTTGGAACAGCGAGCAAGAACAGTGGTATTTTTCTGTAATTGACGTAGTAGCAGTATTAACGGAGAGCGAGTACCAAGTAGCAAGAAACTACTGGAAGGTTTTAAAAAACCGCATCCTAAAAGAATCAGAGCAACCGGTTACAATTTGTAACCAGTTGAAACTTCTCTCAGAAGACAACAAAATGCGGCTTACTGATGTCGCAAGTACAAAACAGATCTTTCGCATCATCCAATCTATTCCATCGCCAAAAGCCGAACCATTCAAACAATGGATGGCGCAAATTGCAAGCAACCGCATTGACCAAATGCAAGACCCATATCTGAATCTACCAATCCTACAACCTTTGATGAACACAAAAGCGTAGCTAAACGCGGCGGAAAAGTAGCACGTAACGCACGCCTATTATTGGAAGAAGAAACAAACAAACCAGTGGTTTCACCTATGAACGCAAAACATTTCATAGAAAACACACCTACAGAATCAATTATGGATATTTCAGATAAGAATCCTGAATAAGCTTGAATAAGTCTTCATCATTATCAATGAATTTTATTCTAAAAACAGCACAAAACACAATATTTGTGCTGTTTTTCTGTTAATTAGGTAGGAAAATTGTTATTATTTGCAAAAAAAGTAGTAATTTTGTCCGATTATCGGCTTCGACGATGCCGAATTACAAACGTGTAAAACCTAAAAAATCTATACTATGATGAAAAGAGCCTTTTCTTTCTTCTTTGTTTTATTCACTTTGTTCCTGTTCAGCGTTAGTGCATGGGGACAAGAAACCGTAAACAAGACAGCTACACTCACCTTTCAAAAAAAATCGAGCATTTCGGGTACTATCTACCGAATGGAAGATGTACAACCTGCAGCTCCTTTTATTACCGAAATCAGTACTGGCTACACCTATGAAAGCGGCGACGTAAGCGGCCAAAAGAAAAAATACCACATAGACAATGGCAAAGCTGTATTTGGCTACAACGGTGACACCGAAGGATTCACTTTGATTAGCGTGCAATTTAGCAACCTAATTGTAGGCGAAACCTACACAATAAAGCTTACCGCTAAAACAAATACAAGTAACAATGGAGATATGCAAATCAAAAACAGTTGGACAGGATTTGCTAATCCTACCAACCCAAGCAGTACCATACAACCAGAATGGCCAACGGTTGATCATCTAGGTAACGAAATTACTTGGAGCCTAAAAGCTACACAAACGGAAGGTAGCGTATCATTTACCTACAACCCAAGTTGGAGCAACAAGAATTTCTCTACCTTCACTATTACCAAGATTTCCATTAAGGGTGATTGTAAAAAGATGGTTACCAGTTCTGCTGGCGAAAAAGTATGTGCAGGTGACCCCACCACCCTTACTGCCGTAGGGTTATCTGGCACCATTAAATGGGAAAAATCTACCGACAACAAAGCTACCTGGCAGGTAATAGAAGGAGCAACATCGGTTACTCATACCATCAATGTATCAGAAGAAGCATACTACCGTGCTTCTGCAGGCTCTGATGTAGTATATACAACCAATAGCATACGTCCTGTGGTATGTTGTGCAGCAGATGCATTGGTTGCAGAAGTGCTAAAAGAAAGTTTTAGCTACTCTGGAACAGGACGCAAAAAATTAAGCGAAATAAATTCAAATGCAAGCACAACATACCCCTACAAAGGTAGTGGTAGTATTGATGATGGCTATTATGCTATCGTAAAAAAAGCCAGCGATGGTGGACACTGGGCAAACGCCCCTGTGCGCACAGGTCATACCAAAAATGGTGCACAAGATGGTTTCTTATTGGTCAATGCCGAACCAGACCCTGGTGTATTTTTTCAATACGAGGTAACCACAGCCCTTTGCCAAAACTCTTATTACGACTTTTCGGCATGGATTACCAACGTGGACAACACCTCTGGACATGCACCCGTAAATGCCACTTTTAGGGTAATGGGCTATCCCAGCGGCAAAGAATTGGTAAAAACATCTACGGGCAACCTTGGACCTGGCACCGATTGGACTCCCAAAGGTGGTTCTTTCAATTCGGGCACTGATACCCGATTTGTACTAACCATCGAAAACAACTACGAAGGTAGCGGCACAAGTGTTGCTGGTAACGACATTGGTATCGACGACATTCTATTTAGTGCTTGTAGCCCCGAAATTCAAATTTACTCGAACAACGACAGCCAACACAAGCACGAGCCCGAAGTGGTGGTTTGTAATGCGGGTGCTAACCAAAGCTTAACATTGGATGCACTTGCTAATTACGACTTGAAAGAATTCTTTACCACTCCCTACTACTTATTCCAAACCTCAAACAAAGCGACAGGACCTTGGCGCAATGTAAACACAGGAGCTACTACCCAAGAATCCATTACCATTACCGTTGACCCCACCAACTACAGAATAAACCCTACTACAGGCGAAGGAGGCTTGTATTACCGTGTATGGGTAGGTGCTACTGCGGCTGCAGTGGAAGGCTCTGCCTCTACCGGCACACAAAACACAGGTTGCGGTGCATTAACTGCCGTATCTGATCCTATTAGGATTATTTACCAATGTTCATGCAACCCCTCTACCGCTCCTACTGCAAACAACCATGAGGCATGTCCTGCAAGTAATTTGGATTTGAATACGCTGATTACTAGCACCACAACAGGTGGTACCATCCGTTGGTACAACAGCGAAACCGCTACCACTCCCATGAGTGCTACCGATGTTGCTGCTGTTGATGTTTCTGCTACCCAAGCTGGAACTACACGTTCCTATTACGTTACCTATCAAAAGAACGACAATGCTACTACTGGCGATAAATACTGCGAAAGTGAGCGTACAAAAGTAACGGTAACAGTAAAAGCTGCTATTTCGCTTAATTTCGACAAAGACATTACCACTCCTATCAGTGGTTGCTTGGCAAACATGACCGAAGCAGACAGAACCATTACCATTACCAATGCTTCATCCATCAACACCACCACTACCGAGATTTTGTGGAACAAGGGAACAAGAGATGCCAGTGGAGCATTTGTAGAAGGAACTGAATTGACCAAAAATGCAACTAAGTACACTTTAGCAAATGCAGCCGAAGCTGGTACTATCCGTATCACGGCACAATACATAGGTACTACCCAAAACTGTCCTGCAGTATATTATGTTGATTACAACTTGAGCGAAGCTCCTGGTGTTAAAGTTGACAATGTAAGCACACCTTGTAAACAAGACTTACAAACGACAGGTGTTACCATCAAACTAAAAGACATTTCGGGTAACGACAAACTTTCTGTATATCGTTCGTTTAACGAAGGTACTACCTATAGCCAATTAGGCACAACTATTACATTACCTGCCGGTGCTGCCACTTACGAATACAAAGACACCGATTTTGCTCACCTTGCTGGTAGCACTGATGATATTTTGGTGAAATATAAATTTATCTTGGGCGATCCTACCAGCAATTGCAAGGGCGAAGCATTTACAGATGTTTATACCATTTCTAATACCAATAAATTTGAGTTGGTGGTAACTGGAGCAGAAGAAGTGGTAGATGGAACAAACATCAAATACACCGTTTGCGAAGGAACTATTTCGCCAAAACTTGAAATCCAAACCAACTATACCCTAAAAGAAGGCGAAAACTTCTTGTGGTATGTAAAAGATTTGGGACAAGACGATAGCCAATACCAAATCCCCGCAGACATTGACCAAACCCTTGTAGCACAAACTAACTCGGGTGTGTTTGCCGATGAATTAGACAGAAGCATTGTTGTAAAAGCAGAAATTGTTGCGAAACCAGGCTACACTACTTGCGGTGGCGAGGCTGTTATTACCATTTATGTGGACAAAAAACCTGCTCCTGCATTGGCAACCATTGATCCAATCTGTTTGGGCAACGCAGCAGGCTTTACCCTATCGGAAAACAATACCAACGTAATAACCGATAATGCTACCTATGTATTGAAAGAATCGGGCGTTACTGCTGCTATCAACGAAGACCTAAAAGCAGGTGTTAAGTACGACCACACACCTACCACAGCAGGCACACATACCTACTACGTAGATGCTACAAATGGAGTATGTAACAGCCAATCTGAAAAGTTGGAGGTTGAAGTCGCCAACAAACCTACCTTTGAAGTAGAAACCGACAAGAACGCTATCTGCCAAGGTGAAGACGTAAGCCTAACCATTAAGAACTATCCTGCTGATGCCACCAAATACTATTGGGAAAATGTATCAAGCAGCGATCAAGAAGCTGTTACAACCGTAACTCCTAACTCGGTAGGCTATCTTACTTACATCGCCTCGGTAACTGCAGTATGTACCGATACCATGGAAGTACACGTACAAGTGGATGCTCCTATCAACGCTACCATCCAACCTGTAGATCCTATCTGCTTGGGCGAAAGCACTACCTTGCAAGTGGTTGGCTCGGAAGATTACAAATACGAATGGAGCCCATTCAACGATTGTGCAACTCCATACAAACAAAGCACTGAGGTAACTCCTAGCGCTGCTGGCGAATACACCTTTGCTGTAGCCATTACCACCGCTAACCAAACTTGTAGCGATGAGCAAACCATCACCTTGCAAGTAAATGACAACCCACGTATCGTCCTATTGGATACTTGCGGTATTCGTAAAGTAATGGTAGAAGCAGAGGGCGGAAAAGCACCTTACAACTTCCAAATTGACGAATATCCTGAACTATACTACCAAGCAGAAGCTGGTGTGGTGAAATTCAGCGAAGTGCCCATTGGCTTCCACCGTATGTACGTAACCGACGACACCGGTTGTGCAGCTGATTCGTTGTTCGAAATCCCTGCCATCCCTGTGAAACCTAAAAAATATTTCACACCTAACGGTATTGGTGACGAGCAAAGCAACCTATGGACCATCGAAGACTTGGATCAATACAGCTCATACATTGTTGAAATCTTCGACCGCTTTGGACGTAAATTGTACGAATACCGTACTGGTTCGTTCGATATCGACAATGCCAACACAGGTAATGACTTTAGCTGGGACGGCACTTACAATGGCCACCAAATGCCAAGCGATGACTATTGGTACTTGGTAACCATCGAAGAAATTAGAAAACAATATACAGGTCACTTTACCCTTAAACGTTAAAACCAAGCACCTGTAAAGCAGATTAAGAGCGCAAAATTTGTAACTAACCTAAATAATATACTATCTTTACACTATGAAAAAGTATGTATGTATTCTTCTGTTGGCTTTGTGTGCGATGAGCAAACTTTCGGCACAAGAGGCGTTGATATACAACCAGTACCATTTTAACTACTACTTGGTCAACCCTGCATTGGCAGGTGCAGAGCCTTGTTCGCACTTAATGGTCAGCAACAAAATGCAATGGTTGGGCATGAAAGACTTTCCAATGACTCAGCTATTGTCGTTCAAAACACGCGTTTGGGAAGACGTGGGTATTGGTGCCTACTTGTTCCATGACCGCAATGGTTACACCAGCAAAGCAGGTGGTCAAGTTTCGTTGGCATACCACATCCCATTGTCTAAAGGCAGAAGATACAGCAAAAAAGTATCGTACGACAGACAGCTATCGTTTGGTGTATCGTTTAAATTTACGTACTTCTACATCAATGACCAGCTATTTATTGACGACAATAACGCCATGGGCGATATTGCCTTTAACAATACCGATGGTTTCTTGCCCAACGCCAACTTTGGTGTGTACTATAAATCGTACGGTGGCTTCGTAGGTTTGTCGCTTACCAACTTGATTCCGTTGGCTGCCGATATCTATGGTGACAAAGAACTACCTGCTCCATTTACTGGCTTCTTGTTTGGTGGTTACACCTTCGATTTGGATGCACAAAAAGACAAATACTTGGAACCTATGGCCATGTTGAAACTGAACGAACACTTGGAGTTGAACATGGACTTGAACCTAAAATTTGGTCACGACGTGGACGAAGAATGGGGCTACTGGGTACAAGCATCGTATCGTCATGGTTGGAACCCCAATAACATCCAATCAATGGTGTTGATGCCTATGTGCGGTTTCCGCATCGGCAACTTCCAATTGGGCTATGCATTTAGCTTGGACTTGAACAACTTGGTTACCCAAAACTACGGTTCGCACGAAATTATGTTGGGTTACACCTTCTGCTACCAAAAACATTTCTGCCGATAGTTGCAGTAACTACTTAATAAATCTAAAAGGAGCAACCAAGGTTGCTCCTTTTTTTGTACTTTTGCAGCACAAAAATACAACCCGTTATGACTTTTTTAACCTCTGGAAATGTTTTGCTGATTGGCTCTGTGCTAATTTTCTGCAGCATCCTAATTACCAAAGCAGGTGGTAGGTTTGGTATGCCTGCCTTGCTACTGTTCTTGCTGGCAGGTATGCTTTTTGGTACCGACGGCATTGGTATTGTGTTTAACAATGTTCGCCAAGCGCAGTTTGTGGGTATGATTGCTCTCTGTATCATCCTTTTTGCTGGCGGTTTAGAAACACAGTACAAGGAGATTAGGCCTATCATGGCGCCAGGGATTGCCCTATCAACCATCGGGGTAGTTTTGACAACAGCGCTTACGGGCGGATTCATCTACCTGCTCTCTACGTGGCAGGCCTTTCCGCTATCGTTGCCATTGGTTAGCTGCTTTTTATTGGCTGCTGTTATGTCGTCAACCGATTCGGCATCGGTATTCAACATCCTGCGCACGAAAAACATTCGCCTAAAAAATAACCTACAACCCATGCTGGAATTGGAGAGTGGTAGTAACGACCCGATGGCGTACATCCTTACCATCGTGCTAATTCAACTTGCACATAGCCTTTTGGGCGAAAGCAGCACGGATTTAGGCACTTCGGCAGTAATCATCAATTCGCTGGTAGTGCTCATTCAACAATTTAGTGTCGGCATCCTGGTAGGTGCAGGCATGGGCATGGCTGGGGTATGGATTTTGAGTAAGATTCAGCTGAAAAACATTCCGCTGAACTCCATTATGCTCTTGAGCCTTGTATTCTTTACCTTTTCGTTTACCGACATGTTGGGTGGCAACGGCTATTTGGCTGTCTATCTTACGGGGTTGATTGTGGGCAACCATACCCTACCTCACCGCAAACAAGTTGTTTCATTTTTCGACAGCTTGACCTGGATTGTGCAAATTGGCATGTTCTTGGTATTGGGATTGTTGGTTACCCCCAGCGAAATGCTAAAATCAGCACTTCCTGCCATTGCCATCGGTTTCTTCATGATGCTGATTGCCCGTCCAATAACGGTGTTTGCTACATTGATGCCGTTTAGAAACATTTCGGTAGCCAGCAAAACCTTTATTTCGTGGGTAGGATTGAGAGGAGCTGTTCCCATTATCTTTGCCATGTATCCTGTGGTCGAAAAAGTACCTGGATCGGAACAAATCTTTAACATTGTGTTCTTCATGACCCTCCTTTCGCTGATCATTCAAGGAACAACCATTGGCAGCATCGCACACAAATTGGGATTGGATTTGCCTCCTATCAAAGAAAAGCAATTTGACCTTGACTTGCCAGACGAGGCTGGCGAATTGAGCGAAATGACCATTACCGCAGAGGTATTGGAAGAAAAGGGTGCTACCCTTAAAGACTTTAAGATGCCTACGGGATTGTTGGTTTTGTTCATCAAGCGCAACGGCAAATTTATCGTACCCAATGGTTCATTTGAGCTACGCGAAGGCGACCACATGCTCATTGTGGCAGGTCCTGACTACGGCGGATAAAGAAAAAGCCCCAAGAAAGAACATTTCTAAAAGATATTGCTTACTTTTGTAACTATAAAACGAACAGTTATGGTACGCAAGTTTGATTTTATAGTGATTGGCAGCGGTATTGCAGGCATGAGCTTTGCCTTGAAGGTTGCCAACAAAGGGAAAGTTGCCATTTTGTGCAAAACGAAACTCACTGAAGCCAATACCAATTTGGCGCAAGGGGGCATCGCTTCTGTTACCAACGAAGCTACCGATAATTTCGACAAGCACGTTGCCGACACCTTGATTGCAGGCGACGGACTTTGCGACGAAACCGTAGTACGAAAAGTGGTGGAAGATGCACCGCGCGAAATCACCGAATTGGTCAATTGGGGTGTCGATTTCGACAAAGATGCCGATGGTAATTTTGACCTTCACAAAGAGGGAGGCCACTCGGAATTTCGCATCCTGCACCACAAAGATAGCACCGGTGCAGAAATTCAGCGTTCACTGGTAAAACGCATCCAACAGCATCCCAACATTGATGTGTTTGAAAACTACTTTGCCATCGAGATCATTACCCAACACCACATGGGTCAGCTGGTAAAACACACTACCCCTAACATCGAATGTTACGGAGCATACGTGCTCAACCCCCGCACACGCAGGGTACATACTTTCTTGTCGAAAGTAACCATGATGGCAACAGGGGGCATCGGTCATATTTACCAAACCACCACCAACCCACCCATTGCTACTGGCGACGGCATCGCCATGGTGTATCGTGCCAAAGGCAGGGTGAGAGACATGGAGTTTGTGCAATTCCACCCCACCTCGCTCTACAATCCCAACGAGTTCCCTTCGTTCCTCATTACCGAGGCAATGCGTGGCTACGGAGCGGTATTGCGTACGCAAAAAGGAGTTGAGTTTATGCACAAATACGATGCACGAGGTTCATTGGCTCCACGCGACATTGTGGCACGTAGCATCGACACCGAAATGAAGTTGGCGGGCAACGAATTTGTGTATTTGGACGTAACCCATAAGGATGCCGAAGAAACCAAAGCACACTTCCCCATGATATACGAAAAGTGCTTGAGCCTTGGCATTGACATCACCAAACAATACATCCCTGTGGTGCCTGCCGCGCACTATTTATGTGGGGGTATTGCGGTCGATACCGATGCGCGTACTTCGATCAAAAACCTATATGCCGCAGGCGAATGTTCGTGCACGGGGTTGCACGGTGCCAACCGTTTGGCATCCAACTCGCTGATTGAAGCCATTGTGTATGCTGATGCAGCAGCAAAACATGCCTTGCAAGCCATCCACAACATTGAACTGAACGAAAATATTCCGCTCTGGAACGATGAGGGCACTTCGCTTAACGAAGAAATGGTGCTCATTACGCAAAGCAAAAAAGAGGTAGGACAGATCATGAGCAACTACGTGGGCATTGTTCGTTCCAACTTGCGCCTGAAACGTGCTTTCGACCGCCTCGAAATTTTGTACAAGGAAACCGAAGATTTGTTCGATCGCTCAGTGGTAACCAAAGAGATTTGCGAACTACGCAACATCATTACCACTGCCTATCTGGTGATCAAAATGGCCATGGAGCGCAAAGAAAGTAGAGGCCTGCATTGTACCATCGACTACCCCGACAAAATTGAGTAGTCAAAAAATATTAACGGCTGCGGTTTTCTGAATAAAATCTTTTATTTTTGTAAGGAGATAACTTAAAAAAACATGATACAGATTCCTATTATCAACAAAAGCAACAACGAATTGCCCGCATACGCCACCGACCTATCGGCTGGCATGGATTTGCGTGCTTTTTTGAGCGAACCCGTAGAATTGAAACCATTGGAACGCAAGCTGATTCCAACTGGGTTGTTCATTGAGCTGCCTGCTGGCTACGAGGCACAAATCCGTCCTCGCAGTGGTTTGGCACTAAAAAAAGGGATTACCGTACTCAACACTCCTGGTACCATTGATGCAGACTACCGTGGCGAAATTGGGGTGATTCTTATCAACCTATCGAACGAGCCTTTTGTGATTGAAAACGGAGAACGCATTTGCCAAATGGTGATTGCTGAACATGCCACTGCTTCGTGGACAGTTGTTGAACAACTTTCTGCCACCGAACGTGGCGAGGGAGGATTTGGCCATACAGGTAAGAAGTGAGAAAATACATCACAGTTATTTGTTTATTGTTCTGCTGTTGGGCTTCCTTTGCAAAGGGAAATGGAGCAACAGCAGGACGATTGTTTTATGGCAACGAGTTTGATAGCCTCTACGTAGAGGGTATCTGCTTTTTGCAAACGGACAGCTTGCCACAAGCCAAAAGCCGTTTGGAAGCGTGTGCCAAATTGCAACCCAAAAGCGGTGCGGTAGCCTACCAGCTATCGAACGTATATGCTTTGCAACAAGATACAGCGCAAAGCATCCAACAGCTAAAAAAGGCGGTGAAGTATAGCCCAAACAACTACTATTACTACACCAGCTTGGCAGAAATGTATATGGAGTCGTCTGACTACAAGAATGCGGCCAAAACCTACCAAACCATTGTCAAAAAATTCCCAGAGAAGGATGCTCCTTTGTATGCCTTGTCGCGTTGCTACTACCAGCTGGGCGAACTCGAAAAAAGCATCCAAACCTATACGGCACTGGAAAACCGCATTGGCCTAAATGCAGGCATTTCGCTCGAAAAAGCTTTTATGTTGGCCATGCACGGCAACTGGGCTGCGGTGTCGGTGGAGTTTGATAAGTTACACCAAAAATTTCCACTCGACGATGGTTTGTATTTTAGAGAAGGGGTTATCTACGAAAGCATGGCACCCAAAGGTGCCAGCAGGGCAGAATTTTGCTACCAAGCAGCCTTAGACATCAACCCCGACAATGCTGACGCCTTGCGCTACCTGTGCGATTTGTACGAAAAAACAGGTAATCAGGTAAAAATGGAAGAAACCTTGCTACGCTTGTTTGCATCCAAAAGCATCGAATGGAAAGAGAAAAGAGAACTATTGGTAGCGGCTTATCGCTACTACTCTGGCAAGCTTTACTACGAGCAAGCCTTGGATGCCATCTACAAAAAGATGGTAATGGCAGATCCCACCAACGAAGAAATTTGGTTGCAATACATTGTCTTTTTGGATGAGCTAGGACGTGAAGAGGACGTGTACAACACCACTGCTGATTGCATCAGTATCATTCCTACGTGCATCTACTGCCACTTTGGTAGAATCAACCTTGCCATGCGTCAAGGAAACGACTCCATCCTGGAGCTATCCTTGCAGGAGGGGCTCAAAGAGATGCCCAATAGTTTGTTCCTAAATGTTATGCAGGCTGATTACCTTTACCACAAACAGCTACCTTGGCAGGAACAAGCACAGAAAGCAGTAAGGGCCATTGAGCAAGATAGCTGCCAAGTAGGTAGAATTGATGCCATCAATGCGTTGGCCATGATCTACTACAACGAAAAAGATTACGACAACGCAATCCGTATTTTGGCTCCGCTCATTGACAATGGCATCGACCATGTTTATACCCTTAACAACTATGCCTTTATGCTAGCAGAGCAAGGAAAAGACTTGGATAAGGCAGAAAAATTGAGCGCAAAAACCATTGAGGCTGAACCGCTGGAAGCTTCGTTCTTGCACACTTACGGATACATACTCTGGAAGCAAGGTAAGCTCGAACTTGCCAAATTCTACATGGAGCAAGCCATCCAATACCGAAAAGACAAGTTCCTCAATCTGTACGACGATTACGCCAATATTTTGGACGAACTGGGCCAACACGACAAAGCAAAAGAAATGCGACAACAAGCAAAAGAAATAAGAGAACAAGAACATGAAAAATAAATCATTACACAAAGTAGTATGGATAGCAGGTGTTTTGCTATGCCTTTTGGCGGGTTGCAAAACCACCCAACAAACCAAACAAGTTACCACAGGACCCGTCATGGCAGATAGCATTGCCATGGTAAGCAACTACCACTATAGCGTGAACAGCCTATCTGCTACCTTTAAGATGCAGCTGTTGGGCAATCAACTATTCTCGTTGAGCGGCAACGTAGAATCCGTCACCGATAAAGAACTGATGGTTTCTGTCAAAGCATTGTTTGGCATTGAGGTGCTACGCTTGTACTGTACACCCGACTATGCCGTATTGGTCGATCGTATCGGCAAACGCATCTGCCAAATGCCTTTTAGCGAGTTGGCACCCGAGTTGGGCACCGATTTTTACGGGCTACAAGGGCTACTTACCAACCGAATGTTCGACCCCGATCACAACCAATTTGCCAACTTTACCCTCGATGTAGTAGATGGCAACTGGCAGCTGATACACAATGGCAAGTACCAAACCGAATTCTTGCTACAAAACGGCTCGTTCTTGCAACGCAGCATCATCCGCTCGTACAGCAAAGGCGATTATTTGATGGCAACTTACAGCGGAACCCAACAAATTGAAGGCATCCTATTCCCTATGCAAGCCCAATACGTGTACTATTCGAAAGAACGTAGCAACAGCGTGGATGTTACCTTCCAATCAGTAAAAATCAACCAAAAGAGTCAGCTAAACTGGGAAACACCCACTGGCTACAAAACCGTAACTGTTGCCGAATTGCAACAACAACTTTTGACCTTGTAAGAACATGAAACGACTGCTACTACTGCTAACAACGATGTTTTGGGCTGGTTGCTTGCTGTGTGCACAATCGGTTTCTGACTTGCAAAAGCGCAAAGCAGATGCGCTCAAACAGTTGGAGGTAACCAACAACCTCATCAACGAAACAAGCAAAAACAAAGCCAAAAACATTACGCAGCTCAACGTACTGAATGCTGAAATCAAACAGCAACAAAAGCTCATCAACTCCATCAATGCCGAAGTCAACGGCATGAACCGACAAATGCGTTCGTTGCGCAACGAGGCAGGCAAGCTGCAAAAACAGTTAGACGACCTCAAAGCAGAGTACGCTCAACTGATGTACCATTCGTATTTCAAAAAGAACAAGTACGAAAACCTACTGTTTATTTTGTCTGCCGACGACTTTGCCCAATCGTACCGCCGTTGGCGATACATGCAGCAATACGGTGAATACTGCCAGAAAAAAGTGGTAGAAATCAAGGACACCAAAGAAGCCTTGGACGGCAAGCTAAAAGAGGTGGAAGAAGTTCGTTTACAACGCTTACAGGTGCTTAAATCGCGTCAAGCAGAAAACGACAAGCTCAAAAAGCAAAAGAACAAGCAAGCCAACTTGGTGGCACAGCTAAAAAAGAAAGAGAAATCCTTGCGTGCCGATTTGAAGAAGCAGCAACAAATTGCCAACAAGTTGAACAAACAAATTGAGGCAAAAATTGCTGAAGAAGCCAAGAAAAGCAGCAAAAAAACACCAAGTGGCACTACATACGCCCTTACCAAAGAAGAAAAGTTGGTTTCGGGCAACTTTGAAAAGAACAAGAGCCGTTTGCCATGGCCCGTTGAAAAAGGCGTCGTGGTAGGTAGCTTTGGAGTACAACCTCACCCCGTACTCAAATACGTCACTACCGACAACAAAGGCATCTACATTCAGTGCCCCAAAGGAACCAAAGCACGCGCCGTTTTTGATGGCGAAGTGACGCAAGTGTTCTCCATCCCAGGTAGCAACAATGCCGTCATCATTAAGCACGGTTTGTACCGCACCGTTTACGCCAACCTTACGAAAGTAAACGTAAAGGCTGGCGATAAGGTAAAGGCCAAACAAAATATTGGTTCGATTTATTCTGACCCCGAAGACGGCAACAAAACCGAATTGTATTTCCAAGTATGGAAAGACAAGTTGCTGCAAAACCCTGAGCTATGGTTGGCTCACTAAGGGTCCAGAAATAGCCTTGGCACGCAACAATTCTTTGGGAGAAACGGTAAAAAGCAAGTGCCTGCCACCGTTCTTCTCGAACAGCTCGATGTATAGGATGCGTTGTTTTGGCAAGGTAAATCGATGAAAAAATAGCACCAAATCTTGCTGCTGATGCGCGTGCAATGTACTGCTCAATCCATCGGCAGGGTAAGTATAAAAGGGAGTAACTTCAGTTTCTTGCATGGCTGTATGTTTGCTCCCTTTTTTGTCGGCAATATAAACCTTTATAAAATCAATGTCGTAGTCAATGTTGTTGCGATTCTGACACTGCAAGCGCAACAACAACCAGTCTTTGTGGCTATGAATCCCCACCAATGCCAGCTGCATTTTGTGTTCTACCACCCCTAAATGGTTGTTGGTATAGGGTTCTTGCAAGGCCTTTCGGGCGACCTTATTGAGCGCGCAAGTATCTTTAGGATTGGCACGAAACAAGGCATCTGCAGCTACCTGCTCGTTGAGCTGCACCGAGAGGGTGGGCGATGCATCCA
Organism: Candidatus Enterocola sp.; assembly: GCA_045634045.1. GTDB lineage: Bacteria > Bacteroidota > Bacteroidia > Bacteroidales > Paludibacteraceae > Enterocola. The sequence goes on along the minus strand of JAZQZN010000022.1, from coordinate 12,264 downwards.
CATAGCGCAATCGATAGGTATGCAGCTTGCCCTGCGCATCCAACAAGGTCAGTGATGCCTCGTGACGAAATGCACCTACTGCTTTTACACGCAACATGTTTTGTATGCCATCAGCATGCGCTGCAATAAGCGTATCGTTGCCTACCGCCCAATCGGTAATGGCCATGGGCGAAATAAGGTGGGTGGTTTGCGATTGTGCCACCTGAATGGTGGGCGATGCTACCTCACCCTGCTCTACTCGATAGTGCAAAAAGGGCAAATCAGATGCATACGACAAGGTGTAGAGGTAGTATTTACCGTTGGCAGTAACTACCGACAAGGTGGTGGAAGATAAGTCTGGCTGCAGTGAGCGTACCACCAGGGTTTGCCCATCTGCCATTTTTGCTACCTCAACCTGTGGACTACCCACATCCACGTACTTGATATCGGAAGAAAACTGAAAGGCTACTTTTTGCGTCTGATTGATGTAGAACGTGGTGTTGGCAAAAGCCCAAAGGCTAATGCCACTCCACAATAGGAAAAATAAGAAACGTTTCATGCGTGGTTATTGCTGTTTAATGGTTACTAAATAGTTGGACGAAATGGTTATTTTTTGCTGACTAACGACCGATTGTGCCACCGATTGTGCAGCGCTAATGGCAGTATTAGCGGCTGCTCCGATTAACGATGGCAATGGTAATTGCAGGTTGGCACTGCCGATAACTTGTGCTCCCGCCTTGCGGGTTGCCTCATCAATGTGGTTGTCGGGAACGTACAGTCCCTCAAATCCATCTTTGTCGTAAATGGTACCCGAGAAGGGGAAAATCCTATTCTGGTATTGGATGTTTTGGATCTTGATCATGGCACGGCACGATGCTAACGAAAGCTTGCCGTACAAGAAAGTATTGGGTGGTATCTGGGTATGCTCAATTTCGATGGCATCCAGCAAACGTAATTTCACGATGGCGCCTTGCTGCAGGTTTTTGTGCACACCGTGCACCACTGCCCTAATCGGGGCAGTGGGGTTGGCATCCGATGCCAACCCATAAAAACCTGCATGCATAGGCTGTACCACCGTCGCCAATGAAGTTGGTTCATTGGCAAGACCCGAAAGTGCCGTCGTTGCCTCCCCAGTAGTGATGGATATTCCGTGCTTTTGTTCAAATTCGCGCTGTTTAACTGCAATTACGCTGTCAACATTGATTGGTTTGGGCGGTCTTCTGCCTACCCTCACTGCCGTAGGTGCTGCCACGCTTCTGCCCGACGCTACGGTCCTTACAGGCGGTTGCACGGTTTTTTCCTCCGCCATCGGCTTGGCGGTGGTATCCTGCTGCAACCATCGAAACGAAGACGATTGCTGCTTGGCATGCGTCCGCATATTGGCATCCTCTTCCGCCTGCATGCGTTGCATGGCTTCGATCCTGCCTCCCGAAAGTTCCTGATTGGTAGCCTGGGGGAGCTGTACGTTGACTCCAACGGCAACTGGGGCTGCTGCAGTGCTGCTACCTACGGCACTTCCTCCGCCCAACAAATAGAAAAGTAGCACGGCAAAAAGGGTAACCATGACCGATACCGTGTGTAAAAATTGCTGCTGTTTTTTCATGGTTTTATCGTTCTATTACTTTAATATCGCTGTTGTCCACTACCTGCCAATTCTCCATCAAAAAGCCGTGTGGATTGTTGTCGGTGCGGGTGCAATTCAGCAACGAACACACCGTTTCTAAGTTACGGTACGTGATGCTGGAACGACGCACCAAAGAGGTCACACCATAGGTTCTTACCTGATAGGGATAGGTGGCATCATCAATGACAATGCTGTCAATTTGTACTTCGCAAACAATGCCTGAAGCAATGATGCGTTCGTAAAATCCCTCTTCCTTAAGGCGCAAATAGACCTCCGATGCGCTGTTATCTGCCAGCTGCAAGGCCTGTGCTAAATTGCTCTCAATGGCAGTTTTCTCGGGCGATAGGGTAAAAAAATATTCGTGGAAATGCTTGATGTGCGACTTGGCTTCTGCCACACGGTTGTCTGCCACATCGTGCGAAAGGGCCATCAGCAACGACTGCCCCTGATCCAGCACATAAATCTTCTGGCGTTGGGCTTCGGCAAACTGGTAGGAAGCGTAGATGGCATAGCCACTGATACCCAACGCCAAGAGGGTAATGAGCACCAAATAGATGCGCGACAAGGCGAAAGCACTTTGTATGGTTTTGAGTGATTGAAACATAATTATGCGGTTTTAGTAACAAGACGATTCCAAGGTGTGGTGCCATCGGGCCGAACAATCCAGGTGGCAAAGGCAGGAGCCAAAGCATACAAGGCTGCCGATAGCAAATGAAACAACAGCCACAACAGGTGTACCATGGTTTGTGCATGCATTGCCTGCTGGTAGTCGGCAAAGGTGTAGCCCTCGTTGGTATAGGGGCTTAGCAGCTCAATAAGGGTAGGAAATACACAACCCGTAAACAGCAACGACACCATAAAGCTGACCAACGTTACAAACGGTAGCAGCAAGGCAACGTGCCAATAACGGGCCACCCACTGTTGGATGTTCTGCTGAAAACCAGGCAGGAGCGAAAGGGCGAAAGCAAAAGGTCCGATGAGCAACAGGACCAATTTTGCTAGCTGCACATAAATCTGCAAAAAGTAAGACACGCCCGAAAGCAAAAGTTGGCTCATGCGCGCAGCAATGGCTACACAATGTTGGAAAGACTCTGTGGCAGTATGCTCTGCAGTAATCAGGGTTTCGTGGTCTAAGTGGTTGCGTTCAAACACAGCCACAGCATCACGTACCTGCTCTGCCACCTGTAGATAGGCAGCTTGCTGGGTATAAAAATCAGGTTGAGCCGATTCGAGCAAGCTATCCATGGCAAGTTCGAGGGGATAAACCACCACGTCCAACAGCGACACAAAGGTGGGAAAGCATACCACCACTAGCCCCACGGCAAAAGGACGCAACAAGGGATAAAAATCGATGCGCTCTCCCCTTGCCCACGTACTCCACAGCTTAGCGCCTACATAAATAAAAGCAAACAAGCCACAAAGCAGCTGTGCAGGTAGTATCAGTTCGTCAACGTATTGTTCGGCCAGTTGCGTAAGCTGCGAAAGCTGCTGCGCAATGAGCGAACCAACGGAAGGTATGGAAAGTAATGTCATAACGTTATTTTTTCGTGGTACTGGTTGATTGGGTTGTAGATTTCTTTTTCGCTTTTTCGACTCGTTTGACAACTGAGCCAGGATCGTAATCCACTGCGTATTGTTCGGCTAAGCCGTAAAAAATCACATCGTTGGTCATGGTACGCAAGTAGGAATCCAGCAAAGCGGTAGAACTTTTGTCTTTGAAACGCTTTTGCACTTTGGTCAGCATGGCACGGATATCTTTGATGTCTTTCTTGATTTTTTGCAGTAGCTGAATACGCTCGTAGTCGGACATTTCGCCGTTGTTACCTTTCTTGCCCAACATGGTTTTGGCTTCTTCTACCTTTTCGGATACCTGCTCTCCAATTTCGATGGAAAAGCAAAGTGCATTGGCAATTTCTTGCTCGGTGAGCGATTTTAGCTGCCCAAAATGTTCGTTGATTTGCTGAATCTGCTGCGCCATTTGCATCCCCTCGTTGACAATGTCGATCGAAAGGGACGACGACTGTACAAAGTCGCTGACTTTTTGCAGCTTCTCCAAGGCACGTTTGGATTGCTCCAACATTTCGCCCGTGTTGTAGGTTTGCTGTGCTGTTTCGTTAAAGGTTTTGAGCATTTCGGCAAATTCCTGAAACCAAATGGTGGCACGTTGCGTCACCGAAGCAGGGTCGCTGATGACAAACTGCGCATGCAGGGCAAGCGAACTCATCAGCACCAATGTAATTAGTATTGTTCTTTTCATGGTACGGGATGTTTAGCAGCAACCAAATGCTCAATGGCTGCCTTGATGGAACCATGTTGGCAAACGGCTTGCTGTAGGAGTAATTTTTCTTTTTTCTCAGTAGTATATACCCAATATTCGGAGCGAGATACTTCTAAACCATACACCGCAGCATCATGGCCATTGAACGTAACGAACACTTCTTTGTAAGGATTGCGCTGGGTGGTGGATAGATCCTGGTTGAGCGATAGTGCCAGGGCAGCTTCGTGCTCAGTGAGCGAAAGGGTATTTTTAATTTCATCAAATTTGTGGGCATACTTGCGTTGGTCAAGCAAAATTTTGCAATCTGCATTGGAGAGAATGGTATTTTTCACCACCTCGTTGCCCACGATATCTTCGATTTCCTGAGTCACCACAATGGCCTCACCAAAGTGTTTGCGCACCGTTTTGAAGAGGTATTTGATAAATTCGGCTGTTCCATTTTTCGAGATGGCTTTCCATGCCTCTTCGATCAAAATCAACTTGCGGGCAGCGGCTACTGCTGGGTGGCGCATCTTGGAGATAAACGTATCCATCAGAATCAGCGTGACCACAGGGAACAAGGTTTTATGGTCCTTGATGTTGTCGATTTCAAACACAATGAAGCGTTTTTGCAGCAAATCAATGTTATCGGTAGCATTGAGTAGGTAATCGTACATGCCACCCTGGTAGTAGGGGCGCAGTACCTGCAACAAGTTGTCGATATCGAAATGCACCTTGCGTACCGCCTGCTCTTGTAAGTGTTTTTTGAAGGTAGCTTGCAAGTACTCGTAAAAGGTATTGAACGATGGCTGGCAGTGCTGATCAACCACACGCTGCAAATAGCCGTTGATGGCATCAGCAATGTGGGTTTCTTCCGCTTTGGTGATGCCTTCGTTTTCGTTTTTCCATAGACAAAAAATGAGCGATGCCAGCTGCTCTCTTTTTTCGATGGAATAGTAGCCATCGGCAGCATAAAATGGATTGAAAGCAATGGGATGCTCGTCGGTATAAGTGTAGTAGATGCCGTCTTCACCATTGGTGCTTTCAGCAATGAGCTGGCAAAGTCCTTTGTAACTATCGCCCACATCAACTAGCACAACGTGGCTACCCTGCTCGTAGTAGTGGCGGACGAGGTGGTTGGTGAAAAAGGACTTACCTGAACCAGATGGTCCTACGATAAATTTGTTGCGGTTGTGGATGTAGCCTTTCTGCAGGGGCAAATCGGACAAATCGACCTGCATAGGAGTACCCGAAAGGCGCGAACAAAGGCGCACGCCTGCTGTGGTAGGGACAGATAGTGCATTTCCTTCTAGCTGGAGCAAACAGGCAGCCTGCTCTAAAAAGGTAAGAAAGGTCATTTCGCAGGGATATTGCGATCCTGCGCCTGGTATCCCCGCCCAATACAGCAATGGCACAATGCCCTCGGTCTTGGCGGCAAAAGCATCCACTTCGGCAAAACGTGCCGACACGAGGGTATTTTTTTGTAGCAGCTGGTAGTAGTCGGTGTCCCACAACAGTACATTAACGGCACAGCGAACCGCACGCCTATCGTGTGCAATGGCTTCGTTGAGAAAAGCGTCGTTGTACGTTTTGTTGATGGCATTTTCGCGCGAAAGGGCTGACAGGGATTGCTGCTCGCGTCCTTTCTTTTCGATGCGGCTAAGGGTTTGCTGGTGGTTGTCTAAGAAAAAATATTGGTTGTAAATGTGCGAGAAGGGCAAGCCAAAACCGACTCCGTGCATGAACGACAAGGGCAAGTTGGCGTTGGAGTAGGACGGATGAGGGCGATGCGTTTTCACCTGAGCGGGGAGGGAGGGTGCCGCATGCAGGGAAAACAAACTCACGTACTTGTCGCCTACCATAAAATCCTCCCCGCTTAGGTGAAAATCAGCCATGCTCGAGGGCATGGCTGAAAAATGCAGCCGTAAGTATTGCGCCAGCAATCCGGCTGCATGCGCATTGCCTATCATGCCATCTTCTTGTAGGCGGATGGTGGGATAGCCAGCTTCCGATAGTACAGCACAAAACTGCATGGCTTTGTCCATAAAATCGGTGATGCGGGCTTTATCTTGCATATCGCGTGGTACAATGCGTGCGCTGCACAGCATCGATGCGGTACTTTTTGTTTGAAAATTTTCGCTGCTCGACAGTGTTAGATAAACATAGCAAGTATGCTGTAAATAGGTACGTCCCGTAAAATGCAGGTTGGATGCTTCCGACAAAAACGAATCGGCATCCTCCTTGCTGGGTACATATGCCATTTCTTGGTACACGTCTTGCTTATGAACCAAAGTATAGTCGGGTAACAGGCGCATTGCCCTTACCCAGGTGGCATGGTCGCGCTCAAAAGCAGCTGCATCGCGCCCAAATACGGGTGGCAGGGTCACCTGCAACACCACGGTTACGTCTGCATACTGGCTAATCAGGCAACCGTTTTCCCACGCCAACAGCGGGAAGCAATCTTTGATGGATTTTCCTAAATTAGTTTTCACGTTGTATTAACTCTTTGATGGGACAATCAAAACTGATGCGATATGGAATGCGACGAGCTGCCCTGCGGTGCAACCTGCTGTGTTCACCGTTATTTTGATTGGCACAAAAACGCCACAACACCGACCATATCGCACTGCGCCCTACCCCTTTGTTGATTGGATAGGATGCCATCTTAGCCGATGAAGAATGCTCTAATGGCTGTTACTGCTACAACGGCAAATACGCATGCACCAAACCACGATGCCGCTGTGCGGGTGGTATCGCTACTGCCTGCTGACCATTTTCCATACACTTTGATGGCACCAATCAGCCCAATAACAGCACACACCACATAGAACAGTTGGGTCATGGGTTCGACATACGAAAGAATTTCTGCATTGGCTTTTTCTAAGGCGGAAACGCCATTACCTTGTGCCCATGTAGCAGTTGCTACGGCACACATCAGTACCGCTGAAACGGATTTTTGAAGTGTTGTTTTCATAAAAAAAAGATTAAGATGTTTATAAATACTCGATGCACCGATTATTCCCTGTCGGTCATCAACACGTAGTCAATTAGTCAAAACCTACTTAAAACGGTAATGATTGATTAAATTTCTGCTGACGACTTTGCTGTAGTTGGTTGGGGGTATTGTCGGACTTAAAACGAAAATACAACCACACCCCTGCATTGAACAGCAAGCACAACAAAACAATGGCCAGCAAAAAATTACCCCATGAGATTTGATCTAACCCAAACATAGCACGATGTGAATAAGGGTTACACAACTATGCATCGCAACGATGCCAACAAAAAGAGTGGATTTCATGTCGATTAAAAATTAAGATGTTTCGATGCCGCAAAGGTAAATACAATTATTACAACGGCGCAAGACGTGCCGTTAATATTTAACATCTTTTAGTTCTTTCGTTTCTTTGCAGAAAAAAATTTGTTATTTCCCTTTTTTGCAGTACTTTCGCTGAAAATTAGGAAATATGACCAAACAGTTTGTATTATTATCAGTATTTGCAGGCCTACTCATCGGTACGGGTGGGTTGGTTTACCTACGTGTTGGCGGCATTGCGGGGGCAGTGCTTTTTGCCTTTGGATTGCTTAGCGTAGTGATGTGTGGAGCACAACTATACACGGGCAAATCAGGCTTCTTACCCCTCAAAGAAATGTGGAAGTTGCTCCCTATGATTTTGCTCAATGCAGTGGGTTGTGCGTTGGCAGCATGGATTGCCTACTACGTTAGCAACGAAACTGTTATCACCAACCTACAAACTATTTTAACAGCGCGCTTGAACGCATCGTGGCATGGCCTACTAATGACCTCGGTAGGTACAGGTATGATCATGACCTTGGCAGTATATGGTGCTCGTCAAAAACACTACTGGCCCTTGCTTTTTGGTGTTCCTGTTTTTATCTTGTGTGGATTGCCTCACTGCGTAGCCGACGCGTTTTATTATGCAGCCGCCCTATTTCACGGCAAATTTGAACCCATGCTACTATGGGCATGGCTTTGGGCCATTATAGGCAACTTTATAGGATGCAACTTGCCTCGCTTGTTTATGGGCAAAGAATTTTAGAATCAACAAATCAACAAATATATATCATGAACAACGAATTTAGAAAATATGCTACAAAGCATTTGGGCATGAATGGCTTGGCATTGGACAAGTACATGGACATTACCAGCAGCTATATTTCGCCTACCATCATTGAGGAACGTCAGCTGAACGTGGCTCAGATGGATGTTTTTTCGCGTTTGATGATGGACCGTATCATCTTCTTGGGTACCCAGGTGGATGACTACACTGCTAACGTCATCCAAGCACAGCTATTGTATTTGGATTCTGCCGATCCTGGCAAAGACATCTCGATCTACCTAAATACACCTGGTGGATCTGTATATGCTGGTTTAGGCATCTACGACACTATGCAATTTATCAGCAGCGACGTGGCTACCATTTGTACGGGTATGGCTGCATCGATGGGTGCTGTATTGCTTACTGCAGGTGCTGCAGGCAAACGTTCGGCATTGAAACACTCACGTGTTATGATTCACCAACCCTTGGGTGGTGTTCAAGGTCAAGCATCGGACATCGAAATTACCGCACGCGAAATTCAAAAATTGAAGAAAGAATTGTACACCATCATTGCGGACCATTCGGGCAATCCTTTTGAACGCATCGAAAAAGATTCTGATCGCGACTACTGGATGACTGCCGAAGAAGCCAAAGCGTATGGTATGATTGACGAAGTGTTGATTAAAGCAAACAAATAATGGCAAAAAAAGAACAACACTGTAGCTTTTGCGGACGTAGCGAAAAAGATGTAGCCATGCTCATGACGGGCTTTGACGGTAACATTTGTAACGAATGTGCCGAAAGTGCCCACGAAATGGTGCGCGAAACCCTCAAAGAGCGCAGCAAAAGTAAATTGGGCTTGAACTTGGAAGAGCTGCCAAAGCCCAAGGAAATAAAAGAATTTTTGGACCAATACGTCATTGGTCAAGACAATGCCAAAAAAAGTTTGAGTGTAGTGGTGTACAACCACTACAAACGCTTGCTTCAAAAGGACATGGGCGATGAGGTGGAGATTGAAAAATCGAACGTCATCATGGTAGGTTCGACTGGTACAGGAAAAACCTTGCTTGCCAAAACCATTGCCAAACGCTTGCATGTGCCTTTTACCATCGTAGATGCAACGGTATTGACCGAAGCGGGTTATGTGGGTGAAGACATCGAAAGCATCCTTACCCGACTGCTTCAAGTGGCCGACTACAACGTAGAAGCAGCCGAAAGAGGCATTGTTTTTATCGACGAAATAGACAAAATTGCCCGTAAAAGCGACAACCCATCCATCACACGCGACGTCAGTGGAGAGGGTGTACAACAAGGGTTGCTCAAATTGTTGGAAGGTTCTGTAGTGAATGTTCCACCTCAAGGTGGTCGTAAACACCCCGAGCAAAAACTCATTGCCGTAAATACACAAAACATCCTGTTTATTTGCGGTGGCGCTTTTGACGGCATCGAAAAACGCATCGCTAACCGCCTAAATACCAAAACCGTAGGTTATTCGGCAGCCAAAGAGGTGCATAAAATTGACCGTGAAAACTTGTTGCAATACATCACCCCACAAGACCTCAAGTCGTTTGGGTTGATTCCAGAGATTATTGGCCGTTTGCCCATTTTAACCTACTTGGAACCCCTTAACCGAGAAGCCTTGCGTCGCATTTTGGTAGAGCCTAAAAACTCGATTGTTAAGCAGTACATCAAGCTGTTTGACATGGACAATGTGAAGCTCAGCTTTACGGACGATGCATTGGACTATATTGTTGACAAGGCCATCGAATACAAGTTGGGAGCGCGTGGTTTACGCTCGCTTGCCGAAACCGTTATTATGGATTACATGTATTCGGTGCCCTCAGAAGCCATCGAGGAGCTGGTGATTACGCGCGACATCGTTGCTAGCAAATTGACAAAAAATTTAAAGGATTAACCACTTTTTTTGATAAAAGTATTTTCTTTCTAAATTTTGATTACTATATTTGCTAAACTATGGCAAAAAACACAGCACTTATCAATGCCCTAAAAGAGAATTTTGGATTCGATACTTTTAAGGGAAATCAGGAAGCAATTATCGAAAACTTGCTTGCTGGCAGCGATACGTTTGTATTGATGCCCACAGGCGGAGGTAAATCACTTTGCTACCAGCTGCCATCACTCTTGATGGACGGCGTAGCCATTGTTATTTCTCCCCTGATTGCATTGATGAAAAACCAAGTGGATGCCATGCGTTCGTTTAGCCGCGAAGAAGGAGTCGCACACTTCATCAACTCGTCGCTTACACGCGCCGCCATTGAGGAAGTAAAAGCCGACGTATTGAGTGGCAAAACCAAACTCTTGTACGTTGCTCCCGAATCGCTCACGAAGGAAGAAAATATCCTATTTTTGCAAAGCGTAAAAATATCGTTCTATGCCGTTGACGAGGCGCATTGTATTTCGGAATGGGGACACGATTTCCGTCCAGAATACCGAAAAATACGCCCAATTATTAACCAAATTGGCAATGCACCTGTTATTGCGCTCACCGCTACCGCAACTCCAAAGGTTCAACACGACATCCAGAAAAACTTGGGCATGAGTGAAGCCAAAGTTTTCAAGTCGTCGTTTAATCGTTCAAATTTATACTACGAGGTTCGAAAAAAGAACCAAAGTATTGACAAAGAAATTATCAAGTTCATTAAATCGCAAGAGGGCAAATCTGGCATCATCTACTGCTTGAGCCGTAAGAAGGTGGAAGATTTGGCTGAGACCTTGCGCGTGAATGGCATCAACGCGTTGGCATACCATGCTGGTATGGATTCGAGCGCACGTTCTGAAAACCAAGATAATTTCTTGATGGAGAAAGTGGAAGTTATTGTAGCAACCATTGCTTTTGGAATGGGTATCGACAAACCTGACGTTAGGTACGTGATCCACTACGACATTCCCAAAAGTTTGGAAGGCTACTACCAAGAGACAGGAAGAGCTGGGAGAGATGGAGGCGAAGGCCAATGCATTGCATTCTACTCCAATAAAGACATTCAGAAATTAGAAAAATTTATGCAAGGCAAGCCAATTGCCGAACAGGAGATAGGGAAACAGCTACTCAACGAAACTGCCGCTTACGCCGAATCGTCGGTTTGCAGACGCAAGCTGCTGCTTCACTACTTTGGTGAAGAATATACCCTCGACAACTGTGGCAACTGTGACAATTGCCTACATCCAAAAAAACAAATGGAAGCACAAGAAATGTTGTGTACCGTCATCGAAACCATTTTGGCGGTAAAAGAAAAATTCAAAGCAGAACATATCGTTGATATTATTGTAGGGAAAGAAACTTCCGAAGTATTGGACTATAAACACGAAGAACTGGAAGTCTTCGCTACGGGACAAAGTGATGATGCCTCAGTATGGCACACCGTGATCCGTCAGGCTATGATTTCAGGCTATATCGACAAGGAAATTGAAAACTATGGGGTGCTAAAAGTGACCAAAGCTGGCAAAGCTTTCTTCAAAAAACCCACCTCATTCAAAATTACCAAAGACAACGATTTTGAGGAAGAGGAAGAAGTACCAGCACGTAAATCTGGTTCGTGTGCAGCCGATGAAGCGCTGTTCTCGATGCTAAAAGACTTGCGTAAAAAAGTGGCAAAACAGTTGGGTGAACCTCCCTACATCATCTTCCAAGACCCATCGTTGGAGTCGATGGCTACCACCTACCCCATTACCATTGAGGAGCTACAAAACATCCCTGGTGTTGGAGCAGGCAAAGCCAGCAAGCCCTATGCCGAAGAGTTCATCAAGCTCATCAAAAAGCACGTTCAAGAAAATGAAATTGAACGCCCCGAAGACATGCGCGTACGCACCGTTGCCAATAAATCGAAACTAAAAGTATTTATTATTCAGGCAATTGACCGCAAAATCAGCTTGGACGACTTGGCCATTTCAAAAGGATTGGATTTTGTAGAATTGATTGATGAAATTGAAGCCATCATCTATTCGGGTACCCGCATCAACATCGACTACTTCATCAACGAAGTAATGGACCCAGACAAGGTGGACGAAATCATGGAATACTTTGCAGAATCAACCACCGACGACATTGACGAAGCGTTGAACGAATTGGGCGGCGACTTTACCGAAGAAGAAGTACGATTGATCCGTATCAAATTTATCTCTGAAAAAGCAAACTAATTACCGTTGCTAACCTTATAAAAAGAGAAGCATCCTCTCTATACGGATGATATGAACCCCGAAAGTTAGACAAAAAAACTTTCGGGGTTTTTTATGTCAAAAAAGCGTAACAAACATGGATATGCAGAACGACTAAAGTATATGCATATGTTAGAAGAAGGATACAGTGTTAAGTATATACATAAAAA
>JAZQZN010000021.1:0-1958 GCA_045634045.1 Candidatus Enterocola sp. | reverse complement strand
AATTGGGGTCAAATGCCAACAATTTGTCAAGCACAGCGTCCGATATTTGGTCGGCCACTTTGTCGGGGTGTCCTTCAGACACCGATTCGGATGTGAATAAGTATCCCATTTTAAATTAAAAATTGAAAGTTGAAAATTAATGATTAAATCAAACGGGGGATAGGAATTCAGAGTAGGTGGACATAGAAAGTCAATGTTGTTTTAGCATTTTTTTCCGTGGTTGCAAGCTACTCAAATCTCTCCACTGTTTTTATCGCTGCAAAGATACAACTATTTCTCAACAAATCTTTGTTTTTCCGTGTTCTTTAACATAATTAATAGAATCTTTTTGTAACTTTGTGGGCATGAGCAAGGAAAAGAAAACGAATACTACCCACTCCTATCTGGCTGTCATTGCAGTTTTGGCTGCTATTATGATGGGGGTATTGGACGGCACGGTCATGAATGTCGCCCTACCTACCTTATCGAAAGAATTTGATGTGACACCTTCCAATATCATTTGGGTGGTTAATGCTTATCAGTTGATCGTAACCATGATGTTGCTTGGTTTTGCTGCCATTGGCGATGTATTCGGTTACAAGCGTGTTTTTCTTTGTGGCGTGAGTATCTTTGTTGCGGCTTCTTTCATGTGTGCCATGAGCCGTTCGTTCGAAATGATGGTGGCGGCACGTGTCTTACAGGGAATTGGTGGTGCTTGTACCATGAGTATCAATACAGCCCTTCTGCGAATTATCTTCCCTCCTAACCGATTAGGTAGAGTCATGGCTGCCAATGCGGTGATTGTAGCGGTTACGGCGGCTTCGGGGCCGGCTTTAGGAGGTGCAATTCTTTCTATCGGCCATTGGTCATGGATATTCCTGATGAACATCCCGTTGGGATTGGCAGCCCTCTTTATAGGTTGGAAACTATTGCCGCATAATCCTCCGTCCAAGACCGTTCGAAAACTTGATGGACAGAGTGTGGTCTTGAATGCTGTATTCTTCGGATTGCTCATTTATACCATTGAGCAAATTGCGCACGATGGATTCTCTACATTGCTGATACTCCAAGCGGTAGTAGCGGTGATTGTGGGAGTGGTCTATATCCGTAGGCAATTGCAGCTTCCGATGCCTATTCTTCCTGTCGATTTGTTCAAGATACCTATATTTGCTCTTTCCATAGGATGCAGTATTACTTGTTTTACCGCTCAGATGTTGGCACTCGTTTCTTTGCCGTTCTTTATGCAACATACCTTAGGGCTAAGTGCCGCTCAAACGGGATTGTTGTTGACTCCTTGGCCGTTAGCAACTACCTTGACGGCTCCCCTTGCCGGACGATTGATTGAACGGGTACATCCAGGGCTTTTAGGAGCATTGGGAATGGGTATCTTTGCTCTAGGCTTGTGTCTATTGGCTACTTTGGGACAGATTTCTTCTCCCATGGAGTTGGGCTGGCGAATGGCGATATGCGGTATCGGCATCGGTTTTTTCCAAACACCGAACAATGTAACGATTACTACTTCGGCTCCTATTCAGCGAAGCGGTGGTGCCAGTGGTATGCTTGGAACCGCTCGTGTATTGGGACAGACATTAGGTACTGCTTTGGTTGCTGTATTGTTCCATTTATTTGGCAATCAAGGTGGCGGAGAAGTGATTTGTCTTTGGGTGGCTTTAGGATTGGCTGCTACGGCTGGGGTTCTGAGTGTATGTAGGGTAAAGGAACATTCGCCTATTCAAAAGTGATTTTTAATGAAAGTTGCGAGTTGCGGGTTGCGCCTTAAGCGGAATCAAAAACGCAACTTGCAACCCGCAACTTCAGGTTGCATTTTTCTGTATTTTTTGGTCTCCGTCTGCTTCTGTAACTGCAACCCTATAGGTATATTATTTTTTTTAATTTTTATTTTATATATATAAGGTACACGTACACGATCACGCACGCCTAAGGCAAACCAAAAAAAGTTGCGGGTTGCGGGTTGCGTT
>JAZQZN010000020.1:0-59040 GCA_045634045.1 Candidatus Enterocola sp. | reverse complement strand
AGGGAGTGTTCTATCCCGTAAATAACCGGTATCACCTGCAAAAACCAACACATCACCAGTAACCTCAAATGGCTCACTCTTTATAAATCTTAAATTATCTGACAACTCCAAATGTATATCAGATGCGTATTGTATTTTCATGATTCAAACTCCTTATCTGTTATTCTTGTTAAATTGTTCTACTTGCTTTTCTATTATTCGCTTTACCTTCTCAAACGATATAGGTGTAAAGTTGTTGTTATCAACTCCGACATCATACTGCGTAGGGAATATCATATTCAGCCGTGGCGCATCTTTGCCAATATTATTTTCACATGTATGCACATGACCAAATAGTTGCCAAGCACCGTCATAGGCTCCAGCATAGCACAAGAATGGGCAGTGGTTTAAGTAAATCCTTTGCTTGTCCACTTCTATGTGCATCTGCATCACAACCTCTTCAAACCTCTTGTAATACCCCTTCCTAAGATTCTTGAGATCATGGTTGCCGACAATTAGATATATCTTTCCATTGAGCCTATTGAGTATGTTAGTCCATTCAGATGAGCCACCAAAACAAAAATCCCCAAGGTGGAAGACGATATCATCTACACCAACAACTGCATTCCAATTTTCAATTAACGCCTCATTCATTGTCTCAACATTTGCAAATGGCCTTTTGCAGAAGTTGATAATGTTGGCGTGATAAAAGTGAGTATCAGATGTAAAAAACACCTTATTTCCGTCAAATTTGTAATTCATAGTTTCTCTATTTTTTACCGCATCACTGCGTAGTTAATACTAAATCTTGTTGATTGCCATTGGACGGAATAGACGGAGAGGAAGAACGTCACCAATGGGTATAAAAACAAAAATAGTTGGAAAGTTTGGTAAGGACTCTCCAACTATTCTGTTGTTTTTTCTCTATCGAGATATAGGCATCTAACTATATCCCTATTGATTTATACGTCTGTTGGAAAGTTAAACCGATGGACTCAATGCTAAGAGTATGAACACACGACATACCTTCAAAGCATTTGTTGCCTCGAATTGATGTTGTTAATATGTACATTCTACTTTGCTGCATTGCTAAATTTTATATGGTTTTCAAAAGTGGGTGCAAAATTACATAATAATCAGATAAACCTCCAAATAAATTGCAGCATTTCTTTTTTATGATGAGTTCGGTGCCAACTAACTAATATCGTTACTTTGACAGATAATTCCTGACCTATAAATCCATCGGTTATACTAAATCTTATGACAATAGTAAATGCACAAATATGGCCCCAAAAAGTGATAAACTATGCTATATCAATGACAACTTGACTTTATCACTAAAAACAACAAAGGTGCTCAAAATGAGCACCTTTAATAGTCTATGATAGCTATTAATAAAGTCCTTTCACTTCCCAATACAAAACTTACTAAATATCTCGCCCAACACTTCGTCGGACGATA
This sequence comes from Candidatus Enterocola sp., assembly GCA_045634045.1. Classification (GTDB taxonomy): domain Bacteria; phylum Bacteroidota; class Bacteroidia; order Bacteroidales; family Paludibacteraceae; genus Enterocola. The sequence goes on along the minus strand of JAZQZN010000020.1, from coordinate 57,600 downwards.
TTTGGCCAACGATGCTGCCTAGGGCATCGAGGCAGTCGTGTAAATCCATCGACAAGAACTCGCCTGATAGGCCTGAAGCCAAGCCTTCTTGCACGCGCAAAATGGCAGCATGGGCTTTTACAAGCGCTTCGTAGTGGCGCATATTGGTTACCACCACGTCATTATCGTCTATTTCAGTTAGGTGCGATGCCTCTACCAACGCCTCGCGCACTGCGTCCAAACCTTGGTCAAATTTGGCCGATATGTAGAAACGACGTGCATCAACCTCAGCAAACATACCGTCTAGTACACGGCGCTCGTCGTCAGAAAGTTTATCGATTTTATTAAACAGCAAAATCAGTTGCGTACCTTCGGCACGTGGCAGAATGCGCGTTGCCATCCAATCAATGTGCTCGCTTACGCCCGTCGAATCAATCATCCACAGCACAATTTGTGCCTTCTCAATGGCACCATAACTACGCTTAATACCCAAATTCTCGATGGTGTCTGACGTTTCACGAATGCCTGCTGTGTCAATAAAACGGAACAGCATACCACCAATATCGGTGGTATCTTCAATAATATCGCGCGTAGTACCATGTATATCCGACACAATGGCTTTATCGTCTTGCAACAACAAATTAAGCAGGGTCGATTTGCCGGCATTGGTTTCGCCCACAATGGCCACAGGCACACCGTTTTTAACGGCATTACCCGTCGAGAACGAGTTGATAAGGCGATTGATGTCGGTTTCTATTTCGGTCGATAAGGTTTTTAGTTGGCTACGATCGGCAAATTCTACATCTTCTTCGCTAAAGTCTAACTCCAACTCAATAAGCGATGTAAATTGCAACAATTGCGCACGAAGGGCTTGTAATTTGCGAGAAAATCCGCCACGCATTTGGCTTACCGCCACCTTGTGCGATGCCGCGCTGCGCGATGCAATGACATCGGCCACCGCTTCGGCTTGCGAAAGGTCCATTTTGCCGTTCATAAAGGCACGTTTGGTAAACTCGCCGTGGTCTGCCATGCGACAGCCTGCTGCCAACAGCAGCTTAATGGCTTCGCGTTGCACATAGATAGACCCATGCACAGCAATTTCTACCACGTCTTCGCCCGTAAACGAATGGGGCGCACGGAACAAGCTCACCAAGACCTCGTCCAACACTTCCTCCTTAACTATTCCCTCACGGTCATCAACACGTCCTAACTCACGTTTTACCAGTTTTCCAAACGAAACGGTATTGGCTCTTTTCTCTGTCAAGGGTTTCGACATGGACAACACAGACGCTGCTATGTTAATTGCCTCAGGACCCGATATGCGCACAATGGCCACTCCCCCTACTCCAGCAGGGGTAGATATCGCACAAATAGTATCTTTTTCTAATAACATCATGCCACAAAAGTACAAAAAAATAACGAAATTACCCTGTATGCACAGGCACACAGGGTAATTTATTCCGTCTTCGCAAAGTACTATCTTACTTCACAATATCCAACAATTCTACTTCAAAAATCAAGGTAGAGAAAGGTTTGATTTCGCCCATTTGACGAGAGCCGTATGCCAATTCGTAAGGAATAAAGAATTGGTATTTAGCACCTTTGTGCATCAATTGCAAACCTTCTGTCCATCCTGAAATTACTTGAGTCAAGCCAAATTCTGATGGAGTGCCACGTTCTACTGAGCTATCGAACACAGTACCATCAATCAAAGTACCATGATAGTGTACTTTTACTTTGCTGTCGATGGTAGGTTGTGCACCTTTGCCTGGTTTAATCACTTTGTATTGCAAACCAGAAGCGGTTACTTGCACACCTTCTTGGTTCTTGTTGTTTTCCAAGAATGCGATACCGGCCAACTTGTTTTCGCCGAACTCACTTTCCATTTTTGCTTCTTGGCGTTTTTCAGCCTCTTGACGGATGTAAGCACCTGCTTCGTTTACGTCCATCAACAAATCTTGGCCCAACAATGCCATGTAGAATGCATCATAGAAAGCATCTTTGTTGATTTCATCATCACCAAACAATTCAGCTTGCATGTAAGGAATTACTTGGTCTTCCATTTGTTGACCAATGTGAATACCTACGTTGTATGATTTTTCGTCAGCATCAATGCCATTAACAGACAATACACCTTTGTACACTTCTTCGATGGTAGCTTCATCGTATTGTTTGGTGCCTACCAAGAATTGGTCAACAAAGCCTTCTGCTTGCATCACACCAAATGCCATCGCCAAGCTATCGCAGATTTGTGGAGTCACTTGCAACGAATCCAAGTGAATAGCACGCGATTGTGTGGTAACGTACAATTGTGCTTCCATTGGGTTCATCATGGTAGAATCACCTTTTGATGCACGTACAAAATATTCTACAAAAGCATCGCCTTGTACGGCATGTAGCGAATCGCCGCGGAACATACGGAAGTTAAGCGACTGAATCACTTGATCGTGCAATTGAGTACCGATAGAAATACCCAACAAGTAAGCTGCTTGTTTTTCTGATGTATTACCAGTTACTTTACGCATTCCTTTTATGACTTGATCAACTTGGGTCGAATCAACACCAAATGCTTCGTTCAAAAATGGCAGAAGTCCATTTGATTGAACTGCGCCAGCTGCATACGAAAGGCTATCGTTAGCAGTTTCAATTTTCACGCTACCAACTTGGTGGCAAGAGGTTGCTACCAAAGACATCATTACAGCGGCAATAGCGGATAATAAAATTGTTTTTTTCATGTTTTTCGAATTAAATTATTTGATTTCTAACAATTCCACCTCAAAAATCAAGGCAGAATAAGGTTTGATTACATCACCTGCACCTTGCTTGCCATAGCCCAATTCATAAGGGATGTATAGCATGTATTTAGCGCCAACTTGCATCAAAGCAACACCTTCAGCCCAACCTTTGATCACACGATTTAGGTTAAACTCAATGGGTTTGCCTCTTTGAATGGAGCTGTCGAACACTGTGCCGTCCAACAACCTGCCTTCGTAGTGTACTTTTACGCGATCGGTTGGTCCTGGAGTGGGTCCTTCGCCTTGTTTTACAACTTCGTATTGCAAACCAGAAGCCGTTTCCACTACCCCTTCGCGCATTTTATTGGCAGCAAAAAACGCAGCTTGTTCGTTTTTACGTGCTTCGTTTTCTTTTTCCACCATTTTTTTGTCGTATGCATCCAAATAGCTGCTCGCTTCATCGGCAGTCATCACAGTTGCAACACCAAACAAGGCATCGTTATAGGCACGTGCAAATACATCGGCTCGCAAGTTTTGTTGTTCAAGGGCATAGGCACTTTTCGTACCCATATACACACCCAACGCATAGCTGGCAGAGTCAATTTCTGTGGTAAGTTCTACCTTGGGGGCCTTTTTGTTTTTTGTTGACTTTTTCTTTGCCATTACCGATACAGGCAAAAGCATTAGCAAAGCCAAACAAATGGTATATCTCATATTACAATACCTTGATCAATTCAACATCAAAAATAAGGGTTGCGTGAGGAGGAATCGATTGACCTGCTCCACGTGCACCGTAAGCCATATCAGAGGGGATAAACAAACGCCATTTTGCACCTTCTTGCATCAATTGAAGCGCTTCTACCCAACCTTGGATCACTTGATTAACACCAAATTCAGCGGGTTCGCCACGGTTAACAGAGCTATCGAATACAGTACCATCCAACAACATACCGTGGTAGTGGCAACGAACTTTATCGGTAGCACCTGGCTTTTTACCATTACCTACTTGCAACACTTGGTATTGCAAACCGCTTGGCAAGCAAATAATACCTTCTTTTTTAGCATTGTTTTCCAAGAATTCTTTACCTACTTGGATGTTTTGCGCATTGATTTTATCTGCCAAATCTTTGAAGAATTTATCCAATGTTTGTTTTGCTTCATCGTAGGTCATTTCGGGTTGAACACCGCCCAATACATCCTGAATTGCTTTGGTAAATTTTTCTACATTCAAATCTCTAATTCCACTGCTAAGCAAGTTATTACCAATGCTTAGACCCAATGCATAACTAACTTTTTCCATTTTATTTTTTATTTAATTGTTGATTCGGTTATTAAATTGATGCGAAGATAGTACTTTTTTAACAAACACAGCAATTGCTACCGATTGGATGCTGAATTTTAATTTTGTTTAAGGTTTTGCCCCTGCAATTCTGTTTTTTTACGATACCTTTTAGGCATAAATTACGGAAAAGTAAAGACAAAATTTGATGCTCTAATAAGTTTTAAGTACTTTTGCATACTTTAAATACACGAAACTCTTACACTATGAAAAAATATATTACAGTAGTAGCTACTTTATTATGCTTTATAGCACAAAGCTACGCCGCCGTAACCTACAAAGAAAACAAAACCATCTGCGAAAACAGCACGTTCCCAACATTTCAGGCTACCAATACTGCAGCCGATGATTATTTTTGGTACGAGATCATAAACGGAGTAGAAGATGAGATAGAAGATGCACGCGGCAATTCATCCTTCACACCCGATCATGCAGGCGAATACAAATGTAAAGCTGTTGTCAGTGGAAGTAGTTTTGACACAGGCAACTTAATTACCGAAGGTACCTTTGATAAAGGCTGTAGCAACTATCCAGATCATCAGGCTATTGCGAATTCATTAGGACACAATATTGAATACCAACTGATGAATAAAACATGTAGCAACTATCCCATGTCCAATTTTACCACCATTGCTAAAGATGCCAATGATGTAAAAGAGCCATATTTCAAACACATAACATCTGTTTCTGGTAACAACTCTAACATTTTGGTATGCGATGGCGCCCAGAGCAATGGTGTAAAAGTATGGTATGCACGCGATTTACAACTACAACCAGGGGTAACATATCGTTTTAGCTGTTATGTAGCCAATATTGATAGTGCTTATTTAGACCATGGTCCAAATTCCTTGTCAAATCTTGAGTTTAGAATTGAATACAACGGGAATTGGGGTAATGGAGAACAACTTGCCCAATTCAAGGCACCCACTATTGCTCATAAAGACGATTTAGCAAAATGGGAGTTTCATTCCACAAACTTCACCGTTCCCAGCACTCTCACAGGTACTGTATATGCCCATATCTTTATTTGGAACCACAACACACAACAAGATGGTAACGACTTTGCTTTGGACGACATTTATTTTGGAACGATGTTATCTACATCTGGTTCTTCTGCAGAAGAATACTTTAAACTTTCTGTTGATACCAAACCTACCATTACCATGCCAACAGCTCCAGAGCCTTGTTTAAACGACCCCATTAGCATCACCCCAACCGTAAGCAATGCAGGTACTAATCCTACCTATGCATGGACAGGCGATGCAACTGGTTCTGAACTAACTTTAAGCACCACTGCACCTGCAACAGCAGGACCAACCACCTATAGCCTTAAGGTAACCAACGGCACATGCTCTAGCACAGAAAGTATCAGTGTAACAACACTAGATTGTGGCACAACCATTACGCATACCGACACCAAATGTTTGGATAGCGAATTTGAATTAACAGCCACTACAGTAGGCGATAGCTATACTTGGATCTTGCCAGACAATAGCACTTCGACCGAAACATCAAATACCTTAACAGCAACAATTGCTCGTGGAGGAGACGACACAGCCGTTCGTACTTACACTTGCATCATTACCAATCCTGTGAGTAGCAGTACAACTACACACAGCGGCACTACGCCTGCACCTACAGCTCCTACTACCACATTGGGTGATGAACTTGTTGTAAACGGAGATTTTGAAGACGGCACTTTTGCTGGCGGTTTGTACAACGGTTTTACTTCCGACTACTTGCTGTTTGGTATAAATGCAAGCCTTACCTCTAAATCGGACTACGACCCAACAGACAGCAACACCACGCCTTCAGGCAATGGTTACGTGCGCCTATCCGATGATGCGATGGACCATACCACACCCGCTCCTAATGGAGGACGATATTTCTTGGAAATTGACGGTGATTTCCGCAACAACGAAAATGATCCATATCTTTCTGAATACGAAACTGTACTCAAAGAACCTGTACAAACAGGCAAGTTATACGAACTATCGTTCATTGCAAAAAGTACCAGCATCAGCAATCTGTCTAACATTTCTATGCTGCTAAAACAAGGTACTGACACCTATACCATTTTGGATTTTACCGAACTTATTAAAGGCGACTGGAAAGAATACAAAGTAGCAAACTGGCAATCGCCCATTACCGGAACTGCATCGCTTATTATCATCAACAAAACTCGTACTCACAGTGGCAACGACTACATCATTGATAACATTTCGTTTAGAGAAGTGTTAGTTGGTAGCACTCCATCACATGCAAGTGGCAGTGGCGATGTGAAAGAAATTTTCTACATCACACCAGAAGATTGTAAGGTAGAAGATAGTAAAGAGGTCAAACAACCTGCTGACCAACCCTATGAATTCGGTGGCATGTCCATCACTTCGTCGGGCTACTACGAATACGAAGAAGTGGGCGAAGATGGTACACGTAACATCCACCAATTGTATTTGGTACTACAACCTGTTATTACCGATTACATTTGCCAAAACGAACCTTACGACAAAAACGATTTCAACCTTAGCAGCCGCCAAACCGCTACTGCAGGCTTATTGGAAACCAGCCATACTGTAAAATCAAAGGCTACTGGTTGTGAGCACATCGACAGTACCACCACCCTAAAACTAACCGTTCTACCTACCTACGAAAAAGTCATCAACGACACCATTAGCAAAGGTAGAACCTACGACAAAAATGGTTTTAACATCAAAACTGACAACAAAAAAGGAGGTATTTACGAATACACCCTCAGCCTAACCACTCAAATCACATCAATCGGCGCATGCGCTTGCGACAGCATCGTTAATTTGATGCTGACCATCTACGAGCCTATCGTGCCAATGGCATTCTTCACACCTAACGAAGACAACAACAACGATTTGTGGTTGATTGCTGGATTTGATATGTACCCTGATGCTTACGTGCAAATCTTCGACCGATTCCATCGCTTGTTGGCTACCTTTAAAGGTGATGAATTTGCTGGTTGGGATGGCAACTACAACGGTCACCAAATGCCAATGGATGACTATTGGTACGTAATTACCGTGCCCGATCGCAACCAACAATTTAGCGGACACTTCACGCTGAAACGCTAATATAAGCAACTGCATACAAAAAAGTCGAGCAAATGCTCGACTTTTTTGTTGGACCATATCCGTTAATATTTCTTCGCCAACTCGTAGGCTTTTTCCAAACAAGCTGGATTATTGGGATCGACAATCGACATCGGCAAATCAGGAATAACCAGCTGCATGCCTTTTTCTACTGAATTAGGGCTGGAAAGTACCTTGCGATTGGCATCGTACACATATACCCAAAATGCTTTGTGACCAAATGCCCGGTACGAAACCATGGTCAAGCGGCTACCATCAATAACGGTTACGATTTCACGTACAGGAGCATTCAAGGCATCTTTGTAGGTGTAATTTTCGAGGGTTAAGGTGGGAGCTGCCACCGTATCGACGGGTACAACCACTTGCGAAACTGTATCTGTAATCACCTCGTCGATGGTATCGATCCTTACCACCAATGCAGGCGATTGAATGGCAGATGGAGGAACCATATTTTGGGAAGGTACAATGATCGTACGATAGTAGTAGCCAGCTGCTCCCAACAAGCAAAGCAAAACCATAATAACGAACAACACCCACCATTTTTTCTTTTTGGGTCGTTTTTCGAGGGTTGGTTGAGGGGTCGCTACGGCTTCTTCCTTTTTATCTTCTTGAGGTTGAGGATTTTCTACAACAGGGGGGTCGGTGTTATCCAACACAGGTTGAACGGGTTCCATGGGCTGATTCTCTTCCACAAGTGATTCTTCAAGGAATGGAGTTGTTGTCTCTTCGACCGAAGAAATAATTTCAGCACCACCCATGACTGTATCGAGGTGGGCATAAGGAGCGTTTACACGTTCTTTTACTGCCGCATCTGGCGAGAATGACACCTTGTAATGGCCTGGAAGTACAATGGACTGTCCTGTTGACACATCTACACTCTTTCGAGGTTCATTCCAGAGCAACTTGAATGTGCCCAATCCCTTCACTTTGACCATGCCATCCTTTTCCAAATACTCTTGCATCACCAAAACCAGCTGACGCAAAAAACTTTCGGTAAAACGTTTGGATGACCCTGCTTGCAAAGCAATAATATCGGTCAACTCTTGTAAACTGATTTTTTTATTTTCCACGAGCTGGTAGGTTTTTGAGTTTATTTTTAAAGGAAGAAGATACCTTAAAAGTAAGCGCTAATTTTGGCGGAATCACCATTTTTTGTTTCGAAACTGGATTGACCAATACGCGATCTTGTTTTTTACGCACTTCCAATACGCCCAATCCCGACAAAGAAAGCGAAGTGTTTTCTTGCAAGGTATCTACCACCACCGATGCAGTGGCTTCCAATAAAGGCGCAACCGCCTTCTGGGTAATGCCCAAACGGCGTGCCAATTCAACTTGCAGCTCTTTGTGATTCATAGCGACAAATAAGGTTATGTGCAAAAATAACGAATTATTTTATAATTTCTGCGTAGAAATCAAATTCTTCTGCTTTTACAATGCGTACTTCGTAAAATTCGCCGATTTTTAGTTCTGCATCAGCGCAGGCAATCAAACATTCAGTATCCACTTCGGGCGAATCGTATTGCGTACGAGCCACATAATACTCTCCCTCAATTCTATCTACCATAACACGCTGGGTGGTGCCTACCAAGGTTTGGTTATGCGCATACGAAATGCGTTGTTGCACACGCATCAACACGTCCAAACGCTGCTGTTTTACTTCATCGGGCACATCATCGGTATAGTGAAGGTTGGCATACGTATTTTCTTCGTCAGAATAAGCAAACGCCCCCATACGCTCAAATTTTTGTCGTTCGACAAATGCCAACAAATGTTCTAAGTCTGCTTCAGTTTCGCCAGGATGCCCTACCATAAGGGTAGTACGCAAGCAAATGCCTGGCACTTCTTCGCGGATACGTGCCAACAAAGCTTCGGTTTGTTCGCAAGTAATACCCCTGTGCATTTTTGCCAGCATCGCATCCGAGCTATGCTGCAAAGCAATATCCAAGTACTTGCATATATTGTCACGCTCGCGCATTACGGGCAAAATGTCGTAGGGGAATTGGGTTGGATAAGCATAATGCAAGCGCAACCAGGCTACGCCTGGAATATCCGAAAGGCGCACCAACAAATCAGCCAACGCATAGCGACCGTACAAATCTTTGCCGTAGTAGGTTAAATCTTGTGCAATGAGCTGAAATTCTTTGACACCACGAGCCACCAAAGCACGTACCTCTTGCTCTATATCGTCGATGCTACGACTTTTGTATTTGCCTGTAATAATGGGAATGGCGCAGTAGGAGCAGGCACGATTGCATCCTTCGGCTATTTTGATGTAGGCATAGTGCGAAGGTGTGGTAATATGCCTTGCTTGCGAATCGTCATGAACAGCTTCAATTTGCAGGTCGGTAAGAATCTGTTCAAAATCGAACTTACCATAAAAACCATCCACTTCTGGGATTTCATCGGGCAATTCGGACGAATAACGTTGCGATAAGCAACCCATTACAAACAGCTTATCAATTTTTTTCTGCTGTTTGCGTTTGATTTGTTGGAAAATCACATCGATGCTTTCTTCCTTGGCATCGCCGATAAATCCACAGGTATTGATGATCACAATACGTCCTTTAGGTTTTTCAGCATCGTGCGTTACCGCATAACCTGCCTGCGAAAATTTGGTCATCAACTTTTCAGTATCCACCAAATTTTTTGAGCACCCCAAGGTGATAAAATCGACGGTATTCTTTTTCATTACTCGGTAATTTTGCCCAACAACGATTTAACAAATGATTGTTTGTCGAATAGCTGCAAATCTTCCATTTGCTCACCTAAGCCAATGTATTTTACTGGAATTTTGAACTGATCGGAAATACCAATCACCACTCCACCTTTGGCGGTTCCATCCAATTTGGTCACAGCCAACGACGAAATTTGGGTTGCTTTGGTAAACTGTTTAGCCTGTTCGAAGGCATTTTGACCCGTAGAGCCATCCAATACCAACAACACATCGTGAGGAGCATCGGGCACTAATTTTTGCATAACGTTGCGGATTTTGGTGAGCTCGTTCATCAAATTCACCTTGTTGTGCAAACGACCTGCAGTGTCGATAATCACCACGTCTGCTTTATTAGCTTTGGCCGATGCCAACGTATCGTATGCTACAGATGCTGGGTCTGCACCCATTTTTTGCTTCACTACAGGAACACCTACACGTTCGCCCCAAATCACCAACTGCTCTACTGCAGCCGCACGGAAGGTATCAGCTGCTCCCAAATACACCGATTTGCCTGCTTTCTTAAACTGATAGGCCAATTTTCCGATGGTGGTTGTTTTGCCCACACCATTTACACCTACTACCAAAATCACATAAGGATTTTCAGAGGTATCGATGTCAAGTTCTGCAAAATCTTCGGTATTATTTTCTGCCAACAACGCTATCACCTCCTCGCAAAGGATGGTATTTAGTTCCTGTGCATTCATGTATTTATCGCGCGACACGCGTTGTTCGATGCGTTCAATGATGCGCAAGGTGGTCTCTACACCCACATCAGAAGTAATCAAAGCTTCTTCGAGGTTATCCAACACCTCGTCGTCCACTTTATCTTTGCCAGCTACGGCACGTTTAATCTTACTAAACACACTTTCCTTGGTTTTTGACAAACCCTTATCCAACACTTCTTGCTTTTGTTCAGCATTATCTTTTTTGAAAAACGAAAAGAATCCCATATTGTATTGTTTATTTTATGCAAAGGTAAAGAAAATCAACGATTTTAACAAAAAAGCGAGTTCTCTTGAACTCGCTTTTGTCTGTATCGTATAGCAAAACTTATTTTGCTAAGAAATCTTTTACATTGTCGTTGTGGACAATTTCTTCTTGGAACATATAAGCACCAGTTTTAGGCGATTTTACCATTTTAATCACCTTGGCGAACGAACGTCCTTCACCTTTTTGAATCGTTGCAACTGTTTTCTTTGCCATAGTAAATCTTATTTAATTTCTTTGTGAAGAGTCATTTTTTTCAAAACAGGGTTGTATTTCATCAACTCCAAACGTTCAGTTGTATTTTTTCTGTTTTTGGTAGTGATGTAACGCGACATGCCGGGCATACCGCTTTCTTTGTGCTCGGTGCACTCAAGAATAACTTGTACTCTATTTCCTTTTGCTTTCTTTGCCATGGTTATAACCTCCTGAATTTAATTGTTATAGGTAACCTTTTTCAGCAGCACGTTTGATAGCTGCATCCAAACCTAATTTATTGATAACACGAAGACCATTGGCAGAAACCTTTAGGCTAACCCAGCAATCTTGCTCTACCCAATAAAATTTTTTAATGAAAAGGTTCACATCGAACTTACGTTTTGTTCTTCTCTTTGAGTGAGAAACGTTGTTTCCGATAACGGCTTTTTTACCGGTAATTTGACAAATTTTTGACATTGCTATATTGTTTTTGTATATTCTTCAAAACGGATTGCAAAAATAGAACATTATTTGCAAATACACAAATAATTACACAACAAAAAACCAAAAAAGTTTTCAACAAACAATCAAAGGCAAATAGAGAGCCATTTATTTAGCCTTCTACTAATCAATGGATTCGTTGTTGAGAAGCTGATAGGTTGCACGACACAATCCTTCCCAGGTGTACTTTTTCTTTTCTTCTTGCAGATGAGGCAGAAAATCAGCAAGTGTCTTTGTATCAAAGAAATCGACCATTGCATCTGCCACAGCAGTAGCATCCACATCTACCACATAACCTACCTTACCATGGGGTACAATTTCGGGCAAACCGCCCACACGCGTCACCACCATCGGCTTTTCGAAATGGTATGCCATCTGCGAAATACCACTTTGAGTGGCCGTTTTGTAGGGTTGCACCACCAAATCTGCCAAACTAAAGAAGCGAGTTACCTCGTCATTTGGAATAAAATCCGAATACCATATTATATTACCCGCTAATCCTAACTCTTTTTCCAAAGCATGGTATTTTTCGGCGTTGTTGTAAAATTCTCCAGCTACCACCAATTTAATATTTCGCTCACGAATACGCGCATCGGCACAAGCTTGGATCAAAATATCCAAGCCTTTATAATCACGAATAAAGCCAAAGAACAGTACGTAGCGATCGGTAGCAGGCAATCCTAATCGACTCGCAGCCTCCTGTTTGCTCAACAGGGCGCCATAATGATCATAGGTAGGATGAGGTGTTACCAAGCAAGGTTTTTGCGCATCAAACTGGCGCAATTCTTCTTTTACTGCATCCGACAACACCAAAAAAGCATCCATCCCTCCCACAAAATAACGCGACAACAGCGTATCGCCGATGCGTTTTTCGTGCGGTATGATGTTATCAACCAACCCGACTACTTTTGTTTTTTTATTTTGACGGACGATGCGGCCGATACTACCCATGCATGGAGCCATAAAAGGCATCCAATAGCGGAAAAATACCAAATCTGCATTTTCTTTTTTGAGCATACACCCAACTTTTATCCAGTTAAATGGATTGAGCGAATGTACCGAACGACGAATACGCAAGCCTGCAGGCGGCGCATCGGTCGTATATTGCGTTTTTCCAGGAAACAAAAACGAAGGATATTGCAGCGTAAAAGTTTCAATCATCACTTCTACACCGTCTGCCTGGTATTGTTTGGCCATACACTCATCAAAAGTAGCTAATCCACCTCTGTAAGGATAGGCTGGTCCGACTATTATTATTTTCATACGTGCTGTTTCAACAAGAGATTTCCAAATCGTTGCTACAAAAATACATAAATAATTTAGACAATAAAATAGTACATTCTTTTTGCTTTTGCTGTCGGGTTGCATTATCTTTGTCTTGTTGAATCATCGACATGAATATGCAAAGGCTACTACGTTGGATATACAGCACTGCTATTGCCATCATCTGTGTGGCTTGTTCCGCCAACAAGACGGGCAATGCCCCTCATCTGGCAATTGTTGCCACCGACACGTTGCAGCATGCCCAACATTTCAGCATTGCCCACACCGCACAATATAGCATCCTTACGCTACACAATCCTTGGAAAGAAGGCGAAGAATTGGCAACCTTTTATGTGGTAAACGATGCCAACACAGCTACCCCCAATGACCACATACGATTGGTAGCGCCGCTAACCAAAGTATGCATCCAGTCGGCACCACACATTGGTTTTATTGATGCACTGCAGCAAACAGCAAGCGTAGTTGGCACGGCATCGCCTCAACTACTCTACAGCCCTACCCTGCGAGCTCGCTACCATAACGGCGAGGTGGAACACTTAGGCGATGCCTACCAGCTACGCCTCGAAAGCATCGTACAGCTACAGCCCCACGCGCTACTAACAACCGCTTACCCACAAGAAGACCCCATTGTACAACGACTACAAGCCGTTAATATACCCGTTATTCCAACTGCAGAATGGGCAGAAAACAGCCCCTTGGCACGTGCCGAATGGATAAAGGTATATGGCTTGCTATGGAATTGCTCCGAACAAGCAGATAGCATTTTTCAGCAAGTAGCCCACGAATACGAACAGCTACGCCAATTGGCAGCGCAAAGTCAACACAGCCCTTCTATCATGAGTGGGCTACCCTTTAAAGCCACGTGGTACATGCCCGGTGGCAATAGTTTTATGGGACAACTCTTCCAACACGCTCATTTGCAATACTACTTCAGCAAGACCCAAGAAAAAGAAAGTTTACCTTTGTCGTTCGAAACCGTATGGTACTATTTTATCGATGCGGAACTTTGGGTAGGCATCGATGCCACTACCTATCAAGAAGTAGAACAAATGGATAAACGACTCAGTAAGTTCAACGCCATACAAACCAAAAATACATTCCACTACAAAAAACGCATAACGCCCGATGGAGGCAATGATTTTTGGGAAAGCGCCATGGTATTCCCCAACCGATTGCTACACGACTTGATAGTAGTAGCGCATCCGCATTTATTCACCAATGATAGTACCTTTTACATCGCACCATTACAATGAAACGACATAAAAACACCCTACTTTTCGGCTGCATCGCACTGCTATTCATCCTTGCTTTGATTGCCGACCTATGCATGGGTAGCATACGACTTTCGCCCGCCCAGCTATGGCAAGCCATTGTTCAAAACAACGACAATGGTCTATGGCCTATACTCTGGAGTTTCAGGTTACCCAAAGCCGCTACCGCCTGCATCACAGGCGCAGGATTGGCGGTGGCAGGTCAGTTGATGCAAACCCTTTTTGCCAATCCTTTGGCAGGTCCTTACGTATTGGGGATTTCATCGGGCGCAGGATTGGGCGTTGCCTTGCTACTATTGGGAACAACATTCTTCCCTTCCCTCATCATAGGAGGTATCTGGCTACAAATTGCAGCTGCCATCGTTGGAGCATTGGTGGTGATGCTGCTGGTACTTTTGGTTTCTACCCGCACTTCCGATACCGTTTCGTTGCTCCTGGTAGGGATGATGTTCGGCAGCTTATCGGGTGCTTTGATTAACGTGCTACAAAGCATCAGCAACCCAGAAGCCCTCAAAATGTACATTGTCTGGTCCATGGGTAGCATCGGGGCAGTTACTTGGGACATGTGGTACATTATGGCACCCATCATTGTAGTGGGACTATTGTTTGCACTCATTGGTGCAAAAACCCTCAATGCACTCCTATTGGGCGAAAATTACGCCAGCGGATTGGGCATTTCACTCCCTTGGGCACGCACATGGATTGTGCTTACCACTTGCCTATTGGCAGCTACTACCACCGCATTTACAGGACCCATCGCTTTTATCGGCATGGCTGTTCCGCACATTGCACGTGGCATCTTTAAAACATCCGATCACCGCATCATTTTACCTGCCTGCATCGTCATGGGCGCAACGCTTTTGCTCCTATGCGACTGCTTCACCCTACTGCCCATAAGCGAATACCTATTGCCCATCAATGCCATTAGCTCACTTATCGGCGCACCTATCATTTTGTGGGTTATCATCAAAAACAAACACATTCATCAATAAATGAGCCATTCTTATACCATATTAACCAGCAAAAAATTGGCAATTGGCTACCGCAAAAAAGCCTTGCACCAAAACCTTATGCTCCAACTCAACACCGGCGAGTTGGTCGGACTAATTGGGCCCAACGGAGGCGGAAAATCAACTTTAATCCGCACTTTGGCTGGTTTACAACCCCTATTGGATGGCAGCATCCAAATCGACAATCACCCACTGCATAAGCTAAAAGCATCGCAACGTGCCCGACTCATTGCCGTTGTATTGACAGACAGCATACAAACCCAATCGCTCACCGTTCGCCAGCTGGTAGAAATGGGACGATTTCCTCATACCAATTGGGCAGGCAAACTACAAGACAAAGACCACCAGTTGGTGGACCAATCCATAGAGCAAGTGCACCTTTCGCACAAAAAGGATTGCTACTTTACCGAGCTATCCGATGGCGAAAAGCAGCGTGTTATGATTGCCAAGGCATTGGCGCAAGATACCCCTATCATCTTTTTAGATGAGCCAACAGCACACTTGGATTTGCCCAATACCATAGACATTTTGCTTTTGCTTCGACAACTGGCCAAGAAAACCAGCAAGGCCATCTTGCTTTCGACTCACCAATTGGAATTGGCCTTACAAATTGCAGACAAACTATGGCTAATGACCGCCAAAGGCATCAAAAAAGGCATCCCCGAAGATATTATCTTATGCGACTACATCGGTAAAACCTTTTCGTCAGACAATTTCTATTTCGACGACAACATTGGCAATTTTAGGGTACAGCTTCCGCAACAGCAACGTGAAATTTGCATCACTGGCGAAGATAGCAAAACACGCTACTGGACTGAGCGTGCATTGACACGAAATGGCTATAGCATAAGCAAACAGGCCGATTGTTGCATCGAAGTGCTAACAACCGACCCGTTGAAATGGAATTTTTCAAATCCTTTTTATACAGAAGAATTTTACCTCATCGAAAACCTACTCAGCAGCATAGACGAGTACTTCAAGAAGCACCCGACTAATGAATAGCCCCTATCGCCAACACACGCTGCAACAAAGTGGGATGTGAATAGTGCACAAACACAAAAGCAGGGTGAGGTTGCAAGTTAGATAGCGATGTAGAAGACAACTTTTTGAGGGCAGCAATCAAATCTTCTCCCAAACCATAGGATGCAGCAAATGCATCTGCTTGGAATTCGTTATGACGCGACAAGTTATTTTGTAGCAAGCCCAAGATGGTAGAAATGGGCGAATACAAAATACCAAATGCCATGATACCCAAATGGAACGAAGGCACGCTACCACCCATTGCTTGCGACAGTTCAGGGCTGGCAACAAAGAATCCCAACATAGCAAACATCAACAAGTTGCACAACAACGACACAATGATCATACCACGCGTATGTTTGTGCTTGTAGTGACCTATTTCGTGCGCCAATACGGCTACAATTTGTTGGGTAGTCAATTCCTTAATAAGGGTATCGTACAACACGATGCGTTTTTTTGCACCCAAACCGCTAAAATAAGCATTGGCTTTGGTTGTACGTTTCGAACCATCCATGACGTAAATATCGGTCAAATTGAAGCCCGATTTTTGCGCAAAAGCCTCAATAGCATCACGCAATTCACATTGCTCCAAAGGTGTTTGCTTGTTGAACAATGGCACTATCCACTCCGAATAGAACATGGTCATAAACAAAGTAAACACTGTTACCACCGACCAGGCAATAATCCAGAAATAATCAGGAATCGCCACATACACCAAGGTAATAATACCCATCAATACACCACCCATCACAGCGGTCAGCAACAAATTTTTCGCTTCATCGCTCCAAAATACTGCTTTAGTTGCCTTGTTGAAGCCAAATTTTTCTTCTATCACAAAGGTTCTGTAGTAATCAAAAGGCAAATCGAGAATGGTATTGAACAGCATAATCACACCAAAGAACGACAAGCAGAGCCACACCTCATTTTCGAGCCAAGTACGCAAAAAGTCATCCAACCAGCCATACAACCCCAATCCCAATGCCACCAACGACACCAAAACAGAAAATGAGGATGAAAATACACCAAAACGATAGTTGGTTTTGGAATACAATTGTTGTTTACTGTACTTTTCGGCATCAAACACGCCTTCTAATGCTGCAGGAATGGGCTTGCCAAACCACGATGCATTGAGCGATGAAATCCAGCGTTCCAACACAAATTCAATGATTACCAATGCAATAATCAACCAAAAAACTCCGTTATACATACTAAAATTTAAGTTGAATTTTTAAATTAAACTGACGTCCCGTCAAATAGTTCGGAACAGCATATTGTACATTATAAATATCGGTCACCCAATAGTACGAATTGACGTTGTTAAATCCAAACAGGTTGAGCACCTCAAACGCCACCAAGATTTCTTTGAAGGGTTTGAAGAATCCCCTACCCATCCATGGATCCTTACCTTTGGCGAATACACGCGACACACCTATGTCAACCCTGCGGTAATCGGCCGCACGTAAGTTTTTAGATGCAGACCTTGGACTGTGTGGTGGACAAACTGGAAAACCTTGCGCCCAATTGAACAGCACATGCACACGGTACTGTGGCAACCCTGGTACATAGTCCTGAAAGAATAACGAAATGTTGTACAATTGATCGGTGGGTCGAGGAATAAAGCCAGCGTTGTCGCCCTCTATATCTTCCATGGTACGCATCAACGAAAATCCCAACCACGAGTCCACACCAGGCACCATTTCACCAAATAGTTTGATATCCAAACCAGCCGCATAACCCGTTGCATTGTTACGTCCCAAGTAGGTAATACTCATATTATCCACATTGTAGGGAATCAAGTTCGACAAATGCTTGTAGTACACCTCTGCCGTCAGTTTAAAGGGTCGTCTAAAGGCAGTATAGTAGTAATCCATCCCCGCAATGAATTGTAACGAACGTTGCGACACGATTTCTTTGTTCAAGTAGGAGCTAAGCTGGTTATTTAGCGTAATGGTATCCTTGATTTCCTTGTAGCTGGGCGACTGGTAGTACAAACCCGCTGCAAATCGGAAACGAATATCTGGCTTAATATCTGGGAAATATGCAATTACCATACGTGGACTTACGGTAAACTCATTGTTAAACGACCAATAGTTAAAACGAACGCCCGCATTAAACGACATCATGCCGCCCTTTCTCATTTCCCATTTGTATTCATCCTGCACATACCCTCTAATGCGGAAAGCATCCAAGTGGTTGTTCGAGCGCATGCTGTAGTACAAATTCGGTATCTGATCGTGGTATGGAATCGAATAGCCTGAGGAGTCACGCAATTCCCATTCATCAATGGACTCGTCCACAATTTCTTTGGTAAAGTCGATGCCCCACAACAGGGTATTATCGTCAGTGAGTTTAACAGATCCATCGTGCGCCGCCTTAATCACCAAACTATTCATCTGGTTACGAGCATGTTCGTAGTAGTTACCGACCCCCGTTTGTTCGCCCATCACATCGTTTACTGACATCACTTTGTTGAGCCAATATTCGCCCTCAATATCGTAGCTGATGCGCTCGTCGGTATAAAATGCCGACAAGGTTACGCCCAATTTCCACCGATCATCGGGGCGATACACTGCCGAAATTGCACCAAATGCCGTACGGAATCGGTCTTTCTCCTGTCCGCTGAAATAAACCGTAAAATTCTGCAAATCGTTCAACGATCCAAAGGTTGTAGAACGCGTTACAGGTCTAAAGTTATAGCTATTTTGAGACAAGTTTGCCAACAACGACAGTTCAACGGTAGGATGCGGTTTATAGGTAATGTAGGTTTGATAATCCAAGAAGTTAGGATCATATTCGGCATTGGTTTGCAACGTACCCAACAACCACGAAGAGTTTTTGTAGCGAATACCATGCAATTGGCTGTATTTTTCGTTCGACGAACCAACGTATGCGGTGGCACCCATAAAGCTACCACTAATACCAGCCTCAAATGACAATGGGCAACGATAGGTAATATCCAATACAGACGATAATTTATCGCCATAGCGAGCATCAAAACCACCAGCAGAGAAATCCACATTGCCCGCCATATCGGGATTGACAAACGAAAGTCCCTCCTGCTCGCCCGAACGAATCAGGTAAGGGCGATACACCTCTATGCCGTTAACATAGACACTGTTTTCGTCGTAGCTACCGCCACGCACCGAATATTGCGAGCTGAGCTCATTGTTGGAGCTCACCCCTTGAAAGGTTTTCAGCAGGTCCTCAATGCCACCTCCTGTTGCTACAGGCATCACTTGTAGGGTACTCAAATCGATGCGCTGCGACATGGTATGCTGCAACCTACCACCCGACACGGTGATATCTTCCAAGTTCTTGGCATCCTCACGCATGAACACGTCCATGCGACGGACATTTTTCTTTTTATCGGTAAAAACGAAATAGCGTTTTTCTGTTTTATAGCCCATGTAGGAGTATTCAACCCAAACGGTATCGGATGCTGTTGTCAGCGAATACGCACCTACCGAGTCCGTCAATGTATGAAGATTCTCCCCTTGAATTTGCACATCGACATAAGGCAACAAGCTGCCATTTTCGACACGCACATAACCGTGTATAGTATTAGCAGCCATTGCCACCATAGCAACAGCCCAACACCACAACATTATGTAATATCTTTTCTTCAAAGCAAATTATCCTCTTTTATAAAACGAAAAATCTATCCGATTATTTTCAGTTTAGCAAATTTTAAGAGCAACAAACGTTCGCCTGCATGCTCAAATTGCACTTTTACACGTGTTCCACTGTTGGATTCTTCCACCAACAGCACACGACCCATACCAAATTTCTCATGCAACACTTTTTGCCCAACACTCACTGAATTTTGCACCTGAAATGCCGTATTGGTAGGCATTGTGCTTCGTGGCATGGAGGTTGCTGCCGAAGTAGAAGGCATCGCAGTGGCTGGACGAGCAGGTCGATGGCTCAACGAACCAGGCATACGCATGCTACTGGGTTGTGACATACGTGTAAAGAAAGACGTATCCTGACGACCAAAATCGTACGACTGACTACCCTTACCCGATGCTTGCATACAGCGAGCATCTATCTCCTTGATAAACCTACTGGGCATGGTATAGTTGGTTTTTCCATTGCGGAAGCGCGATTTTGCATACGTCAAGAAGCAACGTTCTTTGGCACGTGTAATCGCCACATACAGCAAACGGCGTTCTTCTTCCAAGCTCTCTTGGCTTTCTACATCGCGACACGAGGGAAACAACTCTTCTTCTAAACCCACAACAAACACCGAATCAAATTCCAATCCCTTGGCGGCATGCACGGTCATCAAGGTTACTTTTTCTTCTTCACGGTTATCGGTATCGGCATCGGTAATCAGCACTACCTCGGTGAGGTATTCTGCCAAAGTAGGCGCATTGCCCTCTTCCTCTAGTTTTTTATCGACGTATTCGTTAATGCCCGAAAGCAACGCATCGATGTTCTGCAAGGTTGTTTCTGACTCTATATCGTAGGTAGCACGCAACGCCGTAACAATGCCCGACACCTCCAACATTTTTTGCGCTACCTCGTAGGCACTATGGGTCTCCAACATGCTTGCCACCATCAAAATAGACTGGGTAAATGCCACTAATTTACGGGCAGTACCCTGATTAACAGGTAAATTGTACGCCAATGGGTCGGCAGCTACCTGAAACATGGAAACTTGCTGCTGATTGGCCACCTCTTTGACCTTACCAATGGTAGTATCACCAATACCCCTTGCAGGATAGTTCACACAACGTTTAAAGGCTTCCTCGTCGGCTGGGTTCACCAGCAAGCGCAAATACGCCAATACGTCCTTGATTTCCTTGCGTTGGTAGAACGACTGCCCCCCATAAATCACGTAAGGGATGCCCTGATTGCGCATTGCATCTTCCAACACACGCGACAAGGCATTGATGCGGTACAAAACAGCTATATTGCCATAAGTTGACTGCGCATTTCGCACCAATCGGGCGATGCGCATCGCCACCATACTGGCTTCTTCGATATCGGAGTAAGCTTCAAGCAGCTGCAAAGGCTCACCCACTTGATTTTCAGAGAATACTTTTTTAGGAATACGACCGCGGTTGTGTTCGATCAAGCTATTGGCCGCCTGCACCAACATACGGGTTGAGCGGTAGTTTTGCTCCAGACGGAACAAACGCGATTGTGCATATTCCTTTTGGAAATGCAAAATATTGCTGATATCAGCGCCTCGAAAGGCATAAATACTTTGCGAATCATCACCCACCACACAAATGCGGTGGTGTTTGGCTGCCAAAGCCTTTATAATAAGGTATTGAGCATAGTTGGTATCCTGGTACTCATCCACCAAGATGTATTGGAATCGATTTTGGTATTTCTCCAACACTTCAGGATGCTCTGCAAAAAGACGATTGGTATAGCACAACATATCGTCAAAATCCATTGCACCAGCTTGTACCAACCTACGTTGGTAGGTTGCATAAATCTCCTTTACTTTTGGGATGCGATGCAAGAAATCGGAAGACCCTACCGAAGAGTTGCCATAATCCTGTGGCATCACCATCTTATTTTTAGCCGCCGATATGCGCGACAATACCACAGACGATTTGTAGGTTTTGTCGTCCAACTCCATTTCCTTGACAATGGTTTTGATCAAGTTTTTAGCATCAGCCGTATCGTAGATGGTAAAATTGGAAGGCAAACCGATGAATTGCGACTCAGCACGCAAGATTTTAGCAAACTGCGAGTGAAAAGTTCCCATTGCCAAGTGACGCGCCTTTTCTTCTCCCACCATTTGGGCGATGCGATCCTTCATTTCGCGCGCTGCCTTGTTCGTAAAGGTCAATGCCATAATCTGGTAGGGTTGCAACCCCACCACCTGCATCAAGTACGCAATTTTGTAGGTAAGCACACGTGTCTTACCCGATCCCGCACCTGCAATCACCAACGAAGGCCCCTCGTTGTACATCACAGCCGCTTGTTGCGCTTCATTCAGAGAGTTTATGGCAGTCATGAATTTTCAGTTGTTTCTGTTGGATAAAAAAAACCGAGATATGCATCTCGGTTTTGGTTATTTACCGCATAGGTAATCAATAGAAATTGATGCGATTATCAATGATTTTTGCACTGTTTTTCAACGATTCAAATGTGGTATAGATAAATGGATTGCGGTTGTTGTAGTCTGCCATTTCAGCAGCTGCATCAAATTCAGCTTGAGGCACTACCGATTGCAATTTAACAGCATAAACACCAGTAGTTCCTTTTACGTATTGTACTTGACCAGTTTTAATCAAGGCAGGGATGCAACCAGCCACCATTGGTTCACGACCTACGTTAGGAATGAACGAAGATGACAACGATACGTTTTGTGCAGTTGACACAGTACCCAACGATGCAATGTTATCACCAGCGGCTTTCATGTTAGCAATGATTGCTTCTGCTTTTTTGTCTTGCATAACAGCCAATTTTACTTGACCTTTTACGTTATCAAGCGATTTTTCACCAGCAGGAATCACATCAGCCAACGCTACCACAACAAAGTTAGCACCACATTCAAACACCTCGTCAGCTACATCGCCCACTTTGTGATTGAACGCCCAACGGATGATTTGACGAGAATTGCTCAACGAACCTACGTTA
Source organism: Candidatus Enterocola sp. (assembly GCA_045634045.1). Taxonomy (GTDB): domain Bacteria; phylum Bacteroidota; class Bacteroidia; order Bacteroidales; family Paludibacteraceae; genus Enterocola. The sequence goes on along the minus strand of JAZQZN010000020.1, from coordinate 34,847 downwards.
TTTGTTTCGGTCGATACGGTATATACGCGAACGAACAAACCGTCTTCTGCTTTTGCGCTATCTTGGAATGCTTTGAGGGTATTGTTTTTAGCAATGTATTGGCTTGCATTGCTGTAGATTTGTCCGTAGGTTTGCGAACTTGCTTCTACTTTACGTTGCAATACGCAAAGCAATACTTTTTCAACTGGTTTTGTTTTTTCGGTAACTTGGATGATTTGTACAGCAGTACCCATTGCATAGGTAAAAATGTCGTTGGTTTTAGCAGCAAAACAAGCTTTGCTGAAATCCACGTCAATTTCACCTTCTTTGAACCAACCCAATTCGCCACCGTTTTGAGCAGTACCTGCCAACGAATATTCTTTGGCAACAGCAGCAAAATCAGCACCACCTTTCAACACAGCCACCAAGCTATCAGCCAAAGCTTGTGTTTTAGCAGCATCAGCGGCTTGCACCAAGATGTGACGTACTTTTACTGAGTCTGGAGCCATGATGCCAGTTTCTACGATGCGAGCCATTTTGTAGGTATCACCATACAAAGCAGGAGCCAACACATCACCTTTTTTGCCAGAGAAAGCAAAATCTTTTAGGTCAGCATCTACGTTTTGTTTTGATACAGCAACACCGTTGTACACTACGTCCGAATTTTGGTTCGAAAGCGCTACGAAATCTGCAGAGGTGGTAAATTCGTTTTGCAATGCTTCAATCCATGCTTTGGTGGATGCGTAATCTTCTTGCGAGGGAACAATTGCATACGACAATACTTTTACAACGCGTTCTTCGTTGGCTTGTTTGTAGGCATTTAGGTTATTGTTGTAGTATTCTTTGATTTCTTTGTCAGATACAGCATACAACGAATCTGCTTGGCTTGAATAAGGAGTGAAAACATATTCGATGTTAGCAGCTTGTTTAGCAGCATAAAGCGATTGTGCATCTACGTTGTTGTAGTTGATAGAAGCAGCTACCATTACGTTGTATTTGTTTTCCAATAATTGCAAACGAAGGTTGCGTTCTACGTATGACCAATATTTAGCATAGTCGCTGTATGGATCTGCATCAATTGCTTGCAATAGTTGCAACAACACTGCTTGGTCGAAACCATTTTTTTCTGGGTTGTACAACAAACGAAGGTTGCTCAAGATAGGATTAGGAGTCGCACCCAAAATTTGTGCAGCCAACTCGTCGTCAGATACGGTAATGCCCAATTCTTCGCAAGCTTCGCCATATAATTGTTCACGCAACCAAGTGTTCCAAACAATGTTGCGCACTTCCATTGCGGTTTGTTCGTCCAAACTATTGATACCACGTTCTACTTGGAAGAAGGTTTGTGCTTCGTCGTAACGTTTTTCAAATTCTGCAATTTCAATTTGATTGCCGTTGACTTCACCTACCAACGTACGTGACTCACCAAACAAGCTATTAAAATCAACGCCTGTAAAAATAAAGAGCACCAATGCAAAACCAATTATGCAGGTCAATAGCACGCCTCTTTGTCTGATTTTTTCTAATGTTGCCATAAAAATTATATGTTTTTACTATTTTTCGTTTTATGAAAGTGCGAAGATACTAATTTTTTACAAAAATCGGTATTTTTTTACGCATCTTTTATCAACTTAATCAATTCGATTTTATTTTTGGATGCCTTGATAATTTTGAAGACATAACCATCCACTTTAATTTGCTCACCCACAGGTGGCAAACCTTGGTAAACCTGCAACACCAAGCCTGCCAACGTCAAATAATCTTCCGACACAGGCAAGTACAATCCAAAGGTCTCGTTGATGTAGTCAATTTCCAAACGACCCGAAAAAATAAATTCGTTGTCGCTGATGCGTTTTTCGACGTATTCGGGCGTATCGTGCTCATCTTCAATCTCACCAAAGATTTCTTCTACGATATCTTCCAAGGTAACAATACCCGATGTGCCACCAAATTCATCCACCACCACTGCCAAACTCTTCTTCTTAAGCATTAGCAAGTTCATCAACTTATTGGCGGCCATGGTTTGAGGCACGATGGGCACCAAAATAATGTGCGATTGCCAACGTTCTGGACGAGTAAACAGCTCTTTTGAGTGGATATAGCCGACAATATTGTCGATATTCTCTTGATAAACCAACAATTTGGAATAGCCCGTTTGTACAAATTTTTCGGTCAATTCTTCGAGAGTACAGTTGTAATCCACCGCCTCAATTTCTGTACGAGGCACAATGCAGTTGCGCAATTTCACCTTCGACAAGTCCAAGGCATTTTGGAAAAACTTTAAGTCACTTTCCACTTCCTCTTCTGAGGTTTCAATGGATTCGTGAATCAATCTGTCCAAGTCAACCCTGCCAACAAGGTAGGTATCCGTCACCCCTACGGGCAAACGGAACAGGCGCATCAACAGCCGCGACAACCAGCTCATAAATAGTGAGATGGGATACAGCAAAATGTAGAACAACAGCATGGGGACTGCAAAAAAACGCAACCACCAGTTGCAATTGATGCGGAATATCATTTTAGGAAGAAACTCGCCCGTAATCAGGATAATAGCAGTCGAAATAAGGGTTTGTGCCAAAGCGATGGTTGCAGAATTGTCGATCAACAGACGCAACAACGGCTCCAACAGGGCTGCCATTTCCATACCATAAACCACCAACGCTATGTTATTACCCACCAAAATGGTAGAAATGTAGCGGTCTGGATGCGCATAGTAAATGGACAAAATGGAAGAGGTAAAATCATCCTTTTGAATATCCATTTGCAAGCGCAGCTTGTTGGACGAAACAAAGGCTATTTCCATGCCTGAAAAAAAGGCAGAAAACAGCAATGAAACTAAAATAATAATTAATTCAGAACTTATCATAGACTATCGGTTGGTGCAGGTTCTTCTTCGTCAACCAGAATAACCCCTTGCGTTTTTTCAATGGTATAACGCGTTAGACTCTGATTGGCGCGCATGCCCACACCAGTAACAATGCGCTCTTTTTGCGTAATTTTTACGGGTTTGTCGGTATAAATCAAGTCGCTTTTTTGCAACACGATCAGCTCTTCAGTTTCAAAAACATCACCATCCACATTGGTAGCGACCACCGAATCAGACAGCACCCATTTTTCACGCCTTGTGTAATAAATTGCTTGCTTGGAGGTAACGTAAGACTGTACTTCAAATGCATTGTCAAATTGCTCCAAGAACAAACCTTGTGGAAATTTCCAGCAAGGATTTTTTGTTTTGTCGTACACCAGCCACTCTTTGGCATGCACACGGTATCGGGTGATGCCAGAGTCCGACACCAATGTCATGACATCGTACGATTTCATAACAGCCATCGAATCGCGGGGCATATCCATCTGCTCCGTATTTTCGATAGACGAACCACAGGCTGATAATACAAGCATAACGACTACCCATAGAGCAGTCGTTACGCCTTTGTTTGTATGTAAAATACGTTTGTTCAAATTGTATTAGTCGCGACAACGAACATCTTCGTTAATCCAACCACCAATGTGGAACATGGTTCCAGGTTTCAATTCGGGTTTGAAGAACACGTCTTCTTTCGAAGGATAGTGTTGACGATACGAATTGATCAATTTTTGAGCATCAGCAGCACAGTCAGGATCTACACTTTTTGCTTTTTCCAATTTGTCAACTGCAGCCCAGAATACGGTTTTTGCCAAAATTTTGTCATCACCAAATGGGTTGCTTGCTGCATACATGGTAGCAATGATGATGTAAGGTTCACCTTGAGTAGGATCGAACGAAATTGCATCATAAGCTGCTTTACGAGCTTCAGCATAGCGATTCAATTTTTGCAACACTACTGCTTTGTGATAAGCATAGTCGTATTTGGTTGCTACATCTTGTTCCAACGACAAAGCTTCGTCGAAGAAAGTAACTGCGTTTGCATAGTTTTCTTGTTTGATCGCTTGGTATGCGCATCCTGCAGCAGTTTCGGCAGTAGGATTCAATTTGTGCGAGTAAAGCGATGCGGCGAAATAAACGTCAGATTCTTTGCAACCAGCCATGCGGAAGATTTTGATAATTTTGTTCAACGCTTCTGCATTTTCTTTTTCAGCTTCTACTTTCGATGCAAATACGCCTTCCAAAGTTGTGCAATCAGCTGCACCACTCGACGAGAACAAGTTGTCGATATTGCCACGTACCAATTTGTAGTTTTCTTGTTGTTTATCGCCCATTGCTACACGTTTATCCAACATTTCGCCAATGCGCAAGTATTCGTCGATAAAGGCGGTACGATAGGTATCTGGAGCTGATTTATATTGTTTTTCAAGCATCACGAAATAGGTGTAAATTACGTCAGCGTCAGCATTGTGCATACCATGATCTACTGCTTGTTTCAACCAAGGAAGTACTTTTTCCAACAAAGCAGGATCGTTTGAGTAGTTGATGTAGTCAACTGCTTGACGGCCACGGATCCAAGCTTCTGAATATTTACGATCTGTACCAAAATATTGGATACGTTGTTCGTAGCATTTCATCAACAAGTCAAACCATTGTTGTTTTTCAGCAGCAGGAGCTTTGGTCATTTTTTGAACAATCAAGAAAGCACCGTTACCGTACAAAGTACGACCACCCGCTTTAGGACATTCGTCAAACACTACTTGCCAGTTTTGGAAAGCAGATTCATAGTCACCAATTTTGTAGTAAGATTGGTACATACTCAAATTTTCCAAGCAACGGATAGAGTCTTCACCGGTACCAAATTTGCTGCCATCATCAACTCCTTTTACAGCCAATGCTGGCAAGGAAAATACAGCCACCAATCCAAGTAAAAAATACTTCATTTTCATAGCGTTTAATTTTATTGTATAATTGTTATTTGTCTGTTAGACGTTTTATTTTAGTTTTCGTTTAACGAACCAACGTTCGTTGAGCGAAATACCTACTCCAAATTCAAAATAGCGTTCTTGCAATCCATTGGTCACTACTGAACCTTGTTGACCGTACTCCATGTGCAAATTCAACTTAGTGAGCGTATTAGGCAATGGGAATCCTATACCCCAAGTAATCGCCCATTTGTCAAAACCTTTACCATCAATGTTGATGTAGGAGTTGGAGTAATTGGCACCCAAACGAAATTCCATACGCTCTACGTACGATTTAGAGGTAGGATTGTGTACGTATTGTGCACCAATAGCATAGACAAAACGGTCGTTCAGTTGGTTGGTTTCACCATAGTAATGGGTTGCCGCAAAATTTTGCCAGGTAACATCAGCGCCAATCAACAAACGGTTGTTCCATTTGTACGAAAAACCAGCACCCACCGTTTGAGGATAGTCAAATTGACTCTCGTTATCTTCTATGGTTTCGATAAGGGTGGTTTGTGTGGTAATGACCGAACGGTTATTCATGGGTAACTGCAACGAGTATGCACCACCAATCACCAATTCATCATCGCCAATAGGCTGATGGTATTGTACACCAACATCACACAACCATGCACTCACGTACAAGTTTTCTTGCTGAGTTGTACCTATATATAAAGACTCGTAGGGGAAAGATACTTGACGATAGTGGGCAATATTGCCAAACAAATAGTGACCATTGACACCGACCGACACCCTGTCCAAAATATCGAACGAAAGGCCCAAATACACTTGTGTCATACCACCTGTACCGTTGAACGATTGCTTCACAGTAAGGGTATCTTTGTGCGTATAAGGATCTTTTACATCAGTAAACGAATAGTCATAGCCCACAACAGAAAGGGGCGAGATACCAAAGCTAAGGGCTGCAAATTTAGCCACTGGCACCTGAATGGCAAGGTAATCAAAATTACCATTAAACAAGGTAGAAGTGCTGGATGCTGTCTTAAATCCATCAATTTTGCCTTTTACACCCAGATCCAACATAAAAGTAAGGCTATCAACAGCGGTGTACGAAGCAGGGTTCATGCTGTTGATGCTGGTTTTGCTGCGCATACCATAACCCAACCCACCTATCGACTTATTGGCACCAAAGGCAGAAGAACACCACTCGCCATATCCATAACGCGAATAAGGCGATACCGTCCCTGCCGCCCAAATGGCAGTAGTCGAAATCGTCAACAAAAAGGCTATCAGGCCTATAATGATTGATCTGTTAGACATTGATTGTATTGTAAAATGCAATGTAATCCGAATAATAATAAATTAGGGGATACAAAGATGCTACTTTTTAATCGTCTTTCAAAGAAAAAAGCATCTCCACCCGTTAAAAAAATTAAAATAGTAGGATATTTCTCTTTCAAATGAGCAATATACCCTTCCATTTCATACACCATCCCCTGCACGATTCCTTGCCAAATGGCAGAAGTGGTATCGACACCCAAACTTCCTTCCAACGAGAGCGGATGATCCAACGAGAGCAATGGCAACTTATGCGTAAACTGATGCAATGCCGCAAATCGCATATTTGCTCCTGGTGCAATATTGCCACCCCTATAGGTATCATCGGAAGTTACCAACTCATAGGTTATAGCAGTACCCGCATCGATAACCAACAGCGGTGTATGCGGATGCAGAGCATTGGCTCCAATAGCCACAGCCAATCGGTCGTAGCCCAAGGTCTGCGGAGTTGCATAGCCGTTGCAAATGGGCAAAGGCGTATCGTGGTCGAGCACCAATACATACGGAATATGCGCCTGCAACAAGTGCTGTACCTGCTCCGAAAATTGGCTTACCGAGCAGATAATGGCCGCCGAAAAGGTATATTCTTTCAGCAAAGCATCGTAGTGTGCATTGGCAGGATGCTCCCACACGTAGTTTTTCACCAACGTTGCCGAACGATCGAACACCGCCACCTTTACACGCGTATTTCCGCTATCAATAACCAGCTGCATGCTCTACTCTTTCTTCTGCGCCAAATTTTCCCAGGTCACCCAAAGGGCAAACAGCAAGGCATATACAATGTATTTAGATGCCTCGTGCCAAGGCTCAAATTCATAAGGATTGTTTTTTGCCACTAAAAGCAATAGCACCAAACGTATCCAGTTGATAATCAATACAACCACACCAAATGCAGGTATTGCCCACAATTTTTTGCGATGCGCATATGGATAGCACAGCAACATGGTGGTAAACACAAACAGCTGCTTCAAACCCGAGCAACTCCACACAATATCGACCGACGAACGGATCGGCTCATAGCAATGGAAACGATGCCCAATTAACATATAGCCATCGATGTTCAATACATGGCTCAAAAACCAGTCGATGCTTACACACAAGCCTTCTACCAGGGTCTCAAAAAAGGCTGAGCAATCCAACCATTGCCACAACCAGATTTGTGGTGCGCCACCCATCGACAAACTTTCTGTGAAACTGTATTTCCACACAAAGTGTGTCAGCAAAAGCATACCTGCAAAGTAAATCATGCCCTTAAAGGGAGCCAATTTTTCTAAAATTTTATTCAACATGCGGTTATTTTGATGCATTTTTTAGTCGTTTATATCACCACCTTCGAGAATGGAACAGAATCCATGGCATCGAACAGGCCGTCTTGGTATTTGAATTGAGCGGTAATGGCAATCATGGCTGCATTGTCGGTGGTATACGAGAATTTGGGCAAGAAAATATCCCAACCGTATTTTTCTGCGTATGCTTGAAAAGCCCCACGCAAAGCACTGTTGGCAGAAACTCCACCCGCCACTGCTACACGTTTAATTCCGTAATGGCGCGATGCTTTTAGCAACTTATCCATTAGCACATCCACCACGGTTTTTTGAATGGATGCCGCCAAATCCGCCTTGCGTTCTTCAATGAAATTAGGATTTTCAGCCAAACGGTCGCGAATCGAATACATGAACGATGTCTTTAACCCGCTAAAGCTATAATCAAATCCGGGGATATTGGGTTTACTAAAGGTAAAAGCGTTGACATCACCTTCCCTGGCCAACTTATCGATAAAAGGGCCACCTGGATAAGGTCCACCCAACACTTTGGCGCATTTATCAAAGGCTTCGCCAGCAGCATCGTCGATGGTTTGACCAATAATTTGCATGTCGTCGTAGGCGTTTACCAAAATAATTTGCGAGTTACCGCCCGATACCAGCAAGCAAAGGAAAGGAAACTCGGGAACGTGCGCTTCTTCGCCTTCTTCACGAATAAAATGCGCCAACACGTGTGCTTGTAAGTGGTTGACTTCCACCATAGGAATATCCATGGCCAAAGCAAACCCTTTGGCAAACGAATTGCCCACCAACAACGAGCCAATTAAACCTGGACCGCGGGTGTAGGCCACCGCCGAAATATCTTCCTTGGTAATGCCTGCACGTTTAATAGCCTCGCTTACTGTTGGTATAATATTTTGCTGATGTGCACGCGATGCCAATTCGGGCACCACACCCCCATAAGCGCTGTGTACAGCCTGCGATGCAATTACGTTAGAGAGCAAAAATCCGTTACGAATAACCGCTGCCGAGGTATCATCACACGACGATTCTATCCCTAATATCACAATGTCTTTATTTTTTTTGCACACCTCTTTCATAAATAGCGATTTATTCGTATTTTTGCTACTGTAATTTAGCGGACAAAGTTATTAAAAAATTCTGGAAAATAGTAATGATTGTGGTGGTAATTCTTATGGCATTACCGCTGTCGGTGTCACTACTACTAACCAACCAACACGTCCAACAATATGTAGTAAACCTTGCTACTCAGCAACTTTCTCAACACACAGGCGGTCAATTCTCCATCCAATCCATCGCCTACACCCCTTTTAAAGGCATCGTATTGGAAGGCGTATCGGTGTATGATCCGCAACAGCAACACGTTGCATCATTTGCACAATTTACTGGCAATATTTCGTACAGAAAGCTTTTCAAACAACAAGTTTTTATCAAGGATTTATACTTGGTGCAGCCCGTTTTTCACCTTACCACCGACCAAAACGGCACCACCAACCTACAATTTTTGATTGATGCATTTGCCAGCGACCAGCAAGGCCAATTCCCCGATTGGACATTTTCGGTACGTAGCATCCAAATCAGCGACGGCCAGTTTTTCTACGATCACCTGCCCGCTCCCAAAAAGAAAGACACCATCTTTGACCCCATGCACATTCAGGTGGATCATTTGAATACGCATGTTTCGATGGGTATTTTAACGGCAGATACCGCACAAATTGCGCTGCATGCTTTGTCGTTACAAGAGAAATGTGGCTTCCAACTTTCAGACATTGCCTTTACCGCTTCGATGGGACAGCAATCGTGCGCCATCAAAGATTTTAGCTTGCAGCTGCCCAAAAGTTCGCTGCAGTTCGACAGTTTGCACCTGTCGTACGACAGCATCGCACAAATTGCACAACCCGACTTTGCCAACCACGCGCGTATAGCCGTATCGCTGCACCCCTCTACCCTATATGGATCGGATTTTGGCAATTTATTGCCTGCCGTAAAAGGTTTAAACGATCCACTCCACCTACAAGGCTACTTAGAGTTTGCACACAACGATGTACGTCTCAAAAACTTTTCGGCAGCCTACGGCGAGCACATCAACATCCAAACATTAGCAGAAATCAACGGCATCGACCAACTTTCGGATGCCTACATTTATGCCAACATCAAAGAGGTAAGCGCTACTAAAAAAGGCATCGAAGCGCTCGTTTCTGATTTACAAGGCCAACCCTTTACCCTGCCCAAAGAAATCAACAACCTGGGCAAGATGCATTTTAGCGGAAACATTTCGGGGTTCTTCTCTGAAATTGTAGCATTTGGTCTATTCAAGACGGATGTAGGTAAAATCAACACCGACTTGCTCATTAAGCACAACAAAAAATCAGGCAATTTGGGCTTTAGCGGTAAAATCAACACCAGCATCATCAACCTCAAACAGCTATTGGGCAAAGAATCGTTGCTCGAAGACGTTTCGTTAGACGTTCATGTCAATGGTCAGCTACCCAAAAATAACAAGTTAACGGGCAGTATCCAGGGTAACATCAATCAATTTACCTACAACCAATACACCTTTAAGGATATTCAGTTGGATGCACTCTACCGCGAAAACCAATTAGAGTCGAAGGTGCTATACCACGATCCACAGTACGGTTCTCTTGCGGCCAACTTAGCCTACCTGCAACAGCGCGACAGCATCGACTTTACCCTGCAAGTACAAGCCGATACCATTGCGTTGCATGGCATGCACCTCATCCCCAACAACCCCGATTTGGTCTTCTCCATGCGCATTGATAGCGACCTAAAGGGCAAGGATATTGACAACATTACGGGTCACCTTACCATTGACTCCATCCACATTAGCAACAAAAATGGCACAGTACATCCCGAAAAAGTAGCTTTGTTGGCAGAGCGACACGACCATAAACAACGCATCGCCTTGCAATCGGGCATCGCACAAGCCGAAATAAATGGCGATATCGCTTTTTCTACCCTGTTCCGCAACTTGCAGTACATTGTTTCGCAAGAACTGACCAACCTACAACCACTGGCCATTACAAAAGGGGAAGCGAAAAACGACTTTAATTTCCAAGTTCAAATTGACCCCATTAGTGACTACGCCTACTTCTTTTCACAGAAATGGAGTATCGACGACACCACCTATATCAGTGGCTATATCAACGACAAGGACGAACTATTTGAACTCAACGTACAATCCAACCTGATTGACTTGGGACGCAACAGCATCGACAGTGCATCCATCCACGTGCACAATTTCCAGGATAGCATCATCATGAACGTCAATGGCATTTACCAAACGCGCATTGACACGACTTTCCTGCACATTGGTAGCCAAATCAAGGACAACAGCATCGGAGTGCTATTGGATTGGGAAAATACCGTTGAATCAGATTTTTCGGGACAACTCAAAACCCGCATCGATTTGGCGAAACCCACTCGTAAAGGTCAAATTTTGGACGTAACCTGTCACCTATTACCTACAGAATTGATTTTAGCAGACTCGCTTTGGCACGTTCAACCAGGTTCCGTACACTACGACGAGGAATCGCTCACCATCAACAACATCTGGTTCGATGGGAAAGACCAATATATTAAGGTAAACGGCAATGCATCACGCCAAGACAAATCGCAAGTCATCAAAGCATCGCTCAAAGACATTGACCTACAATACTTGAGCAACGTTTTGTACATGCCAGATATCAAGTTATTGGGTATTGTAACCGCAGAGGTAGAAGCCGGACAGGTGTTGCACCAACCGATCTTAAATGCGCAGGCCTCGGCAAAACAATTTGGCTTGAACGGACACGCCTTGGGTGATGTTATTGCAGCATCAGCCACCTTCAACTACGACCTGCAACAAATCGACCTCAAAGGTACGGTGCTGAACGAACACGCCGACACGACCCAAGTAGTAGGTTTTGTATCGCCTGCCCGCAACGAAATGCTACTTGATATTGATGTCAACAACCTCGATTTGAGCTTCATCAAAAATTACCTAAGCGTCTTTGCCAACGACATGGCGGGCATCGCTAAAGGCAAATTGTATGTAGGCGGAAAATTGGATGCCATCGAAATTTGGGGTGAGGCATACGTTAAAGAGGCTATGCTGTCGATTGATTTCTTGAAAACCAAATTCTTCTTCGAAGATTCTGTCATTATCAAGAAAAACGCCTTTATCTTAAAAGACATTGAAATTACGGACGAATACGGCAACAAAGGCAAGGTGGACGGTCTTATCACCCATAACAAGTTTACCGAATTTGTATATAACATTGATATTGACGTAAACAACCTGCTGGCATTCAATACCAACGAGCTGAATAGCCCTGATTTCTACGGCAAACTGTACGCAACTGGTAGCGCGCACATCAGTGGCGATATGAACAACGTTACCATTGATGTAATTGCCAAAGGCGAGCGCAATAGCTATTTTGCGATTCCGCTGAACAGCTACATGACTGCTACCGACAACCAGTTCATCACCTACGTTACACCCAAACGCAAAAAATCGAGCGCAAACGAGCGTCGCATCCGCCGCAAACAGCGCATCTCCGAAAGTTTGGCCGCCAAGATGAAGGTAAACCTAACCATTGAGGCAACCCCAGACGTGGAGGCGCAAATTATTTTGGACAGCCATACGGGCGACATCATCAAGGCTCGAGGCAATGGCAATATCAAAGTAGAAATTGACAACAACCTCAATATTAAGATTTATGGCATCTATGAAATTACTGAGGGTAGCTACGATTTCTCCATACAAGGTGCTATGCGTAAACGTTTTGAGGTGGGCGAAAACAGCAGCATTTCGTTCGATGGTGACCCATTGAACAACTGTAACATGAACATTAACGCTACGTACCAAACAACGGCATCGCTCAGCGACCTATTGGAAACCAGCGTACTACAATCACTCAAAAACTCAACGGTAAAAGTAACGTGTATAGCGCGCATCATAGGACCATTGCTATCGCCCGATATTAAATTTGATATTCAGCTACCTGATGCCGACGACGAAGTACAGCGCATGGTCAAAGCTGCCATCAATACGGAAGATATGATGAGCCAGCAGATGGTATTCTTGCTGCTTACGGGTAAGTTCTACAACCCACAAGTAACACAGAACACAGCCACCTACTCTACCCAACTGGCAACTTCATTTGCAACAGCTACCATTTCGAGTCAGCTCAACTACTGGCTATCGCAAATTAGCAACAACGTCAATTTGGGTATCAACTATAGCGAAAACTCGTTGGATGCCACCAACGACCGACAAATTACCGCCAACATTTCGACTAACTTCTTCAACAATCGACTTATTTTGAACGGTAATGTGGGTTATCGCAACCAGTACGGCAGTGAGGACTTTATCGGTGACTTCGATTTGGAATACAAGTTGATTGAATCGGGTCGTTTGCGTCTAAAAGCCTACAACAAAACCAACGACCGCCTCTACTCTACGGCTCTCTATACACAGGGATTGGGCATCATGTATCGCGAAGACTTTGATACTTGGAATAACCTATTCAAATATTATAAAGAGGTATTCCGCAAACGTACGCCCGAAGAAAAAGAGGCTGCCAAAGCCAAGAAGGAGCAGGAACGCTTAGAACGCGAAAAAGAGCGCGAAGCTAAACGCCTACTACGCGAAGACCGCCAACGCCGCCACAAAATCTACGTAGAGGAGCAAAAGGCTCGTAAAGCTGCGAGTAAGCGAGAGCAATGATAAGCTTGTTTAAGCATTGCCGAGCGAGAGCAGTTTCATGAGGGCGAAGCCCGAATAAAGCAGAAGCCAAAGCGCGCAAAGAGGAGGAAAAATAATTTTTTAGCAACCTATCAGTACGCATAGGCGATAGCCGTGGTAAGGATAGGTTGCTGAAAAATGTAGGTAATATTGCCCAAAGTGATACAATGCTCATCATATAACAAAAAAGAGGACAACTTTTGTTGTCCTCTTTTTTGTTATATCGTAAAAGCTTATTTTACTTTAGCTACGATAGCTTTGAATGCTGCTGGTTCATTCATTGCAAGGTCGGCAAGCGCTTTACGGTTGATGTTGATACCTGCTTTGTGCAAAGCACCCATCAATTTTGAGTAAGACATACCTTCCAAACGAGCGGCAGCGTTGATACGTTGAATCCACAATGCGCGGAAGTTACGTTTTTTGTTTTTGCGGTCGCGATAAGCATATTGCAAACCTTTTTCCCATGTGTTTTTAGCAACGGTCCAAACGTTTTTGCGTGCACCGAAATAACCACGGGTTAATTTCAAAATTTTCTTTCTTCTTGCTCTTGAAGCAACGTGATTGACTGATCTTGGCATTTTCTTTAATTTTTTTGATTGTTAGCGTCGCAGGTTGCGAACTTAAAGCTAAACATTCGGTTAATAACTCTTATTTAAGACCCAACAACGATTTTACACTCGACTCATCTGATGGAGCTACCAAGCCCGAATAAGTCAAATTACGTTTTGCTTTTGTTGTCTTTTTAGTCAAAATGTGACGCTTAAATGCGTGCTTTCTTTTGATTTTCCCTGTTCCGGTAAGGCTGAACCTTTTTTTGGCACCGGAATTAGTCTTCATTTTTGGCATTGTTCTTAAAATTTATTGAGTAAAAAAAAATTATTTTTTCTTTTTGGGCGATAGCATAATGATCATGCGTTTACCTTCCAACTGAGGCATTTGGTCAACTTTGCCGTATTCTTCCAAATCGTTGGCAAAACGCAATAGCAACACTTCACCTTGTTCTTTAAACATAATCGAACGACCTTTGAAGAATACGTATGCTTTCAATTTAGCACCTTCTTGCAAAAATCCTTTCGCATGTTTTAGCTTGAACTCGTAATCGTGCTCATCGGTTTGTGGACCGAATCGAATCTCTTTAATCACCACTTTTACGTTTTTAGCTTTTTGTTCTTTCTCTTTTTTCTTTAGTTGATAAAGAAATTTAGAGTAGTCAACAATGCGACAAACAGGTGGTTGTGCCGATGGAGATATCTCTACCAAATCAAGGTCCATATCATCAGCAATACGCATTGCCTCAGTATAGGAATAAACACCTTGTTCTACGTTGTCACCTACAAGGCGAACTTCATTAACGCCACGAATGCGGTCGTTGATACGATGTAACTCTTCTTTGCCTCTTGGGCGAGAATTGTTATTTCTTGGTGTAAAATTGGTTGCGATAGAGTACGTCCTCCAAACGTTATATTAAAGTGATTCTAAAAATTGCGTGCAAATATACAACAATTTTTAGAATCAGAAAAGGGTTTTAGTAAATTATTTATCAATTTCAACAACTTTGCCTAAAGCATTGATAGTTACTTCGCTACCATCTTTAAAGTCAAAATCGTATTCCATACCATCGTTTGATACTTTTACGATGCGTTGACCAGCATAATATTGATCCAAAGTTCTGGTCACACGATCAGGATAAATAAATTCGGGCATGGTTACTTTTTTGTTTTTAATGGTAATTTCGTTCCATGCACCTACCATATCAAATTCAATGATGGTTTTGTTTGCCAAATACACATTGTATTCTTCTACAAAGTTGTAAGCATCGGTTGATTTGATCACCTTTTTCACTTTTACACCTTCAAAATAGGTAGCCAAAAAGTTTTGTGCTTTTTCTGGCAATTCGCTGGCAGCAATTTTCTTTTCGATATCTTCTGCCATTGCCATCGATGCTACCAAAGCCATGGCGAATAATGCAATTATTTTTTTCATAAGGCTAATTATTGTTTAATGAAACTTTGGGTCATTTCTGCCACTTCTTGGTTGATCAAGTTAGCGAAATCGTTCACTGACATTGTGCCCAAATCTCCTGCGCCTTGACGACGTACAGACACTTGGTTATTTTCAGCTTCTTTTTCACCTACAATCACCATGTAAGGGATGCGTTTCAATTCGTTGTCACGAATTTTGCGACCGATTTTTTCGTTGCGGTCATCTACGCTAACACGAATATCCGCCAATTCCAAGTCGCGCGCTACTTGGTAAGCATAGTCGCAGTATTTTTCACTAATTGGCAACACCACTACTTGATCTGGAGTTAGCCACAATGGGAATTTACCGCCAGTGTGTTCAATCAACACAGCTACGAAACGTTCCATTGAGCCAAAAGGAGCACGGTGAATCATAACAGGACGGTGTTTTTGGTTGTCATCACCTACGTATTCCAAATCGAAACGTTCTGGCAAGTTGTAGTCCACTTGAATGGTACCCAATTGCCAGCGACGACCAATAGCGTCTTTCACCATGAAGTCCAATTTAGGACCATAGAAAGCAGCTTCACCCAACTCGATGCGCGCTTTCAATCCTTTTTCTTGACAAGCCTCCACGATAGCGCTTTCAGCTTTTTCCCAAACATCATCGCTACCGATGTATTTGGTTTTGTTTTCTGGGTCGCGCAACGAAATTTGTGCTTCAAAGTTTTTAAAATCCAAAGCATTGAAAATAATGAAGATGATGTCCATTACTTTCAAGAACTCTTCTTTCAATTGGTCAGGACGACAGAAGATGTGCGCGTCGTCTTGTGTAAAGCTACGCACACGGGTCAAACCGTGCAACTCACCACTTTGTTCGTAACGGTATACTGTACCAAATTCTGCAAAACGAAGTGGAAGGTCTTTGTACGAACGTGGTTTGAATTTATAGATCTCACAGTGGTGAGGACAGTTCATGGGTTTTAGCAAGTATTCTTCGCCCTCTTCTGGGGTATGAATAGGTTGGAACGAATCTGCACCGTATTTTGCATAGTGACCAGAAGTTACCCACAATTCTTTTTGACCAATGTGAGGGGTCATTACTTGTTGATAACCGAAACGTTTTTGGATTTGTTTTAAGAAATCTTCTAAACGCAAACGAAGCGCAGTACCTTTTGGCAACCACAAAGGCAAACCTTTACCTACAGGTTCGCTAAAGGTAAATAATTCCAATTCTTTGCCAATTTTACGGTGGTCGCGTTTTTTAGCTTCCTCCATCAATTGCAAGTATTCGTCCAACATTTTTTTCTTGGGGAACGAAATACCATACAAACGCGTCAACTGTTTGCGCGATGCATCACCACGCCAGTAAGCACCTGCTACGCTGGTAATTTTGAATGCTTTAATCAAGCCCACGTTGGTGATGTGTGGACCTTTACACAAGTCAACAAAGCCACCTTGGCGGTAAATGGTAATGGTACCATCTTCCAAATCGTTGATCAATTCCAATTTATACGATTCGTTTTTAGCAGCAAACATTGCCAACGCATCTGCTTTGCTGATTTCTTCGCGTACCACTTGTTCTTTGCGTGCCACAATTTCCATTACTTTGGCTTCGATAGCAGCAAAGTCACCTTCTTTAATAACGGCTGAACCTGGATCTACGTCGTAGTAGAAACCATTTTCAATAGCAGGACCGATGCCGAATTGAATACCAGGATACAATTCTTGCAAAGCCTCTGCCATCAAGTGGGCAGATGTATGCCAGAAAGCGTGTTTACCTTCTGCATCATCCCATTTAAACAATTTAATGGTAGCGTCTTCTGTGATAGGACGATTTATTTCGGTTACTTGATCGTTAACTTGAACAGCAATCACGTCTTGTGCCAAACGCGTACTAATGCTTTCGGCAATTTGTAAGCCTGTTACGCCATTTTCATACTCGCGTACAGAGCCATCGGGAAAAGTAATTTTAATCATAATTGTTCTATTTTTTGTGGACTACAACTTCCACGTTATTTTTGAGCATGTAAAGTTAATTCTTTTCGACGAAATTAACCCGATTCTTTTACGATTTTTTGGATTTTGAGGGACAAATCTCCACCAAACCACAGGTTGCACACTTGGGTTGACGGGCGATGCACACGTAGCGACCATGCAACAGCAACCAATGGTGCGCTACAGCCCATTCTGATTTAGGGATATAGTGAGTCAATTCTTTCTCCACTGCCAAAGGCGTAGTAGCCTTGCGGGCCACCAATCCCAAGCGATGCGCCACTCGAAAAACATGAGTATCAACTGGCATAGCAGGCTGATTGAACGCTACCGCCATCACAACGCTGGCTGTTTTACGCCCCACACCGGGCAAAGTTTGCAGCTTTTCCAACGTATCAGGCACTACCCCTTGAAAATCTTGCTGCAATTTTTGTGCCAATGCCCACAAGTGCTTGGCTTTGTTGTTGGGATAAGAAACAGATTGAATGTAGGAATAAATAGCATCGACCGATGCAGCAGCCATTTCGACAGGTGTAGGAAAAGCACGAAACAAAGCAGGGGTAATTTGGTTGACACGTTTATCGGTACATTGTGCAGACAGTACCACTGCCACCAACAACTCGAAAGGATTGGTGTAATGTAACTCCGATTCGGCCACTGGCATATTTGCTCGAAACCAATTCAGAACTGCACCGTATCTTTCTTTGCGTGTCACGTTATGCCATTCCCATGTTATCGTGAACGTCTAATTCGTTGCCTTCTGCATCTACAAATTTGTACTGTAACAGCGCAAAATCATAGTTCGGCAACACACGGAATCGGAAACCGTATTTCCAACTCCATTTGCGCAAAATGCTCCACCAACCTTGCTTCAAATAGGCATACACGAAAGGATGCACATACAGCACAAAGCGTTTGGTTTTTAGCTGACTTTCCACCATTTCGATTTTGGACGCCAAAAAGTCAACAAACAGGATGGATGCTCTTATTTTAGCATGCCCGCTGCAAGTGGGGCAAGTTTCTTGCGTATCTACTTCGGTAACAGGACGCACGCGCTGACGTGTAATCTGCATCAGGCCAAATTTAGTAAGCGGCAACACCTGATGCTTTGCCGAATCGCTCTTCATGTTTTGGCACATGCGCTCATACACCTGTTGTTTGTGTTCTGAGCTACGCATATCAATCAAGTCGATGATCACAATGCCCCCCATATCGCGCAAACGAAGCTGGTGTGCGATGGCATCCACCGCTGCCATGTTTACCTCAAAGGCATTTTCTTCCTGCACATTGCTCGACTTGTTGCGTGTACCGCTGTTTACGTCGATTACGTGCAATGCCTCGGTATGCTCAATGACCAAATACGCTCCTTTTCTAAACGGTACGATACGACCAAACGACGATTTAATTTGCTTGGTTAAATTGTACACATCAAAAATAGGAAGCTCATCGTCGTAGTATTTTACAATCGATGTGCGTGAAGGCTCAATCAAGCCTACATACGATTTAATGGCCTCGTACACCTCCTTGTCGTTGACAACAATTTGGTCGTAGTTAGGATTGAAATGGTCGCGCAAAATAGCCTCTGCCCTACCTATTTCTTCGATAATGAGCGATGGATTTTGCTTGCTTTGTGCGATGCGTTTGAGTGCATCTTCCCAACGAGCCACTAATACATGCAGCTCATTGATCAGTTCTTCGGCGGGTTTCCCCTCTGCCATGGTACGTACAATCACACCATAGTGAGCAGGTTTTGCTCCAAGAAGAATCTTTTTCAAGCGAAAACGCTCTTCGTTCGATTCAATTTTTTGCGACAACGAAACCTTATTGGCAAAAGGCAATAGCACCAAACACCTGCCTGCCAACGAAATTTCTGCCGTCAAGCGTGGACCCTTGGTAGAAATAGGCTCTTTTACTACTTGCACCAACACTTCTTTGCCACCGGTCAAATAGTCCGAAATTAGGCCATCCTTGGGCAATTCTTCTTGGGTTTGTACCTTGTTCATCGACAAGGGTTTCTTTTTGTTCTGCTGTAGGGTGGTAAAAAATTGTTGCGTAGTCGCAAAATGCAAACCCAAATCCAAGTAATGCAAAAAGGCATCCTTTTCAAAGCCCACATCCACAAATGCAGCGTTAAGCCCAGGCATTATCTTTTTTACTTTTGCCAAATAGACATTACCCACAGAGAAAGAAGCGTCACGACTCTCTCTGCTAAATTCCACCAAACGACCATCCTCGGTTAGAGCAATGGAAATTTGCTGTTCATTTACGTCTAATATCAATTTACTTTCCATGGGCAATTCTGTTTGCAAACCCTACATACAGAAAAGAACAAACTTAGCGAAAATTTAAGTTTGTTCTTTCTATTTCTGCAAAAAAACTCAGAAATTATTTTTTCTTTTTGTGACGATCTTTTCTAAGTCTTTTTTTACGTTTGTGAGTAGACATTTTATGTCTTTTTCTTTTTTTTCCGCTTGGCATAACTGTATGATTTAAATTATTTGTAATTATCCGTTGTTTTTAACTGCTTCTACAAATGTTTTTGCAGGTTTGAAAGAAGGAATGTTGTGAGCAGGAATAGTAATGGTAATATTTTTAGAAATATTACGAGCCACTTTTTGTTTTCTTTCTTTTACAATGAAGCTACCAAATCCACGCAAATATACGTTTTCATTAGCAGACAAAGAGGCTTTTACTTCAGCCATAAAGCCTTCCACCACTTTCAATACATCTTCTTTATCGATGCCAGTTTGGTTAGCAATTTCGGTTACAATTTCAGCTTTAGTCATATTATGTATTTTTTTATCAGTTATTTACGCAAAGTTCCTGTTTGGCAAAACAGAGTGCAAATATAGTACTTTTTCTTTTACTATACCATACTTTTGACAAAGAATTGAGATTTTTTTTTGATTTCAGTTTTTTAGCGTACTTTTACACCACTTTTAACACCTATATTATGCAGATAAATGCCACATTATTAAATTGGTATCAACAAAATAAACGCCTACTTCCCTGGCGCGACACACAGGATGCATATGCCATTTGGGTATCCGAGATCATTCTACAACAAACACGTGTTGCGCAAGGTTTGGAGTACTACCACCGTTTTTTAAGCACCTTTCCTACCGTTTGCGACTTGGCATCGGCAGATGAAACCGAGGTATTGCGTACCTGGCAAGGATTGGGCTACTACTCACGCGCACGCAACATGCACAAGGCCGCCAAATTGGTCGTCAGTGAATACAACGGTGTTTTCCCTACCCAATACGAACAACTTTTGCAGCTACCAGGTATTGGAGCATACACAGCAGCCGCCATTGCCTCTTTTTCGAGCAATGCCCCCCATGCCGCAGTAGATGGCAATGTTTACCGCGTGCTTGCGCGCATCTTTGGCATCGACACTCCCATCGACAGCACAGCTGGTAAGAAACTTTTTGCCACCTTGGCACAGGAGCAACTTGACACACAACAACCAGGCACCTACAACCAAGCTATGATGGATTTTGGCGCACTGCAATGCACGCCCACCCATCCCAACTGCCCCATTTGCCCCTTTGCTGAAGCTTGCATGGCTGCACGCACCCACACCGTTGAACAGCTACCAGTAAAAACCAAGAAATTGCAGCAACGCACCCGCCATTTCTGGTACATTGACATCCACCACAATGGAAACACCTACCTGCAACAACGCCCAGCAGGCGACATTTGGCAAGGCCTGTACGAGCCCTACCTCATCGAAGGCGAATACAACGAAAATACCATTACCTCGCATCCTTTCTTTAAGGAACAGCCCGGTACGATTAGCTACATTTCGCCCGTATTCAAGCACGTTTTGAGCCACCAAATCATCCTTGCTCACTTTGTTCGATTCGACATACAGGATGACACGCAATTACCTGCATCGCTCCAAAAAATAAGCGGCACAGCGATAGAAGACTACCCTGTGCCGCAACTTATTGTTCGTTATCGTCAGCTTAGTAAACGATAATTTTGCGAATTTGAGTACCTTTTTCGGTATTTACTTGCAACAAGTAAGTACCGGGTTGTACGTTAAGCATCAACGTTTCGTTAGCATTATTGAACGATTGCACCACTTTACCTGACAAGTCGCAAAGTTGAACCGACAACACATTTTCTGCCGATACCACGTTTACATTTCCACGAGTTGGATTAGGATATACAGACAAACTTTGTGCTTGCTCTTCGGTAACATCTACGGTGCCAAATTGGGTATCTAACCACGCCAAACGAGCCGACAAAATATCATAAAAGGCTTGCTTACGTTCCAATACATTGGCATTGCCATATTCGGGCCATTTATTGCAGTCGCATTGCGAAGCCATAGTAATCTTATCAATAAAGGCATCAACCTCAGCACGCAAGTATGGCATCAAGCTACCTCTTTTTTCTAACCAACGCTTGCGAACGGCATCTTGGAAACGTGGGAATTTAGCGATTTGGTCAATCCATTTCACCCCATACGACCAATCCTCGTGGATGAACGTATTGTTCATGTTCCAAAGCGTATTACCAAAATCCCATACAGGTCCAAAAATCAATTTGGTATTTTCGCCTCTTTCTTTGTGCAAGTAGCAGCTACCATGAAAACCTTCGCGGTTTGCCAAAATTTCATACACCAAGTAATAGTTTACCAACGAGTCCATATCGATGTATTTTTCCCATTCGGTACTGCTCTTATCTTCGGCATAAACTGCATCATTTGCCAAATTCAAGAAGTTGGTGATGTAAGATTCTTGTTGATACGACAACTCTTCGGGCGATTTGTAGGTAAACCACATGGGGGATCCGTACTCATCTTTTTTATAGATGGTGATATGAGGATCTTCTTCGTAGTTATCTATTTCTAACAACCATCCACCAGTCACTTTTTCGGGATCGGTTTCATTATCGTCTTGTTCTTCTATTTTAACACGATTAGACGATACTTTGATATGGTCGGTCAAGAAATACAAACCACGATACTCACCATTCAAAAACAGTTCGACAGGTTCAGCAGTAGGAGTATAACCTAACTCAAAAAATCTACTCAACGCAAAACCGGCTGTATTGCGCAAAAAGCCGTAGTTATCATCTGCATGTGCCAGCAAGGTATAACTTTTATCGGTGGTCATGTTAAGTAGCGATGCTTTCTTATCCATCTTGATGCGATAAGGTTTCTTATCAAAACCAATCCAGGTATAGTTACCTCTACCTTTCACTTCGGTAACAAGGGGCGATGCCGCATTGCCTGCCGATGAGTAACCCTCGTTTTGCAACGCATCAATGTAAAGACTACCTGCTACGTATTCCTCTTTCGATTCAATGGGCGCTTTGTTTTCGGTATTCAAATAAAATACAGGAACAGTAGCCGAGTGAGGGTCACAATTGGCTTTAGGCAATTCGGGTCCTGGAGTTGGATCGGGAGTAGGTATTGAACCACCGTTATCAAACGATTCTTTACTGACCCATTCACCTTGGTACCAGTTTTTATTAGTGTTATCTTGTGGTACAAAAATGTAATTAGCGGTAATGGTTAGCTCCGAAGTAGCGGTTCTTCTTTCGCCACGGTCTGTTGCAATTAGGTCTTTAAATTCAACAAAATTGTATTGGTTATAAGTACCATCTGCCAATGTGGTTTCTGTAAAAATATAACGATATACATTTCTAATAGTAGAAGGCACTTTGTACGACCATACATTGTCGCCTTCATGCTTCATGGTAACAAGCACCGTACCAACTTCATCTCTGTAACCATACGAAAATTTAACTTCCTTGAATTTGGTTACTGAATTGTCGTAGTAAATGGTGCCTTTGGGAATATTTAGCGCAAAGCAAGACAAGGCAGCAAATACAGCTAACGTAACGAGTAGTAATTTTTTCATATTCTATTTATTAAGGTATTGATTCTATACAAAACACAACATTGAAAGCAAAGATAATAAAAAAAGTCGGAAATCAAAATTTCCGACTTTTTTGCAGGTTATAGAAAGGTGTTTAATGTTGTGAGACCCTAATTTTGCCACTCTTAACAATGGTCTTGTTTTGGTGAACAAAATAGTAAGCAACTACACGGTCAAGTGCTTGGTCAAAGATAAATCCATTGGCTTCTTCGCTACAGATTTCATTGACGTTTGGATCAACCAAAGGCAAATGCGCTTTCACAAGCACCTTACCATCCAACGTAGATAAGTACAACACCACGTTATTACAGTTGGTGGTAAATTTCCACGAGTTATCCGCCCTACTGGTAACGCAGACATCTTCGGCAGTAGGTGTGGTAGATGGGTCAAAATCATCTACATTAAACTGGATGGTATAAATGGCTTCTGTACCATCTTGCGCTGTTACGTAAATCTTAGTTAACTCGCCAAGTTGATTGATCGACATGGAGATGGTTTGCGTTGTATCTGAACTTACGTATGTAATATCAGAAGGTACGGATGCCGAGCCATAAGGCAACCAATATACATAGCCCAACACATCAGGATCAAATCCAGGGATGGATTCTCCGTTAATTAGGATGTCGTCCAAGCGTGTATTGTCAGACAATGCAATGGTTTGTGTAATTTCGTAAACACGTACACTGCCATTTTCTGCGGTTACACGTACAAGAAGTACATCTTCGCTGCTCAATAGTTGTACATCTTCGATTGGGTCGAATACCTCGTATGTTACATCTTCGATGGTTGCCAACTCGTTTTCTAAGGTTCCGAAAGGATAGATTACCTCGTAACGGGTAGAATCAGGGTTGAAGCTTGGCACTGATACTCCGTTTACAAACAAGTTTTTCAATCTATTTTCGTCCGATTTGGCAATAACAAAGGTCAACATATATTCGTTTTCAGTACCATCTTGTGCTACCACTTTTACGATAGCTGTATTTCCGGTCTGCTCTACACTTACGGTTTGGTCTTTGTCACCTTGAATCCATTCAATAACTGGTTTTTCGGTAGTACCATAAGGAAGTTCAATGTTTTCGTAGTAAGTGTTTTCAGGATCAAAATAAGGCACTTCAACTCCGTTGTAGTAAATCATCTGCAAGTTAGCGTTAGACGATTTTTCAACTTCCCATACCACTTTGTAAGTGTTGTTAGTGATGCCATCTTCGGCAGTAACCACCAAGTAGGTCATATCGGCAGGTGTAGCCGCTTGGGTTATTTCGATGGTTTGCGTATCCATCATTTTAACACCTTCTACCACCAACACAGAGGTACTACCATAAGGTAATGGATAGGTGTAAACGTAGGTTTCACCATCAAAGCCATCCAAGCTTTGGCCTGCTACCAACAAGTCTTTCAACAAGGCATTGTTCGATTTAGCCACCGAGAAATGAATCACATATTCTCTTTCAGTGATACCATCTTCTGCCAATACATGAATGATGTAATCGCCATTAACGCCACCAGGTTGTTGGTTAATTTTTTGCCATGCTGGTTCGCTTGCCTCTACTTCTACCACGGGCAATTCGGTGGTTCCATAAGGCAATACGTAATTGTAAGACAATGTATCTGGATTAAAGCCAGCCAATGGATTGTAACCTACATAAATATTTTTCAAGGTCGCATCGCTCGAGTGCAAGATAATAAACTTAACAACGTAAGTTTTCTCTGCTCCATTTTCGGCAGTAACGTTCAAGGTTACAACATTATCTTTTACGATTGGATCGGCAACAGATTGGAACTCATCTCCTTTTTTATAGGTAACGGTAGGATATTCGGTGGTACCTACTGGCAACTCACAAACAAGGGTATCCGTTGCATTTGGATCGAACAATTCGTATTCCACATCGTCAAAGTAAATAGCTTGCAAGGTATCTACATCCGATTTGGCAATTTGCAAGTTAATGGTATAGGTGTTTGCATGTACACCATCTTGTGCTGCCACATTCAATACCACTTGTTTGTTCCAAGTGTCGATTACGGTTTCGGCAGTATCTACGGTTTGATAAATATCACCAGGTATCCAAGTAATCATCGGCCACTCACGAGGAGTAACAGGCATGTTGTGGGTATAGGTCAATTCTGAATCAAAGTTGGCGATTACACTTTCTTCGCCTACCCAAACATCGCTTAACAAGGCATTGTCCGACAATTTAACGCTAAACGAAATGCGGTATTCGTTGGTGGTTACGCCATCGTCGGCAGTTACCTTAATTACCGTTACTCCATTTACACCGCCATTTTGGATGCTGATAACTTGACCAGCAGCACCGCTAATGGCTTTGATTTCGGGCAAGGTAGTTGTTCCTACTGCCAATTCGATGGTTGGATAATTATCGTATTTATCAGGAGCAAATCCTTCTAACGACACATTATCGATAAGAAGATCTGCCAAATTAGCATTGCCTGTAAATTGGGTGGCAAAGTTGATGGTATATACTTGCTGTGTGCCATCTTCGGCAGTTACGGTTACAGTATGTTGATTACCATTGTCACTTTCGGTTACTTGTTGGAAAGCATCACCTTTTTGATAAGTAACAACAGGTTTAGCCGCACCAATAGGCACTTGTACCAAATAACCATCCTCTTTTACGGCATCCAAAGCAAAGCCATCTACGGTTACGTAATTTACAGCCAAGTCTGCCAAGTAAGCGTAAGACGATTTTTGGGTAGCAAATTTGATGCTATAGGTTTTGGTAGCAGCTTTGGCTGCGCCATCCTTAGCTTCTACTGTGATGTAAGTTTCATCATCCACATCGCCCAATTCGTAGGTAATTACCTGAGCTTCTGCTGCAGCAAGTGCTTTTAAATCGGGCATAGCGGGTTGTGCCCATTTAGGCATGTCGCAAGGTATGGTGTAGTTATACGCCAACGTATCTTTATCAAAGCCTTCGATAAGCACATCGTTTACCCAGATACCAGCCAAATCGGCATTGGTACGAACAGGTGCTTGCAATATCAAATTATACGTTTTGCTATTGCCAGCAGGTGCGGTTACGGTAAAGCTATAGGTTTGCAAGCTTTCGTCAAAGGCAACTGCCAAAGTTTGACCTTCTTCTGCCAATTCGGGTTCGATAATCATGCCTTGACGTGCCACGGTGTAACATTCATCCGTTTCTGGATCGAAATTTTCTGCCATAACGCCATCCACACGAATCGCATTTAGGTTCGCATTGTCCGATGGGGTTGTAGCAAGGGCAATCTTATAGGTATTGATTACAGCTGCACTGTTTTTCAAGGTTACAGAGGCAGTATCATCGGTAAGTACCATTTGCAACGTATCCGATGCAGCCAATTTAGCATACCAAACAGCTGCTTGGGTTTCGCCTTCGTTCAATTGGGTGGTATATTCGTAGGTATCTGCTGCAAACGACAAGGCACTTGCATTCAACACCTTCAAGTTGGCCAATTGAGCAGTGGTTGCGCTATGTGCCACCTTGTAAGTTAAGGTGTAAGTTTGGCTTGTTTTGCCATCTTCTGCCAAAACATGGATGGTAGCACCGGTTACCAACGAGTTGTCGGTTACGGTGATTACTTGTGCTACGGTGCTACCCAAGTACGATACTTCGGGAGCCTCTGTGGTGCCTTCGGCAAACGAAACTTCGTAGTTCAAGTTATCGCTTCTAAAGTCATCCACTGGTATGCCATCCAACCAAATGTTTTGCAAGGTAGCGTCACTTGATTTGGCTTTTTGCACCTGGATGGTATAAGTCTTAGCACCAAACGCAATGTTAATTACCGAATTCTTTTCTTGTGCCATGGGCAAAGTCAAGTTGTTTTCGGCAGTAATTTCTACCGCTTGTTGGCTCGATGCTGACACCACATGTACATCGGGCATTTGACGAGCTGTGCAAGCAACAGAGGTGGTATATTGGGTATTTTCGGGGGTAAATCCTTCAAGTGCTACACCACCTACATACACGTTAGTCAAATCGGTTTTGGGGCGTTCAACTTTTACGGTATAGGTAGTAGTTTGGTCGGGATTTTCGGCATAGCAGATAACGGTTGCTGTGCGCACGCCGTCTTTTTCTTCGCCCCAAGTAATGCCATAACCTTGGTCTTCTACCTCGCCCACAAAGGACAACTCGGGAGTGCCTTCGTAGTCAAGAACAGCAGTAAAGGTATTACCATTTTGGGTAGCATCTACACCGTTTACTTTAATCGAATTGATGGTTGAACTGTATTCAAAACGAATATAATCAACATACATGGTAGAAGAAGCCTCTTTAACGAAACTACCACCTAGATCTTTACAATTTTCTGAGTGACCTGCATTGATAATGAGGTTCATGGTTTTAGGTACAGACACACCATCGTTAGTAATGCGAATGTGAGCGGGCTTCCAATCGCCTGTTGCATTATCCTTATAGGCTTCTGGAGCATAGACAGCACCATTTTGGTCCTCCAAAGTATAAACAATGCGAATATTATTAACATTTGTGCTTTTCGCATATTGGTATCGACAATTGATATAATCAGGCGAATTTCTGAATGAAATACCACCACTAACAGATGAAGTCGATTTATTAGCTTGATCTAACTTCATAGCAATACTACCCAAGGTCATCATACCTGGCACAGAGCCTCCAATACCCATTCTCATGTAAGTAGTATTCAAAGTAGCAATACCATTACCTTCATTCTTCACTTCATTGCCAGTTGTATAGGTCGTACCCCAGGTTGAATAGCTTTTTGCTGCATCAGCAGGAACTTGCCAACCTACAGGCTTATCAGCACTGTTATTCGCAGCAGTGCCCCACTCTGTAAACTCACCATTAGGAATCACATCACCTTGGTAGTAGAAATAAACCGTATAAACGGTGCTGATGTTGGCATTTGCTTTGCTGCTTACTTTAATTTGGTATTTTTTAGAAGTGCTTTCCAATACGGTTATCGTATTTTGATCATCGCACACAGGAGCAACACCGTTGTAATTAGAGATTTTTGCCACATAACTGGTTAAATCAGGACGGAAAGCAGGATAAAGCGTACCTTCTGCCAACGACAATCCCGTTAGTTTTGCGGTATTGGGTGTGGTTTTGTAGCGAATGGTATATACGGCATCTGCCACTCCCTCTTGGTTAGATTTAACCGTAACGGTATAGCCCACAGGGGTTTGTACCACATGCACGGTTTGTTGTTCGTAATTTTTAAAATACTCTAACTGAGGCAAAGTGTTAATACTTTCGCCATAAGGCAAGGTAAACTCGTAGGCAAACACACCTGCCTGCAAAATGTTTTCGCCACCCACATGAAGTTCTCTTAGCACGTTGTCTTTGCCACATGTAGTAGCTACTTTATAGGTAAGCGTATATACTTTTTCGCTACCGTTTTCGGCAATTACCTTGATGGTGGTTGCTTCGTTTAGTCCACCTTCGGTAACAACTACGGTTTGTTCGGGCAACTCTTTAAGGTAGCTAACCTCTGGAACATCGGTTGCATCGTAAGGCAACTCAATTTCGTATGCTACTTTTTCCGCATCAAAATCATTCAAAGGCTGATCATCTACCATAATGGCAGCCAAGGTATTGACATCCGATTTTTGGGTTGCGAAACGAAGGGTATAAACTGCCTCGTCTGTACCGTTTTGTGCCCATACGTGAATGGTGGTTTCGCCATTCACACCGCCTTCTGATAGGGTAATTACTTGACCTTTGGTCGATGCCACAGGTTGGATGGCAGGAACAAAGGTTGCACGCCATGGCAACTGCACATCGTAATCAAATTTATCGGCAGCAAAGCCTGCTATCGATACAAATTGTTCTGCATCTTCGTCGTATAGTTTGATGTCGCGCAACAAAGCAACGTTGCTTGGCTCTGTTACATACGAAATGGTATATACCAACTGTGTTCCGTCTTGTGCGGTAACAGTAAGGGTTGCACCCAATAGTCCTTGGTTGTTGACCACTACTTGTTGGGTAGCATGTTTTTTCTCGAAGGTAACAGCTGGTTTGGCAGCACCTTCGCTAACGGTTAGTTGGTAATCGGTTTTGCCTTCTTCAAAAATAGACACGCCATTTACCAAAATATCGTTCAAACTTGCATCGGTTTGAGTAGCATAGTCAAACGCAATTTGGTAGGTTTGCGATTTTTGTTTATCGGGCGAGGTTACCACCAAAATAGCCTTGCCAGTTAACGCAGGCATCGATACACTTACTTGTTGTGCCTCGTTGCGTTTAACGTAGGTAAGTTGTGGCAATTCGGTTGCATCGTCCGACAAGATAACCGAATAATCAAATTTATCCGAAGCAAATCCGTCTATTTGTATGCCGTCTAACAAAATATTTTCTAACAAAGCATCGTCAGACAAGGCTACCTTAAATTTAATTTGATAGGTATTTACGCTACCATCTTCGGCTACCACGTAAATGTATGTAGGTGCATTCAAACCACCTTCTACCACTTGTACGGTTTGTTTGCTATCGGCACTGGTATAGCCAATGGTTGGCAATTGAGTAGTACCAACAGGCAAGGTAACCTCGTAAACATTGGTTGCTGCATCAAAGCCTTCGATGGTGTTACCATCTACGGTTAAATCCAATAGCAAGTTGTTATCCGATTGATTATAAGTAAATCGGATGGTATAAATATTTTTACCGCCAACCTCGGGTTGTACTTCGATATAAGCTGTACCCGTCAATTGAGGCATGGTAATGGTAATGGTTTGTTCGGGAGTACCCACTGCTTCTACCACAGGGCATGCAGTTGCATCATCCGACAAGATGTAGCGATACTCCATGGTATTGGGATCAAAGCCAGGCAACGACACACCACCTACCAACAAATCGGTTAGGGTTGCATTGAGCGATTTTTCTACCTCAAAGATTAGGCTATAGGTTTGTTCGTCACCGTTTTCGGCAATAACACGCACATAAGTAGTGCCATTTACACCACCTTTGGTGATGATAACGCGTTGCGCTTCATCGCCTTTAACAGCCTCAATTTGAGGAAGCGTGGTTGTACCCGATTCTAATGTTACATTGTAGCGCAAAGTTGCAGGATCAAAGTCTTTTAACGACACTCCATCTAATAAGATATTAGCAAGCGACGCATTAGACGATGCATATACCGAGAATGCAATGGTATAAACCGTTGTTGCACCTGTTTGTGCCTTGACTGTAATTTTAGCCGTGCCGTTTACACCGTTTTCGTCGATGCGTACCACTTGGGTTGCATCACCTTTGGTGTAACCAATTGCAGGCAACGAAACTGTTCCACGAGGCAATTGGCAGGTATAAGCCAAGTTGTCGGCGGTAAATGCAGGCGAAAGGGTTGCACCCTCTACCCACAAATCTGCCAATTTAGCATTATCCGACAAAGTTTGGGTAAAGGTAATGCTATAAACCATGACGCTACCATTTTGCGCTTTAACGGTTAGTTTAGTAACCCCGTTAATAGAAGCACTTGCCTCTGACGCAGGATTTTTGGTAACTACTTGGTAGGCATCACCTTGTTCCCATGTTACCACAGGACGCGTAGTAGCCGTTGCAGCCACATTAAAGGTATAGTCTTTTTGTTCTGGTTTAAATTCAGGTAGTGCCACACCATCTACCAAGATGTTATTTAGCAAGGTATTGGTCGATTTTTCTACGCTGAATTTAATGCGATAAGTATAAGTATCACCGTTTTGAGCTTTTACAGCAACACGGGTAGTACCTTCTAATCCCTCGTTGGTAATAGTTACGGTTTGGTAGGCATCGCCTTGCTCGTAACCTACCACAGGCAACTGCGTTGTACCCAATGGCAAGGGATAGGTATAATCTTGTTTGTCGTAAGCAAAACCAGCTATGGTTTGACCATCTACGGTCAAATCTTTTAGGTACTTGTAATCCGATTTGGCTTTTACATAGGTAATTTTATAGGTTCTGCTTGCACCCGATGGAGCTTCTACCTTGATGGTCGATTCGCCGTCTAATCCGCCTTTTGTTATGGTGATTTTTTGGGCACCAGGAGCATATTTCGAAACGGCTTCGAGCTCAGGTTCTTGGGTAGTTTCCAACGGAACAGAAACCTTATAGCTAAACTTATTGGGGTTGAATCCTGGAATAGAAACTCCGTTTACTTTGATATCTTGCAATGTAGCATCGCTAAGTTCTGCTACGCTAAAGTTTAGCGTGTAAGTTTTAGAAACACTGGTGTCCTCTGCCGTAACGGTTACGGTAGCAGTGCATGGGAAGTTTGAACAAGTTTGCACAGTATATGTTTGTGCATCTTGTCCTTTTTCGATGGTAATAATAGGCTCACCGGTAGTACCGTATGGCAACGCGACATCGTAAGTAGTCAAGCTTCCGCTAAAGCCATTGATAGGAGTTCCATTAACCAAAATAGCTTTAGGTTGTGCATTCACCGATTTTTTGCGAATGTAGGTAAGCGTATAAGTAGAAGTAGATGAATTGTCTTCTGCTTTTACAACAATGGTAATGGGCTCACCCAATTTGCGAGGGTTGGTAATGCTTATTTCGCTACCACTTAGTTTACGACCACTACGTTTACCTACAATGTTAGCAGGCACACTGGCATCGGTTGCGTCCTCTGGCAATTCGATGGTGTAATTGTAAACATCTTTGTTAAAACCAGGCAATGCTCTGCCATCTGCTTCAACAACATAAATTTGCGAACTATACACCAAACTCAAATCATCTACAATCAGGTAGTTTCCAGCATTCAAGCCATCGGTTCGACGACCTTCGGGATAGGGAGAAGCCGAAAGAATGATGTTCATTTTTTCGGGAGCAACATCCCTTGTATAGACAATGGGAACCTTTATTTCGGTCCAGTTAGCATACTGCTTTCCATAGGTTATTTTTGTACCTTTGTTGCCACAATCACCATAATAGCCTTCTGCCACTTGCTCTGCCTCTACATCGGTACCGCATGAGTTTATATTCGCTTCTACTACCCTACGAATATCCGATTCTTCGTCAATATGCTCGCCTGCATCTTGACAGCCTCCATCTTTGGGCTTATATTTATGTCCTTTCGCAGTTCCTTTCCAAGCATAATAAACCAAGTTGAAGTTTTCGGGCGTTGGAGCATGACGTTTAATCCATACCGACATGGTATCGGGACGATGAGTGAATTTAATACCACCATCGGTACCTGCCGTAGCTGTACCCGTCTGAATGCCATTGATGTATGCCCACGGTTTACCCAAGGTAACCCATGAAGGCGATACTTCGGTAATACCAGCCGCGCCTACTTCTGTATCGATCAATTTGGCTGCATACGTTCCACTGTGTACATCGGTAGATTGCTTCACTACTTTACCATAAACGGTACCGACAATGGGAGCCGTCTGTTCTACGTCTGCGCCATACCACAAGCCCTGCATGGGGTTGTTTCTACCTCCCAAAGCCGGACCTTTGTCAAACGTTGCGCTCCAATCCTCAAAACCGGGGTCAGCTACTTGAAATCCATTTGTTACAGCATTTCCGGGAACAGTTTGCGCACTGACCGTCGAAACAGCTAAACTAAACAGAATCAATAACGATAATGATAATAGATTAAATTTCTTTCTCATTGTATATAAATTAGTTAATTTACAATTTGGGCTCAAATTTACGATAATAAAACGGATTGCCTGTGTTAATATTGTGCCAAGTGTTCAATTGTTAATAAATTTAGCATAATTTGCGCTTATGAGCGCTTCTATTTTAACAAAACTATTACAAAAATGTTACAAAAATGGCAGCCACTCCACTTGGGAGTGACTGCCATCTAAATAATTGAATGTTAATTGTTTAGTTACACTGTTTGTTCAATATTCCAAACAAAAGCACGCACGCCTACTTCCTTATTTCGGGCATCTAATTTGCGTACTACGCTTAACAATTCGGGCACTTTTTCGTCCTCAACAACGGTCATAATTGCCGAGTTCATTTCGGGCCAAGTGTGGGTTCCACGGCGGGGTTCTCCCCCATTGGTTCCACGACCTTGCACTTGTTCAAAAAAGGTAAAGCCACTAATTTTTAACATATCCAACATGTACTCTACACGTTCGGTATTGGCTTGATTAAATACAATAAATACAGATTTCATGGCTTACTATTTTTGTAAATTTTCGTCAATTTGCATAAACACATAATCGCGACGTTGTTGTTCTTCTTTGTCACGTTCGCCGTGGCGCGACATGATGCCATACATAACGGGAACGACAATCAATGTTACCAAAGTAGATACCAACAAACCACCAATTACGACAATACCCAAAGGTCTCCACATTTCCGAACCTTCGCCATTACTTACTGCCATAGGTACCATACCCAAAAGGGTGGTAAAGGCAGTCATCAACACAGGACGCAAACGCGATTGACCCGATAACTGGATAGCTTCGTTTAGTTCGTAGCCACGGTCGCGCATCAGGTTGATGTAATCGACAAGCACGATCCCGTTCTTAACTACAATACCTACCAACATAACAACGCCTAAAGCACCAATCATATCGAGCGAAGTTCCTGTTACCCAAAGTGATATAATCACACCCGAGATAGCAAATGGCACAGACATCATGATAATGAAAGGTTTGCTCAACGACTCAAATTGTGATGCCATCACCACATATACCAAAATAATGATCAGGGCAAACAACATACCGATATCGGCAAAGCTTTCTTGTTGTTCTTCGTAGTCACCACCGTAACGAACTGTTACACCAGCAGGGCGTTCCATAGGTTCCACAACAGCTTGGATAGCAGCTGCCAATTCGCCCAACGAAACATCGTGGGGAGTAACCTTGATGGTTAACATACGTTGACGTGTTTTGCGTTCAATTTCGGGTGGAGCAAGATACTCTTGTACCGATGCCAACTCGCTTAGTTTAATTAGTTTACCCGATTGAGTAGGAATGGTTAAGTTCTCGATATCCGAAATAGAGTTACGGTCTGCTTCTGACAAACGAACCAAAATATCGTATTCGTCGCCGTCTTCTTTTAAGAATCCAGCGGTATAACCATTGATACGGCTACGCACGTAACTTGCTACGGTTGCTGAATTTAATCCATGGCGGGCTGCTTTTTCTTTGTCAACCACCACTTTTAATTCGGGGCGGTCTTCGTCACGGCTTACGGTAACGTCGCGAGCACCCTCAATTTCGGTAACAGCACGTTTAATTTGTTCGGCAAATAGGTTGGTTGCATCAAAATCGTAACCATACACTTCTACATCGACCGTAGAGACACCACCGCCACCAAAACCACCTGCCATTTCGCAGCTATAGTCAAGGATTTGTGGGTATTGTGCCAATTCTTTACGAATCACCTCGGCAATCTCGAAAATAGTGCGTTCGCGTTCGTGTTTTTTATTACAAACCACAGTCATTTGTAGTTTGTTATTAGAAGTACTGTTAATCAAGGCAGAGAAACCAGCATCATCTGGCGAACCTGTGGTAGAAGACAACATACGCACTTCTGGAACCAATTCCATAATACGTTTTTCTAATTGACGAGCCAATGCAGCTGTTTCTTCGACACGGGTAGTACGTTGTAGTTCTGCTTTTACTGTCAAACGACCGTTATCGGTTTTTTGCATAAAGTCGGTGCCCACAAAGCCCAAATAAGCAGGAATCAACGATGCTATAAACAAGGCAAAAACGGTTACCAATGTTAAGCCTTTGTGGCGCAAACAAGCACCCAATGCTTTGGCGTAGAAAGCATCTACTTTATCAAGCATACCTACTACGTATTTTTGATACCAACCTGC
The DNA here is from genome assembly GCA_045634045.1 of Candidatus Enterocola sp. Classification (GTDB taxonomy): domain Bacteria; phylum Bacteroidota; class Bacteroidia; order Bacteroidales; family Paludibacteraceae; genus Enterocola. The sequence continues at coordinate 121 of JAZQZN010000020.1, read as the reverse complement.
TTGCACTGCTTCTTCGATAAGTTTGCCATTTTCTACACGTACTTTTTTAGCACGTAATAGTTTAGAAGACAACATAGGAGTAAGCGTAATAGCCACTACGGTAGAGGTACATACTACAATG
>JAZQZN010000019.1:0-35008 GCA_045634045.1 Candidatus Enterocola sp. | reverse complement strand
GTTAAGTATATAAGATATTATAATAACTATAGAATTAAGTTGAGGCTAAATGGAAAAAGCCCGGTAAAATACCGAGCTTTATACCAATCTAGAGTTGCCTCTTGATAATGTTTAACCGTCCAACTTTTGGGGGTCACATCATAACGGTGTCTGCCTTTTTTTATGTTAGTTGCCATTTGGCATCAAAAGCGATGAATTTTGCTTTCTCTTAGGCTGTCAACAATGATTTGTTGCGTTTTGATGAGATCTACTTGACGTTGTAGTAGCTCCGATAATGCTGCTGTGTCGCCCGATGCTTGCAAGGCTTTTACCGACTCTGAAATTTCCTTGAGCCAACCTTTTACCATACGAAGCTTAAATTCCAAGATTACTTGTGGCATGATTTGCGACAGACGCTTGGTTAATTCTTCTTGCTCTTCTTGCTTGTCTGTGCGGCATCTTTCGTATTTGTCCTCTACCAGCGCAAAAGTATAGTTCTGAATGGCAATATCAGGGTGGTTGAGGAAGTAGGAGCGCACATCGCTCTCCTCTAGCGAGATGGTTTGCTGTAACAATTCTTGATGCAAGGGATATTGCAAAGGCATATTGTCCTGCTCCAAGACAACACCCACGTATTCTGCCAATGGAAGTAAAATATCTCCGCCAGTCTCTTCATCCTTAAATAGCAAAGGATGTTTGCCATAGTTTACCACGTAGCGCATGATCACTTGCTCTTGCAGGTAGGTGTAGGGCAGTGAAGAAGCTGTCGAGGTAACTGGGACTGGAGCTGTTGGAATGGGCATCGCAACCGTAGGCGCTGCTGGTGCAGGTGTAGCTGCTTGCTGCTGTTTTTGCTGGCGCAACTTCTGAACCGCTTCCAATAGCAGCGATTCGCGCATGCCAAAACGTGTTGCTCCGTCCTGGATATAAACCGATCGAGTAATGGTATCAGGGATAACGGCAATGGATTGTACAATGTCGTTGATGAGTTGTGCTTTTTTGATGGGGTCTCCACCTGCCTCGCGCAATAGCAAATCAGATTTGAACTGGATAAAGTCGGTTTGATGCTGCGCAATGTAGGCAATAAAATCGTCGGCATTGTTCTTTTTGGCAAACGAGTCAGGGTCTTCGCCTGGAGGTAAAAGCACCACTTTTACGTTCATACCTTCTTCTAATAGTAGGTCGATGCCTCGTATGGAAGCTTTGATGCCCGCTGCATCACCGTCGTATAGTACCGTAATGTTGTTGGTGAAGCGGTGAATCATCCTAATTTGACCTTGTGTAAGCGAGGTGCCTGACGATGCAACTACGTTTTCAATGCCTGCTTCGTGCATGGATAAAACGTCGGTATAACCTTCCACCAAATAGACAGCGTCTTTGCGTACGATGCTGTCTTTGGCAAAATAGATACCGTAGAGTTCGTTGCTTTTATGGTAGATTTCTGATTCGGGCGAGTTGACGTACTTGGCTGATTTTTCGGATTGTACCAGTACCCTGCCACCAAAGGCAACTACACGACCCGATAGGGAATGGACAGGAAAAATAACCCTTCCCCTGAAACGATCGGTCAACTGATCACGATCATTGCGAGTAGCCAAACCAATTTCCGTCAATAAGCTGGTTGAAAAACCACTTTTTACGGCTTCGTCCGACAAGGCTCTGTATTGGTTGAGGCTATAGCCTAATTGAAATTTCTGTACAATGGCATCCGAAAAACCGCGTTCTCGGAAATAGGAAAGACCGATGGTTTGTCCCTCTTCGCTTTTCCAAAGTTGCTGCTCAAAATGGCGTTTGGCAAACTCGTTGAGTGCCATCATGCTTTCGCGCTTGGTGCGTGCTTGCATTTCTTCTGCCGACAGCTGTTTTTCTACAATCTCGATGCCGTATTTCTTGGCCAGGTAGCGCAACGCATCTGGAAAATCCAGGTGCTCGTGCTGCATAATAAAGTTGACAGGAGTGCCGCCCTTTCCACAACCAAAGCATTTGCAAATGTTTTTGGCGGGAGAAACGGTAAATGAGGGGGTCTTTTCGTCATGAAAAGGACAAAGGCCTATAAGGTTTACGCCTCGACGACGCAAGGTTACAAAGTCACCTACCACCTCTTCAATTTTGGCGGCATCTAGGATGCGTTGTTTGGTTGCTTCGTCGATCATGTTGTTTTGTTACAAGGAGAATAGTTTAGTGCCACGCAATAGTTCTTCGGTGGTCATGGCTTTCTTTCCTGCCAATTGCAAGCGTTTAATCGCCAAATAACCCTCCTCTGTCGCAAACCAAAGTTGCTTTTTGCCATCGCTCACCAAGGTGCCAGGTTCTTCGCCTACGGTAGTATCAATAACTTCCGAAGCTAATATTTTAAGGCTGAGTACCTGATCCTTGTCATTCTTTACTTCAGTATATGCTGCAGGATAGGGCGACAAGCCACGTACAAAGTTGTGTAATTCTGCAGCTGGTTTGTTCCAGTTGATTTTGCAATCTTCTTTAAATATTTTTGGCGCAGCATTGGTGGCAGCGCTATCGTCTTGTGGCATGGTAGAAACATCGCCCATGGTAATGCGCTCCATGGTTTCTACCACCAAATCAGCACCCATGTTCATGAGTCTGTCGTACAAAGTACCCACGTTATCGCTGTCGGCAATAGGGGTTTTACGTTGCAAAATAATGTTGCCCGTATCAATTTCGTGTTTCAAAAAGAATGTGGTTACACCCGTTTCTTTTTCTCCGTTGATGATGGCCCAGTTGATAGGCGCAGCCCCTCTGTATTGAGGCAGCAACGAAGCATGTAGATTAAAAGTGCCCAAGCGAGGCATGTTCCATACCACTTCGGGCAACATGCGAAACGCAACTACTACCTGAATGTCGGCTTGCAACATTTTTAGCTGTACCAAGAAATCTTCATCGCGCAATCTCTCAGGTTGCAACAAAGGAATATCCTCTTGCAATGCATATTTTTTAACGGGCGATTCTTGCAAATGCTGTCCGCGTCCTGCTGGCTTGTCTGGCATGGTAACTACACCCACCACGTTATAGCCTTCCTCTACCAAACGTTTCAACGGTTCTACGGCAAACTCGGGTGTGCCCATGTACACAATTCTCAAATCTTTTTTACTCATTCTTTCAAATCTCCTTGAGCTACAAAAATAGAAGTTTATTGGGACTTTTACAATACGATGTTATCAATCAAAGTTAGGAAGGGGTTCTTTGCGCAGCGAGAATACAAATTCCAGCCCGCCACCAGGGTGGTGTTTCGCAGAAATTCGTCCGTTGTGGAATAGGATAGCATTTTTTACGATGGCAAGTCCCAAACCTGTGCCGCCTAATTTGCGCGAGCGCCCCTTGTCCACACGGTAGAAACGATCAAATAGGTGGTTGAGGTGCTTTGATTCTACGCCAACACCCGTGTCGGCATACGAGAAGTGCAGAAAGTCATTATCCACCCTAAAGCAGCTAATGTGGATTTGAATGTTGTTGCCAGCATAATGTAGGGTGTTGTCAATGAGGTTCCTAAAAATAGAATACAGCAACGACATATTTCCCTTAATCATCAACTGTTTGGGTACATTAATATGGGTGGTGATGTTCTTTTCTTCTAAGAAGAGCGAAACGTCGCTGAGTACATTTTCAATAACCTCGGTAAGGTTGATATCATCACGGTCAAAAATACCTGATCCTTCGTCCAACTTGTTCAGCATCGAAATGTCTTGCAGCAGGTAGCTCAAACGCACCGATTGGGCATGGCAGCGTTCAATAAAGAAGTTGCGTTTTGCCTCATCCAAACCCGGGTTGTTGATGATGGTTTCCATGAACCCTTGAATACTGCTGACAGGTGTTTTAAGCTCGTGCGAGATATTTTGTGTCAACTGACGTTTTAGTAGTGCCTGTTCTTCCTTTTCGGTAATATCATCGATGGTGATTTCGCAACTCTTATCGGGGAATACAATGCCGTGTACCACCAATGTTCGGTCGTTTTTATTGATGGTCATTGTTTTAGTTTCCAATAGGTTGCTATGGTCGCGTTGCTTGTCGTCAAAAAACTCTACAATGTCGAATAGTTCAGGGATGTCGAATATTTTTTCTGAATACTGAATAGGACGGTCTGAAATAAGGTTGGCGTACTGAATAAATAGTTCATTCGACAGAATCTCCTTGCGCTGTGGTGAAAAAATACACAAGCCACGTTTGGAAAGACGAAGGTGTGCCAATAGTTTTTCACGCTCTATATCCAACGCTTTTTGTGTGCGTTCCAATTTGTGGTAGCTGCGTACGATGTATTCGCTAATTTCGCTAAACTCGTTGTCGGGGAAATTGTATTTATCACCCGCATCCACCCGTTGAATCAGTCGTTTTAGCGTATTGATGGTAACGGCAAATCGTTTGGAGATGCTGTAGTACGACAGGGTAGCGATGCTCAACAAGATGAGCGTAATAAAAATAGGGAAAATACTAATGGGCAATGCTTCTCCTTTGCAAGCAAAAGGTTTGGCGATGCGAATGTAGTCATCGTTGATGCGTTTTACATAGTAGAAAATAGCAGGGCCATCGACCGTTTCGTAGCGCAAATCTTTGCCTTTACCCGTACGGATGGCATCACGCACTTCCTTGCGTTGAAACATCGAATCAATTTCGCCCAACTTTTGCTTGTTGTCGTAAAGAATCATGCCTTCCTCATCCATCAATGTTATGTGCAAGGTGGTGTCGGGTAATTGTTCCGCGCGGTAGCCCTTGGCAATAAGGTTGGCATAAACATCCAGCTGATTACACAATTTATCAGCGGCGGTACTTTTTTCGTAACGTACCGAAAACAAAATGGTTACAATTGCCAAAATGGCAAAAATAGACACAAAGTGGGCGGTTATACGATGGTTAGTCGTCATGTTCTTGTTCTAAAAAGGCAGCAAGCATCGTTTGGGTGTTTTTGCCGATGATTGGATGTTTAAACGTTGGAGCAATGTCGCACAAGGGTGCCAGTACAAAATAGCGTTGATGCAATCGTGGATGCGGAATGGTCAACTCTGGCAAATTGATTTGCTCGTTGTTAAAATAAAGCAAGTCAATGTCGATGGTACGATCTGCATGGATGCCGTTTTGGCTTTTCTGCATCCTGCCCAACTCTTTTTCTATTTGTTGGCTGATGCACAGCACTTGTAAGGCTGTTAGCGAGGTGTGCACCAAAACTGCACCATTGATAAATTCGTTGTCCGATGCAAAATCCTCGGGTGCAGTGTGGTACCAGGAAGATTGTTTAGCGATGTCACCGATGCGCTGCTGAATAAGTTGCAACGCTTGTTCAAGGATGGCTTCGCGTGCTCCAATATTACTTCCTAATGCTAAATATACCTTATTTGTTGGCACGTTTACGCTCAATTTCGTCCAAAATAATTTTTCTTAGGCGCATGGCATTGGGGGTAATTTCTACGTATTCGTCTTCTTTGATATACTCCAATGCTTCTTCCAAGCTAAATACAATAGGAGGAACAATCTTGGTTTTTTCGTCCGAGCCAGAGGCACGCATGTTGGTTAACTTTTTCGATTTGGTTACGTTAATTACCAAGTCGCCTTCTTTGCAGTGTTCGCCTACTACTTGTCCTGCATACACTTCGTCTTGTGGGAATACAAAGAATTTACCGCGGTCTTGCAATTTGTCGATAGCGTAGGCAAAAGCAGTACCGCTTTCCATGGCAATCATCGAACCATTTACACGGCGAGCAATATCGCCTTTGTAAGGAGCGTATTTTATAAAACGATGCGCAATAACGGCTTCGCCAGCGGTGGCGGTAAGCAAGTTGGTACGCAAACCAATAATACCGCGCGATGGAATGTGGAATAGCAGGTGGATGCGGTCGTTTTTGCTTTCCATATTCACAATTTCGCCTTTGCGCGAGGTAACCAATTCAATTACCTTGCCCGAGTTTTCTTCGGGAACATTTACCGTTAGTTCCTCAATGGGTTCGCACTTAACCCCGTCAATTTCTTTGTAAATTACCTGAGGCTGACCTACTTGCAATTCGTAACCTTCGCGACGCATAGTTTCAATCAATACCGAAAGGTGCAACACACCACGTCCAAATACGTGCCAAATATCGCTCGATTCTTCTTTTTCAACACGCAAAGCCAAGTTCTTATCCAATTCCTTAATCAAGCGTTCGTGTATGTGGCGTGAGGTTACAAATTTACCATCTTTGCCAAAGAAAGGCGAGTTGTTAATGGTAAATACCATGCTCATGGTAGGTTCGTCAATAGCAATAGGGGGCAAAGCATCTGGCTCGTTTAGGTCGCAAATGCAATCGCCAATATCAAATTTATCCAAACCAATAACGGCGCACAATTCGCCCGAAGATACTTCGCTTACTTTGGTTTTGCCAAATCCGCTAAATACGTTTAGCTCTTTGATGCGGCATTTGTTGATGCTACCATCGCGGCGTACCAACGCAATATCGGTATTTTCTTTAATGGTACCTCTGTGTACACGTCCAATGGCAATACGACCTACGTATGATGAGTAATCCAACGAGGTAATCAACATTTGAAGCGGACCTTCGATGGTTTTAGGAGCAGGAATGTGCTCTATAATGGCATCCAATAGGGGATAAATGTTGTCGGTTTGGTTTTTCCAGTCGGTTGACATCCAGTTTTGTTTAGCCGAACCATACACCACAGGAAAATCCAATTGGTCTTCGGTAGCATCCAAGCTAAACATCAAGTCAAACACAGCTTCGTGCACTTCGTCGGGGCGGCAGTTAGGTTTATCCACCTTGTTAATAACCACAATGGGTTTCAAACCAATTTCAATGGCTTTTTGTAGTACAAAACGGGTTTGCGGCATGGGACCTTCAAAAGCATCTACCAAAAGCAAAACACCATCGGCCATGTTCAATACACGTTCTACCTCGCCACCAAAGTCCGAGTGCCCAGGGGTGTCGATGATGTTAATTTTGGTGTCTTTGTAAGTTATAGAAACATTTTTAGACACGATGGTTATACCGCGTTCACGTTCCAAATCGTTGTTGTCCAATACCAATTCGCCAGCCTTTTCGTGGTCTTTGTACAAAGCTCCCGCCACAAGCATTTTATCTACTAAGGTCGTTTTACCGTGGTCAACGTGTGCGATAATCGCTATGTTTCTAATGTTTTGCATACAAAATATTTTAATGTGCAAATATACTACAAATTATCCTTTCTCTTGCCTCCTTTCTCTTTTATTTGCTACCTTTGCACCTAATATGCCAACGCACAATACAAAAATATTTCACGCAAGTTACAAGGAGATTATAGGCGGCATTGTTTTGTATCTAATTCTTTTTGCCCCATGTTTATGGTGCCTATATACTCTTTTTATCATTCCTTTAAAGGCTTGGTGGCTGATTGTAACCCTTGCTTATACTGCTTGGGCGTGTTGGGAATGTTACGATACCGTCAAAATGCTGTTTGGTACAAAGTTTATTATTGAAGACAACCGTCTGCACTACAAAAAGTCATTCTTTCAATACGATAGCGTAAAACTGGAAGACATTACCAAATGTTCCATTAAAAGCGAGCCAAAGAGCTACAAATCCCTGCTCCACGGTAGTAGCCGTTATGTTTTAAGCATTTACCTTAACAATGCCAAAACCTTACGTTTCGACGTGACTTGCTTCTCTGCCCACGATTGCAAAAGCCTGAAGAATCTAACCAATCGGTGATAGGGTGATTACATCAACAATCAACAAGCAACCATTTTTCAACTTTATTCCTTATCTTTGTGAGCATTTTTTGAGGAGTTTATGAAAGTAATTTTAGCGGAAAAACCGTCGGTAGCCAAAGATATCGCCCGTGTATTGGGCGCAAAGAACCGAAAAGAAGGATACATAGAAGGAAACGGCTACCAGGTTACATGGGCATTTGGACACCTTATTACATTGGCCGATCCGGGAACATACGGATACGAAAAATGGAATACGGCCGATTTACCTATGCTACCCGCCGTGTTTATTTACAAGCCACAAGGCGACGAAGGCGCACAAAAACAGCTTAATACCATTGTTTCTTTGTTTCAAGGAGCAGATAGCATCATTTGTGCCACCGACGCCGGCCGCGAGGGGGAGGCTATTTTCCGCTACATATACACCCATGCCAAGTGCGATAAACCCGTAGAGCGTTTGTGGATTTCGTCCATGACCGATGAGGCTATTTTAGAGGGTTTTGCCCAATTAAAACCCGCATCGGAATACCAAAACCTGTACTATTCGGCCAAAGCACGTAACGAAGCCGATTGGTTGGTGGGCATGAACGCTACCCGTGCCCTTACGTTGGCATCACGTTCCAAAAAGGCATTGTCGTTGGGTCGCGTACAAACACCCACCTTGGCACTTATTTGCAAGCGTTGGCAAGAACACACCAACTTCCAGCCCGAGCCTTTCTACACCGTAGAAACAGATTTGTTGGGGCAGGGACAAGCCTTTATTGGCAAATACCCAGAGCGTTTTTTGCAAAAAGAAAAAGCAGAAGCTTTGGCCGCTTTGTTGCCGGCTATTGTTACTGTGGCCGATAAGCAAATCAAACAAAAGGTAGAAAAAGCACCCTTGCCATTCGACCTTACCTCCTTGCAAGCCGAAGCCAACAAACGCTACAACATCAGTGCACAACAAACCCTCGATACCGTACAGGCACTGTACGAACGCCACAAAATGCTCACCTATCCCCGTACCGGTAGCCGTTACTTGGGCGATGACATGGTAAAAGAAGTGCAAGGAAAACTTACCAACTTGTCCAGCTTGCCTTTCTCCGAAGCCTTTGGCAAAGCCATTACCCAATTATCCTCAGGCACGTTTAATACCGCTTGCTTTGACAGTAAAAAACTAACCGACCACCACGCCATCATTCCTACCTTTCAGCACATGAATTTGTACGGGAATTTAACCGATATCGAAAAGAAAATCTACCAAATGGTTTGTTTTCAATTGGTTATGGCGTTGCTTCCTGTCTGCAAAAAAGAAATTTTAGCCTATAAATTTCATTTCTCGGACGATAATGAATTGCTCGAGGCATCGGGTACAACCATAAAAGAAGCAGGTTGGCGTGCCGTACTAAGCAAAGATGCCATAGACGATGATACAGAAAGCGAAGAAAAACAGCTGCTCCCCAACCTTAAAAAAGGCGAAGAAGTGCAACTTACCGGCTCGCGCATCAAAGAGGGTATGACCAAAAAGCCTGCTTTGCTTACCGAGGCAACCTTGTTAAAAGCCATGGAAACAGCAGGTAAGCAATTAGACGACCCTGAAGCTGTACAAGCTATGAAAGACTGCGGTTTAGGTACACCGGCTACACGCGCCAATATCATAGAAACCTTGTACAAACGTGCTTACATTGTCAACGAGAAAAACAAGTTGATACCTACCGATATAGGTATGCAAGTGTACGAGCTAACAGCCGAACTGCCCATTGGTAACCCCGCATTAACAGGCGAGTGGGAAAAGAAACTCAACCTCATGGCCAAAGGCGAGTACGAAGTTGAAAGCTTTTACCAAGAAATTATCAATTTTACCAAAACCGAAACCGCTCGTTTACTCAACGACGGAAAAACGGTGCAAACAGGCACCATAGAGGGTATTAAATGCCCCGTTTGCGGAGGTCGCATCAAAGAAACCGAAAAAGCATTTGGCTGTTTGGGCTACAAAGATGGATGTAAATTTGTGCTTTGGAAAGATGTTGCTAAAAAGAAATTAACCGAAAAACATTTGCGCCAAATCATCGAAAATGGCATGACCGATGTGATCAAAGGTTTTACCAGCAAAGCAGGAAAACCCTTTGATGCACGCTTAAAATACAGTCCCGAACAGCAAAAAATGGTGTTTGACTTTACGCCCGAACAAATAGGGCAGTGTCCCGTTTGCGGCAAAGAAATTATAGAGGGCAAACGTGGATTTGGCTGTAGTGGTTACAAGGAAGGATGCACCTTTGTAGTTTGGAAAGAGCAATGCGGCAAAGAATTATCTTCGTCGCAAGTGGGTAGGCTTTTAAAAGGCGAAACCCTATCGCTTAAAGGCTTTGTAAAACAAGATGGCACCAAATTTGATGGCAAATTAAAACTGGTAGAAGCGCCCGACGATAAACATCTTTACAGGGTGGAATGCGAAGAAGTAACCCCCTCGGACGGTAAAAAGAAGAAAACTACCAAGAAAGATGATGCGCCTCAATAGACTCGTGTAAAAATGTAGAGGCAGATTGCTTAAATTTTTCAATCGATTCGGTGGTGTAAAAAGTGCAGATTCCCTTTTTGTCCAACCTGCTATCCATTTCTGGATGTCTATCCAAATAGTCTTTTAGACTTTGGGCAATGATAGTTCCTTGTGAGATAATTTGCATGTGCTCTGGCACATGCTTTTTTATTTGCTGTAGTAGCAAAGGATAGTGCGTACACGCTAAAACGAGTGTGTCAATTTTAGGATCATTTTGCAGCAATTTATCGATGTATTTTTTTACAAAATAATCCGCTCCATGGCTGTTATGCTCGTTGTTCTCTATAAGAGGCACCCACATGGGACAAGCTTGCCCTACAACCGTAATATGAGGATATAATTTGCTAATTTCCATGGGATAAGAACCAGATTGTATGGTTCCTTCTGTTCCCAATAGACCAATGTGGTTGCTTTGTGTGTGCAGACCTACGGCTTCGGCAGTCGGTCTAATGACACCCAATACCCTTCTGTCGGGGGCAATGCTGGGTAAATCTTTTTGTTGAATGGTGCGCAGTGCTTTTGCCGATGCCGTGTTGCATGCTAAAATCACCAAAGCACAATCCATTTCGAAGAGTTTTTTTACACATTCCAATGTGTATTGATACACCACTTCAAACGAGCGAGTACCATAAGGAGTTCGGGCATTATCGCCCAAGTACACGTAATCGTACTCAGGAAGTAATGCCCGAAATTGTTCTAAAATAGTAAGGCCACCATAGCCCGAATCAAATACTCCGATACGCATAGCAGCCTCACTTTTTAATTATATACCCAATGCTTTTCTTACCGCAGACGATACGTCAATGGCTTGAGCCGATTTGTAGGTAAGAATACCAGCAGTATTGTCAATGATGTAGGTAAAACCTTGCTCGTTGCCCACTTTATTGATGGCTTCGTCTAATTTAGCCATGATAGGAGCAAACAATTCTTGTTGTTTTTTCTTCAAGGTTTCTTCTGCATTTTGAGTAAACTCTTGGATGCTTTGTTGCAAGCGAGCCAATTCGTTTTCTTTGTATTTACGGATGGCTTCGTCCATGGTTTCAGCTTGTTCAGCATATTCTTGGTACTTACGTTGGAATTCTTCTTGTAGTTTCTTTCCTTCAGTAATGTATTTCAAGTTCATGTCTTCCAATGATTTCATCGCTACATTGGATTCTGGCATCGCAGTCAAGATCTCTTGTTTGTTGATGTAGCCCACTTTCAAATTTTGTGCAAACACGCCCAATGGCAAAGCCAGCAAAAGAGCAATAATAAGTTTTTTCATGTTCGTTGTATTTATTTTTTAGATTATTTATTTTGCATAGCCCATTTTGTTCAGCACTGCATCGCTGATGTCGTTAGCAGGGTTGGCAAACAAAATGCTGGGGCTAGAAGCACGGTCATCTACACGCATATAGCCTTCTTTTTCAGCAATGGCTTTGATGGCGTTGTAGATCTCGTCTTGAATAGGACGCATCAAACTTTCGCGTTTTTTGTAAAGTTCGCCATCGTTGCCAAAATATTTGCGTTTCAATTCTTTGGCTTCGGTTTCTTTAGCAATGATTTCTTTTTCTTTTTCTTTCTTTTGTTCGTCGGTCAAAAACACCATTTCCGATTTGTAGTTGTTCATCAAATTGCCAGCTTCGGTGTTAAGCGCGTCAATTTCTTTTTGCCATTTTTTCGAACTTTGCTCCAATTGTTCTGCAGCAGATTCGTAGGCTGGAATGTTTTTTAGAATATATTCCATATCAACCAACGCCCATTTTTGTGCGTGGGCAAAGGTAAAGCAGGCAAAAAATGCCACAATTGCTACTGTTAGTTTTTTCATAACTGTAATTTTTTAACGTGTTGTCTATCGTTAGACGCAAATATAATCAAAAAGTTTAGAACTCTTGTCCAATTACAAAGTGGAATTGGCTTCCGCTTACCCTTCCGTTGACTTTATCGAAGCCGTATGCCCAGTCAACACCCAACAAACCAAACATAGGCATGTAAACGCGTAAACCAACCCCAGCAGAACGTTTCAAGTCAATGGGGTTGAAATCTTGGTAGTCGCGCCAACAGTTACCAGCTTCGGCAAAACCAAGCACCCAAATCATGGTGGTTTCTTTCATCAAAATAGGGTAGCGTAGTTCCAAACTAAAGCGGGTATAGATATTACCTGCTTGTCCGCCGTCTTCGTAGGTAGGTGTCAACGAACCATTGCTATAACCACGCAAGGCAACGGTTTCGGTGGCATACGTACTGCTGTAACCACTCATGCCATCACCGCCCACCCAGAAGGTTTCGAATGGTGAACGCTTGTTGATGTTGTAGTAGCCCAAGAAACCAAATTCAGCACGTCCCATTAGCACCAATTTGTTGTCGCGTGTAAGTGGGAAGAAGAAACGTGATTTGAATTTAATCTTGTAGTATTCAATCCAGCGGTATTTGGTTTGCTTGTCTGCAGTCTCATAGTCAATACCATCCCAAAGCGAGTAGGGAGGGGTCAAAGAAACAGACAAAGATACATCGCTACCACGGCTGGGGTAAATAGGTTGGTTCAATGAGTTACGTGAAAGAATAGCCGAAATGTTAAAGTTGTTGGCTACCCCTGTTTCTAATGCGAAATAGTCCCAGTGGCTGAGGTTGTAGTTGAGGTACGAAATCTGACCGTACAAGGTAAAGTAGTCGTCTGGCCAGTTAAGGCGAGTACCGATACCAGCATTGATGCCCAATGTTTTGATGTATTTGTCAGGGTCATAATCGTACGAATACCACGAGTTGTCAGAATAGTAGTATTGGCTGTATGCCGAACTATACGTACTACTGATACCCGATTGGATCGAATAGTTGGCAGAGAAAGTAAACGTATTGGGACGTTTGCCACCCAACCAAGGCTCAGTAAATGAAATGCTGTACGCTTGGTAGTACATACCGTTGGTTTGCGCACTCAATGTAAGGGTTTGACCATCACCTTGTGGCAAAGGACGGTATTTCTTAAAGTTAAAGATGTTGCGCAACGAGAAGTTGGTAAATTTCAACTTCAAGATACCAACGACACCCGTTTGCCCCCAACCTGCTGATAGCTCAATTTGGTCGTTTCGTTTGGATTCTAATACATAGGTCAAATCCACCGTTCCGTTTTCAGGATCGGGCACTGTTCTGATGTCCATTTTACCTGGATCAGCCGAGAAGTGTCCAGTTGCTGCCAACTCACGCATAGAACGCATGATGTCCGATTTGCTGAACAAATCACCAGGTTTTGTACGCAACTCACGACGAACTACGTGTTCGTACAAGTATTCGCTACCTTCAATGTTTACGCGGTTAATGGTGGCTTGTCTGCCTTCCATGATGCGAATATCCATGTCAATCGAGTCACCCTCAATGTTGGTTTCGACTGGTTGCATGTTGAAGAATAGGTAACCATTATCAAGGTACAAGTTGCTGACGCAATCTTCGTCTTCGTTAAGTCGTTGGTTGAGCTTCTTTTGGTTGTAGATATCGCCTTTTTTGATGCCCAATACATGGCGCAAGTAGTCGGTCGAATACACCGTATTGCCCACCCAGTTGATGTTTCTGAAGTGGTATTGCTTGCCTTCTTCAACGGTGATGTACACGTTGACGTATTTTTGGCTGTTTTTTTCGCTGCTGTAGTCAGGAACAACGCTGTCTGCAACGATAACGGCATCGCGGTAACCCAACTCGTTGTATTTCTCAATCAAGAGGTTTTTGTCGTTCTTGTATTCGGCGGGTAAGAATTTCTTGCTTCTAAAAATGTTAAGGATGTTGGTTCGGTCATTGGTTTTTTTCATAGCGCGATCCAACTTCGAGGTTGAAACTTCATTGTTGCCCGTAAAGTAGATACGGTTTACCTTGATTTTTTCGCCTTTGTCAATTTTGATGTCAACGATGGTTTCTGAACCATCTTCCTCGCGGGGAACTACCGATACTTTGGCATAGTAGTAGCCTTTGTCGAGGTAGTAGTCGGTGATGTTCTTTTTGGCACGGTCGATGAGGTAAGGAGTGATTTGTGAGCCTTTGCTGATGCCCATGCTCTTCTCAATTTCCTCTTTTTCTTTCTTTTTAGCGCCAGTAATATTGATTTCGCTGATTTTAGGACGTTGGTCCAAATGGATGTTTAACCAGATGTTATTTCCTTGAATAGCAGCAATCTCTAAACGAACATTGGTGAATAAACCTTGCTTCCAAAAGCGTTGTACTACGCTGCTGGTAACATCACTTGGGATAACGATTTTTTGACCGATTTTTAGACCTGAGTAACCAATCAAAACGTATTCGTCGTAGTTGTTGTTACCCGAGATGGTGATTTCAGTCAGGGTGTATTCTTTGGGGTAGGTGTAGTCAACTTCAGGAATATCTTCTTGCGAATACACCAACGATGCTTCTTGCGCAACAAGGCTGGAGTCTGCCTCTTGTAGGGGCATAGTTTCCCCATAAGCAGGCATTAGCCCGATCAATAAACCTATCAATATGCAGCAAAAAGATCTTAGGAACATACGTTATTGGGTTATTTGTTCACTGGTTTTCCCAAAACGACGTTCTCTCGATTGGTAGTTTACAATGGCTTGGTACAAATCTTCCTTGCGGAAATCAGGCCACAATGTTTCTGTAAAATACAATTCGGTGTATGCCAATTGCCATAACAAAAAGTTGCTGATGCGGTATTCGCCACTGGTGCGAATCAACAATTCAGGGTCTGGCATATCTTTGGTGCTCATATACGAAGAAATGACCGCTTCAGTAACCGCTTCTGGGGTCAATGCTTGTGCGTTGGCATCTTTTACCATTTGTTGAATAGCATTGGTGATTTCCCAACGTGATGAATAGCTCAATGCCAATACCAGACTCAAGCCTGTGTTGCCTGCTGTTTGTTCAATGCATTGGTTCAAGCGCGCTGCGGTGTCAGCTGGCATGCGGTTAATGTCGCCAATGGTCATAAGGCGTACATTGTTCTTAGTCAGGGTAGGGGTCTCTGCTTCGATGGTTTTTACCAATAGGCTCATCAAAGCATCGACTTCTTGTTGTGGACGGTTCCAATTTTCGGTCGAGAAAGCATAAAGCGTCAAGAATTGAATACCCAATTCGGCAGCAGCTTCGGTTACTTCGCGTACAGAAGTAACACCATTTTGGTGTCCAAAAATACGTTGGTTGCCCATTTTTTTTGCCCAACGACCATTGCCATCCATGATAATGGCGATGTGTTTGGGTAAACGTTGCTTGTCAATTTGTTCTTTGTAGCTCATCATGCTTATCGACAATATTTGTTGGTGTCAAATAGATTAAATGAAATGTATAGGTTGGCGACCGAATAAAAGTCAGTATCAAAGAATCCTACGCCATCAGTTTGGTAGGGATTGTCCAATATGGCATTGTTGGCATTGGTAACATCAAAGCTGTCAATGAACAATTTGTGGAATGTCCATTCAAGACCCAATGTCCAACGCTTGTTAATGCGCCATTTGCCTCCTATCCCAAAAGGGATGCTCAACTTGTACGCATTGCCACCTGCATACATATCGCTGTAGGTAGTTAAACCAACACCTAACAGAATGTAGGGGGTTGCTTTGTAGCGTGCCTTGTAATATTTGGATTCGCCAATATCAAAAAAGTTAAACTCGACTGATGCGTTGGCATCCACAAATCCCCTTTCAAAAGTGGCGTATGCCTGATTGGGGTATTCGTAACCAAAATCGCGGGTGTCGCCTTGTACCGTAGCAAACCTTACGGTTGCTTTGACCGCCCAGCGGGTGTCAATGTTGTATCGGTAAAAAGCACCAGCAGACCAGCCTGGTCGGTGAAAAGGCGTAGAAAGGTTGGCATCGCCAATGTAGTACGCTGTTCCCCCTGATAAGCCTAACTCATGGTTGTAGGATGCTTGTAGGCTACCTATCGCCAAAAATAGACCAAGCAACACAAGATAGCATTTCTTGTGTGATGTGTGTAATTGATTCATAAATGTAAGGTAGAATAGCGTAAAATCTTCTTATACTCGTCTTTTCTGCTTTGTTTAACGTGCAAAGATAATGAATATCTTTCTTTTAGCCGAATAGATTGGCAAATTATCGTACCAAAGAAAAAGTAAAAAATATTAAAAAAGAGGATACTTGTGAGAAGTATCCTCTTTTTTCTGGTTATTACGGCTACGAATTAGTATTCCCAAAGGTCTTGTTCGTAGTTAATAAGGGCAGTTTTGATGCGATCTTGCTCTTTGTGCATGTCTTCTGCGGTAGCGTTGTACTGCAAAATGTTGCGGTTCATGATGCCCGATTCTTTGAAGATGTAGCTACCAAAGCGACGTTTGATGAATAGGTCATCCATGGTTTCACGAGCACCGTTGTTTTTGTCTGAAATAAGTGCTTCTTGTTGTGCCAAGTAAGGACGCAAATCGTCGTAAGGAGTCCAGAATAGAGGACGTTTTTGTAGTCCCATTTCATAGTCTTCTTTGTACCAAAGAGGGCATAGAGCAATCATACGAACACTGAACACCGAATTGTGTTTGTCAAAGTACCAAACTTCTTTAGCGTAGTACTTCAATACTTCACGGTTAGGGATGTTACTTTCGTCGATTTCTGCGCTCAAGGTATCGCCTGTAATAGAGTCGGTTTTTACGGTCAACAAGATGTCGCAAGTTTTGATGAACTCATCAAACGACAGACGTTGTTCTTCAGTAAAAATTTCCTTGTTATCCAAATAGTTGTATGCACGGATTTTTCCTTGTTCGAACAAGCGGAAAATGGTGGTAAACAAACTTTGGCGGTTGTCACTGGCTTCTTCGGGGAAATAGAGCGGATAGTTCATTTTTTCACGAAGGTCAATGATACGATACACCACTTTTTGCCATACAACATCGTCTGCTCTTGGATTGTTGTATTCAATAGGTTTTCTTTCTTCCAATTCAATACTGGTTGGAAGGTTAGAAATGGCTACATCACCGGTTTCGTCAAAGAACGAATTGTCGGTTTCTTGAGCATTGACCAAGGCAGGTGCGATAAGAAATAGCCCGAAAGTTAGTATTCGAAAAATCGCTTTCATAGTTTAAAATTAATTTACAGTTACGTCAATAGCAGGTAGTACTCGTTCAATTCCGTCTTGGCCTACTGCGCGAATACGAGAAATGAAGAATTTTTTACCTTTGCTCATTTTACGCATAATGTCTTTTTGTTCAGAGGTAAAGGCTGCTTGGTTAGATGCTTTTACAATCGCGTTACCCATTGAGTCGAAGAAGGTCAACTCGTAACCAACAACTTTGTATTTAACATCCAAATCAGCATCGTCCAATTCTGCTCTAATACCTTTGGCACTCATCAAGTTACCTTTGGTAATAGGACGACCTTGACCTTTGTATTTAGCTTCGCTACCATCGCTGGTGTACGAAATGTAAGCTACTGGAGGAGGCAATTGTTTTACGCGGAATGGTTTTTTACCAATGCTTTGTACTTTGCCGTCTGCCATTTTAGCTGAAACTGAAATGTTGCAATCTTGACCTACTTTACGAGGTTTAACCGACCAACCTTTAGCAGTACGTTTCAAATCGGCGTTGCTCACACTCACTTGAATGTTTTGAGCAGGAACACCAGGAACAGAAACGCTGATAGGGTTTTCGATACCTGCGTAGAATACGTTCATCATGTCTGCAGAGATAATTGCGGTAGGTTCACCTACAATGTAAGAGCTGCTGAAAGGATAGCTTTGTACGCTACCATTTGCTCTTGGCAATTCGATATTACCTGCGATGTCGAATGTACCTACTTTAGGACAAGCAACTTCGTAGTCTGAGCTTTCAAGCACTTCACCGTTCAAGGTGATTTTTGGACGTTGAGTCGAGTCAACAGCAGCCAAAATAATGCGTGCTTGGTAGGTGCCGCCACGAGTGATGTAAGACGATACAGGAATAACTTCTGCTGTAATTTTGTTTACACGGAAGTCGCTGGCATCCACTGCATTTTTCAAGTGACCTACTACTTCAGATTCGGTGTAGCGCAAGTCAGTTTGAATTTTGGTAAGCAAGGTAATACATGCAGAAACAGGCATTGAGCTAAAACGTGCGGTTTCCCATGATTGAGGGTCGCCGTTTACAATGCGATCTTCTGTGTTGAAGGTTTCCATGATAGAAGCAACTTTTGCTGAGTCGCCTTCTAACAATTTAGCCATGTTTTGAGCGTATACATTAAGGTTACCCTTAAGAATTACACCTCTTTGTTCTTTTTGTGGCTTGGTAGAGTCAAGTGCAATTTGAGCACCTACGTCGGTATTGTCTTTAGATTGTAGATTTTGGTAATCGCCGGTTTCGCCGTCAGCTGCTTTTGCCATATCTACTTTTAATTGTTCAATTTCGTCGTATAGGGCTTGAGTTTGTTTTTTTACCTCGTTAGCTTTATCCAACCATTCACCTACTTTTTGAGGGTTTTGAGCTTTCAAATCTTGGAATTGGTTGTACAAAGCATCGTTTTTCAACTCTGCACTATGTAGGGTTTTGTTAAGGCTTTCTTGTACTAAGGTGAAGCCGTTGAGCACATCGGTAGATACGTTCAATGCAAGCATTGCCGTAAGTACGATGTACATCATACTGATCATCTTCTGCCTCGGTGTTTCCGGACAATTTGCTGCACTCATATTGTTGTATTAGTGTTTACAATGAATAATTAGATTATACTCTCGCACCAAATGCGTTCAACATGTTGCCATAAACATTGTTCAAGCTGCTAACTTGTTGGGTAAGTTTGGTAGCTTGTTCTTTGAAGGCTGCGGTTTCAGCAGAAGCTGCATCCATAGCAGTTTGGATTTTCTTCAAGTTGTCGTTTACGTCATTTACGATGCCAGCTTGTTCGCTGATGGCTTTAACTTGCATTTCGTAGCTTGCGTTGATAGACGACAAGTTTTTGGTAATGCCTTGCATTTCTTGCATGTAGCCTTTTGCATCATCAGCAACGTTAGCCATGCTTTCAGCAACGGTTTTGTAAGAAGCAAACAACGAGTCAGATGAAGTTTTCAAGGTAGCTTGAGTAGCAGCAAATGCGCTGATTGCGTCAGAAGCAGCGTTCATGTTGCGAGCATAGTTGCTAGAAGCAGAAACTGCAGCAGTTACGTCAGCAATTTGAGAAGCTGTTTCGCTCAATTTGCGGATACCTTCGTTCAATTTTTGAGCATCGCTTTCTGAAAGTTTGCCAGCGTTAGCGATATCTTCGATAGAGTTGCCAGCTTTGCTTGCAGGAGCAGGAGCTGCGCCCATGATAGGACCACCTTCACCACCTTCTAGTTGTGGGAATACCAAATCCCAGTGGTATTCTTTGTGTGGATCTTCGAAGGCTGAAAGTGCAAACAAGATAGCCTCGGTACCCATACCAAGAGTAAGAACGACGCTAGCGCCAGGAAGGTGAAGAATTTTAAATAATGCACCTACAATTACGATGGCTGCACCGAAACCGTATGCATAGCCAACCATTTTTTTGCCTTTAGGACTGCTTAAAAAACTTTGTTTTGCCATTTTTTCAATAGATTATAAGGTTAGTTGTTAATTTTGATAATTTGCGCCAATGATGCTACGTACGCAGCGGAAACCGATGTATGAACGAGTTTCGTTTTGGTATTCGTAAGTACGTGCACCGCATTGTAGGTAGAAACCTATGTCTTTCCATGAACCACCACGAATTACTTTACGTTTCATGATTTCAGGATCATTAGCTTTAGCATTGTAGTTGTAGCTTGGGTTCAAGTCGTTTACAAAGCTATAGTTCGATTCGTGGAAAGCAGATGAAGTCCATTCTGCAACGTTGCCAGACATGTCGTACAAACCGTAGTCGTTAGGAGGGAACGAACCTACTTTTGCAGCAATCATGTAACCGTCAACGGTGTAGTTGCCGTGCATAGGTTTGAAGTTACCCAAGAAACAACCTTTAGCAGTACGGATGTAGGTACCACCCCAAGGATACATAGACAATTGACGACCGCCGCGTGCTGCGTATTCCCATTCAGATTCGGTAGGAAGACGGTAGTCTTGTACGATGTGTTGTTTGTTGCGCACTTGTGCTGCGTTGTAGTATTGTGTACGCCAGTGGCAGAATGCGCTTGCTTGTTCCCAACTTACACCTACTACTGGATAGTCACCATAACCATCGTGGTAGAAATACATTTTCATGTAAGGTTCGTTGTAAGCATAGGTAAAGTCGCGGATCCAGCACAAGGTGTCAGGATATACGTTGATGATGCGTGATGAAATGAAGTCACGACGGCTACGCAATTCCACGAACATGGTTTTGTTTACGATGTGACCATTTTCGTCAATGTAAGAGGTGTCTTTTTTCACCATTACATCAGCGCTGTCTTTGCCCTTGCCAAGCAATGACAAGTCACTTTCGTAACGACCTTTGTTAGGATTGTATTTGTTGCGTTTTAGCGCAGCTTGATCGTAGTCGATCCATAAGTATTTGTAGTTCAAGATTTGACCGTTCAATTCCAAACCGCCTTCCGAAATGGTTTCTTCAGGAGCATAGAACATAGAGTCAATAGCTTTAGCTTGTGCTTCTGTGGTAGGTTTCGACCAAGGAATTTCTTCGCTCCAATTGATTTTGGGACGTCTTGCTACATTTTCGTCGTTGTTTGAGTAACCAGGACGATTGCTGGTTTTGTAGAGAATAGAACCTTTGCCAGACTCTTCGCTTTCGCTTTCGTAGCCCAAATCTTTTTTACGTTTGTCCACAAATGCAGAAGCTTCCCAACCTGGATCTTCTTCTTCGGCAGTAATGATTTTTTCGCGAGCGATAGAGTCGCGTACCCAATACACGAATTGTTTGTATTCGCGGTTGGTAATTTCGGTCTCGTCCATCCAGAATGCGTCGATTGAAACCACTTTCGATTGTGTAGAAGCAGCCCAAGATGCATCTTGGTCGTTAAGACCCATGGTAAATGAGCCTTGTTTGATGAAGACCATGCCGTAAGGATTGGGTTCGCTCCACGATGTGGTTCCCACGCCAACTAACTCGCCGCTACCGGAATTGCTGCAACTGGCTAAAACCATTGTCGCCAATAAAGGTAAAAGTAACTTTTTCATCATTGTTTTAAGGTTGTACTTATAAGTATCTTATGCTTTTATAATTATTCTTTTTGGATACGTCTATGTTAAAGCTGTATGAAAGGCTGATTTCGTGCCCTCCTGCCGAGCGTATCATGTCAGACGTATAAAGGTCGAACGAGTAGGCGATGTTCAATCCATCAAGCACTCTTAAACCGACCATAAATACAATGGCGCTATCTATGCGGTAACCAATACCACCCCAATAGCGTTCGTTGTATTCTAAATTTGCATTGATGCTGCCGCCCCATGTGGCAAAATCCGTATGGATCATGGCAGCTGTCTTTACTTTATATAACGGATTCGTCAATGAAATATTGTATCCGCCTACAAAAATTAAATTTCTTGTTTTGTCAAACATGCTGTTGGTGCTGTTGGTGCTCAATTGGTATTGAGGTGCCAACGCATTGAGCAATGCAATGCCTGCAAACCAAGTTTTGTTATAGTATTGGATACCTACGCCTAGGTCCATTTTAAAATCGTTGCCGTTTGCGCTTGCTATGGCTGGGTCGTCGCTTGAGTGGTAATCACTTTCTACGGTATGCAAACGCTCAGTGTCGTAGCTAACAGTGGTGAAATTGATCGAAACACCTGCGCTTAAAAAACCGTCTTTAATGGGGATTCTGTAAGCATAATCAAGATTAACGTCTTGAAAGCGAAACAACCCCGCGGTATTGTCGTAAAAACTGATGCCAGCTCCATGTTTGGTCTTTCCGATGCTAAAGCCCATATCGGCGCCTACATTGTAGGTCATTGGTGCTCCTTCGAATCCTGCAAACTGTGAGCGAAATACACCGCCTACGTTAATCATGTCGTTCTGACCAACAGCTGCTGGGTTAAAAACGGTCATATTGTTCATGTATTGGCTTAACAAAATGCTTTGTTGAGCCATAACCGACAAGCATGAGCAGCTGAATAGGACAATCCCGACAAGAATTTTTTTCATATATCTTCGCAAAGATAGAAAAAAATACAATAAAAATGAATATTAATATTCGTCTTCGTTAAAGAAGAAATCTTCTTTACTGGGATAATCAGGCCAAATATCTTCGATGGTTTCGTACACATCGCCCTCGTCTTCAATCTCTTGCAAATTCTCAATCACTTCAAGAGGTGCTCCTGAACGAACTGCATAGTCAATCAATTCGTCTTTGGTTGCGGGCCATGGCGCGTCTTCTAGTTTAGATGCAAGTTCTAATGTCCAATACATTGTTAGTTAGATTTTTAAGTGAAATCACTGCTATGCAAGGTGCATAATCGTGTGCAAAGATAACCAAAAAAATCGGTAATGCAAAACAGCAGATGCAAATTATTTGCTCTGTCCGTACTTTCTGCCCAATGCAAAGAAATAATCCGACAAGCGATTGATGTATTGGGCAGCCTTGGTTTGGTTGGCTAATAATTCCATTTGATAGATGTGTCTTTCGGCACGACGGCAGATGCAGCGACAAACATGGCACAGTGCGTTGTTGGTGTTGCTGCCTGGCGTTTCGAAGCAGGTTGTGGGTGGTAAATCTGCACAAATGGCATCAATGGCTCGCTCTAGTTGGCTCGTATGCGCATCGTCAAAAGGATATTGTTCGTCTTTTTGTGGGCAATCGTTGGCAAATAGGCAATTGACCTTGAATAATGTCTCCTGAATACGGGTAAGCATCTCAATATCAGCGGAGCATACAGCTTGTTTAAGCAAGCCAATAAAGCTGCTCAGTTCATCCAATGTTCCGTAAATCTCAAGGTGGATGTCGCTTTTCGATACGCGTTTTCCGCCGATGAGTGAGGTGGTGCCGTTGTCGCCTGTTTTGGTGTATATCTTCATGGTTTACATTTTTATACGGTACGATGCGGGTTGTAAATCCGTGTTGAAAAATAGGATGCCAAAATGGTAGATATCAATGCTGGTGGTTACCTTGGGGTGTTGTTTGACGATCTCCCAAGCAGCCTCCATGCCAGGTGACCAATGGATGTCGTCAAATACAAAGACGCTTTTTGGAGTTATTTTTTCGACGCATTGGTTGAAATAGGCAATGGTTGGTTCTAGTTGGTGGTTGGCATCAAAAAATACAAAATCAACGTGTTCTACTTGCTGTAAGGCGGCTGGTAGGGTCGTCTTAAGATCCCCGATGTGCTGCTGGATATTGCTGCAGCGGGCATTGTTGAAGTTTTGTTGGGCAATTTTAGCGAGCTCAGGGCATCCTTCAAAGGTATGCACTTGCGCTTGCGAATTTCCTTGTGCTAAATACAAGGTGGTGGTGCCTAAACAGGTGCCTAAATCGAAGATAACAGTGGGTTGGTAGGCGCGCACCATTCTAAATAGGAGTTGTGCATATTTGCTGCCTTTGGCGCTGCATTTAGCAATGTCTGATACTTTACGAGCACGCGATTTACCTGTGCCAAAGTCGGTTACGAAAATGCTCGAATGGTCGTTGAGTAAGCTCTGGCGAAGCTGCTCAATGCCTCTGTAGGCATAGTAAGCATGCTGCTCGTTCTTTATATCGGTGATGAAGGAAAAGACAAAGGGAGAATGCACACCATCGCCACGACTACTTTTTGAATGAAAAAAGTGCCATAAGTAGCTTTTGATGCGAAACCAGGTGCTTTTCATGCTAATAAAGGACTAATTCTGTCAATCAAATCTTGGCAAAGTGCTGATTTTTTGCGGATATGCTCTTGTACTTCTTGTACAAAAGGATTGCTTTCGAAATCGCCGCGTACGTTGATGAAATCGAGTTGTTTGTCGGCTTCGTTGCCGTCGGCACCAAATCCAGTTTTGGAAATAAGGGTAAATTCTTTTTTGGCGTCTTCGTACAGCATGTTGTCCAAATCAACCACACTTTTTTTCCAGGTAAGTGCAATGTCGATGATTTCTTGTACGGTAAATTCGGTGTATGGTTTGCCCAACTTTTCTTCTATTTTTTGTAGCGCCCAGGTCCACTCGTAGCTGTAGTAGTTGGCGTGTATTTCTTGAAAACGTTGGTTGATTTTTTGCAAAGAATCCAAAACTCCACTATCAATGTCATCCAAAAGACGTTGAATTTCGTTTTTGGGTGCAATCATGCCCGATAAATCTACCCAATCACCCAAACCAATGGGGGTGTCGGGGCGAAGGCGTTCACGAATTGCTTCGATGCTTTGGAATGGAATGATTTCCAAACGTTTCAAAATAGAGTTGCCCAAGAACTTGTTGATTGCCATTTGGTAGTATTTGATGCCATTGAACAGCGAAGAACGTTTAATAATGGTGCTTTGGTAGGTGTAGGTTTCGGATGTTTCGCCCGAAAGTTCTTTGAGCGTCTCCAAAATTTGGATGCCTGCATACATTTTTTGGATGGTATAAGGGCTCAATAGGTTAAAGTTGATTTGATCCAATTTTTCGGGATCGTTGCGTTTGTCGCGCTTGGGCCATTTTTGTGCATCGCGGATGGTTCCTACGCTGCGCAAGTTGATGCCAGGAACGATGTGGGTATCGTCGTTGTTCTCGATTAGGTACGAGAAAGGCAAGTTGGAGGTGTCCGAGTGGTGGTGATGACGACCCATTACCAACGAAAATGCTCCAATTTTGGCGGGCCATAGGATGTACGAATCACTGGTGGTTTTGGAACCTCTTTCTACTACACCTTGGTGAATAGGTCCTAACTTGTACATGTGGTTGCTTTGGTTCGAACCGCTACCTGCATTAAGGAACGAGAACATACCCGCAATGAGCAAGCTGGATTTGTGGTGCGTTACGGTGTAGGGGCCACCAAAAATAGCGCATGCTTCGCCGTGGAATCCTTGGCAGTTGCTGAAATAAACAGAATCGTAAATCGAGAAATGCTTGCCCAGTTGAGTGCCCTGGCCGATAAAGCAATTTTCGATGAGGGTGGCATCGGTAACTTGCGAATCGGACGAAAGGATAAAGTTTTTGGCAATAACCCCGTTGCCAATGGTAACGGGCGCTATGTGATTGCTGTTGATGCTACCGTTTTCGAGCTCATTGGCATTGGTGATGTTGGCATCGTCGCCAATCATTACATTTTTGATGTTGCCGCAACTAGTGATGACTACATTCTTGCCAATGTATCCATGGTCGCTTTTGATGCTGTTGGTGTAGTCTTGAATCAGCTGATTGATGCGCTGAATGGTCTGGTCGCGGTGTCTGTACAGCGCCATGATGTAGGCCAATTGCGATGATAGCTTGTTGCAAATAGCGATGGCACGACCGCCTGTTTCGTTGAGTACCGATACCTGGATGCCATTGCCGAAGGTGCTTTCGCCAGTGGTGACGATACATTCGGTGTTTTCGATGTAGCAATCATCGTCAATGTTGTAGTTGGCAATGTAACGGTGGATGCGCGAAATGTACACGTTGTTGCCAATGGTGCAATTGTGTATGCTCGAATGGTAAATGCCGCTGTGTCTGGGGATGCCTCCTTCGAGTGTAAATACTCTTTCCATAACACCTAACTTGATGTTGCCCGAAAAATGGACGTGTTTTACATAGGTAGGTGTAAATGCAGGCGCCACTTGTATGTTATCCCAGTTGTCGCAGGTACAGTGTTGGGCTTGCAATTGTGCAATTTCGTTGGCGGTGAGGCTTCTGTATGACATAGGCGGTGGTATTAAAATTCGTCTTCGTATGTTTCGTACAAGAAATCGTTGTACGGGAAGCGTGCAGTATGGATTTCTTTCGCACGCTTGTATAGTAGCTGCTTGAGCTCTTCGATGTTGATTTTTTCTTTGGCAGAAATAAAGATGCAGTTATCGTTTAGCTTCGACATCCAAGTTTGTTTGAGTTCTTCGATCGATACGTTTTCGGCAGTCGATGGCGTTAAATCGAATTCGTCTTTTTCTTGGTGGGAGTATGCATCTATTTTGTTAAAGATGACAATTATGGGTTTTTCTTGTGTGTCAATTTCGCGCAAAGTGTTTTCAACTACTTGCATTTGCTCCTCAAATTGAGGGTGCGAAATATCTACTACGTGTACCCAGATGTCGGCTTCTCTTACTTCGTCCAAGGTTGATTTGAATGACTCAACCAGTCCGTGTGGCAATTTGCGGATAAAACCAACGGTGTCGGTCATTAGGAAAGGTAGGTTTTCGACTACTACTTTGCGTACGGTGGTGTCGAGGGTTGCAAATAGCTTGTTCTCGGCAAATACATCCGATTTGCTGATGAGGTTCATGAGTGTCGATTTGCCCACGTTGGTATAGCCCACCAAGGCTACGCGTACCAATTTGCCGCGATTTTTGCGTTGCACTGTTTTTTGTTTATCAATGCTGATAAGCTCTTCTTTTAGCAATGAAATGCGGCGCAAAATAATACGGCGGTCAGTTTCAATCTGGGTTTCACCAGGACCGCGCATACCAATACCGCCTCGTTGACGCTCCAAGTGGGTCCACATACGGGTCAAGCGGGGGAGTAGGTATTGTAGTTGTGCTAGTTCAACTTGTGTTTTGGCGTGTGCTGTTTGCGCGCGTTTGGCAAAAATATCTAGGATGAGGCTAGTTCTGTCTAGTACCTTTACTTGTAATTCGTTTTCGATGTTGCGCAGCTGTGAGGGAGAAAGTTCGTCATCGAAGATAGCCAAGTTGACCTCATGGTTGCTGATGTATTCTTTGATTTCTTCGAGTTTGCCGCTACCAACAAAGGTTTTGGTATTGGCATAATCCAAGCGTTGGAAGAATTTTTTCACCACAGTAGCTCCTGCTGTATCTGCTAAAAATTCCAACTCATTGATGTATTCGGTGGCTTTCTTCTCGTTTTGCTGTTGGGTAATCAAGCCAACCAAAATTGCTTTCTCTGTAGCTGTTGATGTTATTGTGTTGTCCATAGAATAAAAAAGCCTTCACAGAAGAAGGCTTTTTAGTGGGTTAAAGAACGTTTGATTATAGTTTGAAACGAATAGGCAAGGTGTATTTTACGCGTACGTTTTTACCGCCTTGACGACCTGGGGTCCATGCTGGCATTGATTCGATTACGCGTTTTGCTTCTTTGTCCAAGCTGGCTTCTACGCCACGTACCACTTGCACGTCAACAATCTTACCGTCGCTGTTTACCACGAATTGGCAAATAACACGACCTTGAATGCCGTTTTCTTGTGCGATAAGTGGATATTTAATGTTACGTACCAAGAAACGGTTCATCGCTTCAACACCACCAGGGAATTCTGGCATCTTTTCTACGATTACGTGGATACGTTGTTCTTCTGGGTCTTCTTCAGGGGGAGCGATAGGCGCTTGGATTTCAACGCGCTTGTCAGCATCATCTTCCGAGTCAAATTCAACGTCTTCTACTTCAGTTTCGTTGTCTTGAATATCAATGATGTCGCTCAATACGGTTTCTTGAGGAGCTGGAGGGGGTGGGGGTGGAGGAGTTTCTTCTCTAAAGGTAACCTCGATCAACTCTTCGTCCTCAGCAACAGCTTCAACGAGTGCTTCTTCGTAAACGGTAATGTCTTGTTCTGCCCATTCAAAAGCAACGAATGTCAAGCCTAAAGCCACTACCAAGCCAATAAGGATGGACGTTCCTTTCTTGTTTTCCAAATCGGCTTTTTGTGATTTCTTTACTTCCATACTATATAGTTTGATTTTTTTTTGTTGTCCGTTTGCAAATGTAGTATATTTTTTTTAGAAAAAGCTATCTGTGGGGTATTTTTTACAAAAAAAATGTTTGTTGTAATGATTTTGGGTAGATAATTGTACGGAATTGCTAAAAGTTGTGTATTCGCTAAAAATAAGAGAATTTTTATCTCATTAAATTGCGTAAAAATACCTATATTTGAGCGTTTTTTTAGAATAGAGTCGAATTGAGAAGAATAGGTATTTGGATATTCATGTTGCTGTTTGCTGTAGCTGGGAATGCACAGCAAATGGGTACGGCGGTAGCAACTTTTGTTGATTACCCTGCTTCGGCGCACGTGGCAGCTTTGGGCGGTCATTTGGTGTCTTATATGGGGCAAGATCCAAATTTCTCTATCTCTAACCCTGCGTCGCTGACAACGCAGAGCGATAAGATGCTGTTTTTGAACTATTCTATCTACATGGCAGGGACAGGGTATGGTTCTGCCATGTATGCTACTCGTTTTAGCGATAAAGATGCCTTTGCAGGTTCTTTTCAGTTTGCCCAATATGGCGTAATGTCTGGCTATGATGAATTTGGTAATCCTACTGGTGAGTTCTCTGCGCAAGATTTTGCCATCAATGCGACCTATTCTCGTAGCCTAAACCGCTATTTTACGGTAGGGGTAACCCTTAAACCCATGCTCTCTACCTACGAAACCTATACCTCATTTTCGTTGGGTGCAGACATTGGTATGCAGTTTACGGATACCACCCATTTGGTGTCGGCAGGTTTGTCGTTGCGTAACTTTGGCGGTCGGGTGGCAGGACCTGATAATATCCATATGACTAACACTTGGTTGCCGTTGAATTTGTCGGTAGGGGTATCGAAGCGTTTTTCGAAAGCACCTTTTTGCCTAAATTTAACCTTGCAGCAACTCCAAAAATGGGATTATGATATTGCTACCAATACCGGTGAAGTTAAAAAGGTAACTCCAGGCGAGGCTTTTGCGCGAAAAATTATTTTAGGGGTGGATATCGTTCCTAAATCCGAAAAGTTCTGGATTTCGTTGGCCTATAATTTTGACAGGGGATTTAGCTTGGGTAACCCCTACGTATTTTCAGTGGCAGGGTTGTGTGGTGGCTTTGGATTGAAGATCAAAATGGTGCAATTGGGCGCTGCCGTTGCATTTTACAATACCGCAGCAGTTACGGGGCATATTTCGGTGGCTGTTGATATTAACCAATGTCTGAAAAAAGAATGAAAAGACGCATTACCATAGCAATTGATGGTTTTTCTTCTTGTGGGAAGAGCACCATGGCCAAGCGTTTGGCGAAAGAGTTGGGCTATATTTACGTAGATACAGGTGCTATGTACCGTGCGGTTACGTTGTATGCTTGGCGACAAGGTTGGATGGAAGCCGAACAGCTGAATGTGGAGGCTTTGTTGGCTGCTTTGCCAGCGATAACGGTGTCGTTTGATGCGCAAGGTCGTACCCTGTTGAACAACGAACTGGTGGAAGAACAAATTCGTTCGGTAGATGTCTCTAATTGGGTGAGTAAAGTCAGCTCCATCAAGCAGGTGCGCCAAAAATTGGTAGATTTGCAGCGTGCTTTGGGTTTGCAAAAGGGCGTGGTGATGGATGGACGTGATATAGGTACCGTGGTATTCCCCGATGCAGAGTTAAAAGTATTTGTAACAGCCGATGCCAAGGTAAGGGCGCAACGTAGGTTCGACGAGTGGGCGGCAAAGGGCGTGCAAGTAAACTTTAATGAAGTGCTTCAGAATGTGATTGATCGAGATTACCAGGATCAAAATCGTGCCGAAAGTCCTTTGAGACAGGCTGAAGATGCGGTTGTGTTGGATAATAGCTACATGACCCGTGACGAGCAGCAAGATTGGTTAATGAAACAAGTTGAAAAAGTATGTTGTACCCCAGTATAGAAATAGACAGTAATTCTGGTTTCTGTTTTGGTGTGGTAAATGCCATCGAAAAAGCAGAGCAGGAATTGAAAGAGTCAGGGCATTTGTATTGCCTGGGTGATATTGTGCACAATAGTGATGAGGTAAATCGTCTCTCAGCAGCTGGATTAGAGGTCATAGAACACGAAGATTTGTCGTCGCTAAAAAACACGAAATTGTTGTTTAGGGCACATGGAGAACCTCCTGCTGTTTACAAGCAGGCACAAGGCAATGGTGTCTCCATTATAGATGCGACCTGTCCTGTGGTATTGGCGCTTCAGAAACGCATCTTAAAAGCTTATACCGATTTCCCTTTGTCTCAAATTGTGATTTATGGCAAGAAAGGACATGCTGAGGTCAATGGATTGGTGGGTCAAACCGATGGTAAAGCCATTGTCGTAGAAAATGAGGACGATTTAAAGGATGTGGATTTTAGCAAACCCATTATATTGTTCTCGCAGACGACCAAATCGACCGATGGATTCTATGGTTTGATAGAGAAAATAAAAGCTCAAGTAACAGACTTAGAAAACTTTACTTACAACGATACCATCTGTAGGCAGGTGGCAAATAGGATGGCAAATATGCGTCAGTTTGCTCAAAAGCACAAGTTGATATTTTTTGTGGGTGACCGAAAAAGTTCTAATGGCAAGGTGTTGTTTGAGGAATGTTCGAAGCAAAATCCATTGGGTACATTTTTTGTTTCATCGCCCAACGATATATCCGAGGGGATGCGCGTAAGTGTAAAAGCGTGTGCAAATGCGGCTCAATCGATTGGTATTTGCGGAGCAACGTCCACTCCAAAATGGCAAATGGAAGCTGTAAAAAATAAAATAAAGGAGATTGTTGACGAAGCAATTTCAGAACGATAGTAAACAAATTTAAAAAGAAATAAATCATGTATCAGATTAAAACGATTGGTATTCTAACTTCAGGTGGTGATGCTCCTGGTATGAATGCTGCCCTACGTGCAGTAACACGTGCGGCTATTTTTAATGGCATCAAAGTAAAAGCCATTATGAGAGGTTATAAGGGTATGGTAACCAATGAGATTGTTGAATTTAAAACACAAAATGTGAGTAATATTATTCAGCACGGTGGTACCATTATTAAAACGGCTCGTTGTGATGAATTTAAAACCAAAGAAGGCAGACAGCTGGCATACGATACCCTAAAAAGCCACGAAATTGATGCTTTGGTAGTGTTGGGTGGTGACGGTACTTTTACTGGTGCTCGCATCTTTGCGCAAGAATTTAATTTCCCCATTGTAGGTGTTCCTTGTACTATTGATAACGATTTGTATGGTACTGACTTTACAATTGGTTACGACACTGCTCTAAATACCGTAATTGAGGCTGTGGATAAAATTCGCGATACAGCATCGTCGCACGAACGTTTGTTCTTTGTGGAGGTGATGGGTCGTGACGCTGGTTTCTTGGCGTTGAATGCAGCCATTGCATCGGGTGCAGAAGCTGCTGTGATTCCAGAAGTAAGCATCAAGGACGATTTGCTTTCTGAAGTTATTAAGAACGGATTTAGAAAGAGCAAAAACTCGAGTATCGTGTTGGTGGCAGAAAGTGATGTTACTGGTGGTGCTCAAGGTGTTGCTGATAGGGTGAAGAAAGACCATCCCGAATACGATGTGCGTGTAGTGGTATTGGGTCACATGCAACGTGGTGGTTCTCCATCGGCTCAAGACCGTATCTTGGCAAGTAGAATGGGTGCTGCTGCTATTGAAGCTTTGCTGGATGAGCAACGTAACTTAATGGTAGGTATCGTTAATGACGAAATTGTATATGTTCCTTTCTCTAAGGCAATTCGTGATGACAAGCCTATCAACATGAAACTCATTTCAACCCTTAGAACCCTTTCTATATAAAACAATCGGTTATACATATCAAGGGAGCCCGTGTCAACAACCTCAAAGATATTGAGGTGGAAATACCGCATGGAAAATTGGTGGTTATTACGGGTGTTTCAGGCTCTGGAAAATCGTCGTTGGCTTTCGATACGTTGTATGCAGAAGGTCAACGTCGTTATGTAGAGAGCTTGTCGTCGTATGCCCGTCAGTTCTTGGGGCGTATGCCGAAGCCCGATGTTGATTTTATTACAGGACTTCCTCCTGCTATTGCCGTTGAGCAAAAGGTAAAGACCCGTAACAGCCGTTCCACGGTGGGTACTTCGACCGAAATCTACGATTTTTTGCGCAAACTGTACGCTCGCATTGGCAAAACCATTTCTCCGATATCGGGTCGTGAAGTGAAGAAGCATCAAGTATCGGATGTAACCCATTACATCGAGCAGCAACCAATCGGGGATGCCTTTTTGCTATTGGCTCCACTATTTACCAACGCATCGGAAGAGAAGAAGAGTCGTTTACAAGTGTTGTTGCAGCAAGGTTTTCATCGCCTATGGATTGCACCGAATAGGGTGATTCGTTTGGAAGAGGTGATGGATCAAAACCTGGATGATAAAGAGGTGTATTTGTTGATTGATCGCTTTACGATTGATGGCGAAAAAAGTCAGCTCAATCATTTGGCCGATTCGGTAGAAACTGCTTTCTATGAGGGAGGTGGTACGGCTGTGTTGGCAAGATTGGATGCGCAAAGGCAGGTGGTCGAACAAATCGCGTTTTCGCGCAACTTTGAGGCAGATGGTATTCAGTTTGAAGAACCCAACGAACAATTGTTTAGCTTTAATAACCCATTGGGTGCATGCCCTCATTGTGAAGGGTTTGGCTCGGTGATTGGTATTGATGAAAACTTGGTTGTGCCCAATCAGTCGTTGTCGGTCTTTGAGGGAGCCGTGGCCTGCTGGAGAGGAGAAAAAATGGGCGTTGATTTGCAACTGTTGATCAAGCATGCTGCTAAATTTGATTTTCCCATCCATCGTCCTTACTATCAGCTGACAGAGGAGCAAAAGCAGCTACTTTGGACAGGTAATGAATATTTCGAAGGTTTGAATGCCTTCTTTGAGTTTTTGCATCAAAATCAATACAAAATACAATACCGCGTAATGCTGAGCCGCTACCGTGGCAAAACCATTTGTCCGCATTGCAAGGGAACACGCCTAAAAGCCGCTGCATCGTTTGTAAAAATAGGAGGAAAATCCATTGTAGATTTGGTGGAGATGCCTATCGGTGAGTTGCATCAGTTCTTTGAAACCTTGCAGCTGACACCTTATGAGGAGATGGCAGCTGCACGTTTGCTACACGAAGTCAAAAAGCGTGTTCGTTGCTTGATGGATGTGGGGCTGGATTATTTAACCCTCAACCGTGCATCAGCAACGCTTTCGGGCGGTGAGAGTCAGCGTATTAACTTGGTATCTTCGTTGGGTAGTAGTTTGGTAGGTTCGTTGTATGTGTTGGACGAACCAAGTATCGGTTTGCATCCTCGCAATACAGACTTGCTCATTCGTGTGCTACGACAGCTGCAACAGCTGGGTAATACCGTAGTTGTGGTAGAGCACGATTTAACCATCATGCAAGCGGCAGATTACCTCATTGATATAGGTCCAGCGGCAGGACGTTTGGGTGGTCAGGTGGTATTGCAGGGTGAGCCTAAACAACTATTGGCAGATAAGTCTTTGTATCCAAAATCGGCAACCCTCCGCTATTTGGCAGGGGAAGAAAAAGTTTTGTCGGTCAGCAAAGGACGCAAGTGGAATAATTATATTGAAGTGGTGGGAGCAACGCACCACAACCTTAAAAATATATCCGTTCAATTCCCTTTGGGGGTAATTACGGTGGTAACAGGCGTGTCGGGTTCTGGAAAATCGACCTTGGTGCGTGATGTTTTCTACAATGCCCTTAAGCGTTACTACGGTGGCGTGGTAGAAAAAGTAGGTAGCTTGGTAAAGTTGCAGGGTAGCATGCATTTGGTGAGCGATATTGAGTTGGTGGATCAAAATCCCATTGGCAAATCGACCCGTTCCAATCCTGCAACCTATCTCAAGGCCTTTGATGAGATCAGGCGCTTGTTTGCAGAACAGCAGCTGTCGAAACAAATGGGTTATACGGCTGGTTATTTTTCGTTTAATTCGCAAGGCGGTAGGTGTGATGTGTGTCAAGGAGAGGGTACAGTGACCGTTCCTATGCAGTTTATGGCCGATGTACAGTTGACCTGTGAAGCCTGTGGTGGTAAGCGATTTAAACCTGAGATCCTGGATGTTAAGTACCGCGATAAAGATGTGTACAATGTATTGGAAATGACGGTGAATCAAGCCATTGAATTCTTTGGAGAAGACAATGCCTCTTTGCCTCAACTCATCGTGAAACGCCTAAAACCTTTGCAAGACGTAGGGTTGGGCTATATTAAGTTGGGTCAATCTTCTTCTACCTTGTCTGGCGGTGAGAGTCAACGTGTCAAATTAGCTTCGTTCTTAACCTCTGATGCACAGGGTAATAAGATCTATGTATTTGACGAACCGACCACTGGTTTGCACTTCTCGGATATTCAGGTACTGATGCAGGCTTTTCATCGCCTCATCGAAAGAGGGCATACGGTCATTATCGTAGAGCACAATACAGACGTGATCCGTCAAGCCGACCATATCATTGATTTGGGTCCAGAAGGTGGTAAAAATGGCGGAAATTTGGTGTATGCAGGAACGCCAGAAGGGTTGAAGCAATGCGCTGCATCCTATACTGCAAATTACCTGTAAATTTTAGATAGATAATACAAGGCATATATGCTTGCTTCAAGCCACTTTTGTTGCTTAAGCAGTTGACATAAGAAAAGGGCGGTTCGTTTGAACCGCCCTTTGGTTTGTATTCTGTTATAAGAATTACAATTGAGGACCAGCAGCAACCAATGCTTTACCAGCTTCGTTGCCTTCGTATTTAGCGAAGTTTTTGATGAAGCGAGCAGCCAAGTCTTTTGCTTTTTCTTCCCATTCGCAAGCGCAAGCGTAAGTGTCGCGAGGATCCAAGATAGCTGGATTTACGTTAGGAAGAGCGGTTGGTACTTCGAAGTCAAACATAGGGATTTTTTTGGTTTCAGCTTTCAAGATAGAGCCGTCCAAAATAGCGTCGATAATACCACGAGTATCAGGAATTGAGATACGTTTGGCAGTACCGTTCCAACCAGTGTTCACCAAGTATGCTTTAGCACCTGATTGTTCCATTTTCTTAACTAGTTCTTCAGCATATTTGGTTGGGTGCAATTCCAAGAATGCTTGACCAAAGCATGCAGAGAAAGTAGGAGTAGGTTCGGTAATACCACGTTCGGTACCTGCCAATTTAGCGGTGAAACCACTCAAGAAGTA
>JAZQZN010000018.1:0-44864 GCA_045634045.1 Candidatus Enterocola sp. | reverse complement strand
TCCTTCTTTGTTTAAATAGGTAATACCATTTTTATCTGTAGTTTTTTCGATATATGCCTGTATCTTTCTGCCAGACTTAGTTTGCGTGTCAAATTCAATTTTATATATCATACTATCTGCTTTTAATGGTTCTTTTATTATAGACGATACATCCAAGGCAAAGGTAAACTTGCCCTGTCTCAAATCGTGGGACAGGATAGATGAAATTTCGGCAAACGCAGTTTTTTGATGTCTGATTTTATAGGAAAACGCAGTTTTTTAGGGGTTAAATTTATAGGAAAACGCACCTTTTGGGTAGTGATTTTTATGGGAAAACGCAGTTAAATTAAAAAGTATATTGCATAAAGCATTAGTAATGAATATGATGATTGCTTGTGTTGCGTACAAAGAAATCATTTGTAGCATAGTTTTCGCAAAAAATCCCCGAAAGTTTTTTTATGCTTTCGGGGATTTTATTTTTTTACTTCGTTAGGCTTTCCAATAGCCCGTCGCAGGCGTCTTCTAGTAGGTCGATGACGTGGTAAAAGCCGTCGCGGCCGCCGTAGTAGGGGTCGGGTACGTGGTCGTCGGTGTGGCGCGTGCAGTATTCAGTCATTTGGTGTATTTTGCGGGTCGATTCAACGTCGGGAGCACGGTCGTAAAGGTCGTCTATGTTGCTGTTGTCCATGCCAATGATGAGGTCGAACTTTTCAAAATCGGACAATGTAACTGGGCGCGATATGCTGTCTACGTTGTAGCCGCGCTGAAAACCTGCCTCGCGCATGCGGTAGTCGGCGCGCTCGCCTTGGTGGTACGACAGAATACCTGCCGAGTCGATGTAAAAATCGCCCTCAAGCCCTGCTTCTTGTACTTTCTTTTTCATTACCGCTTCGGCGCAAGCCGAACGACAAATGTTGCCTAAGCACACAAATAAAATCTTAATCATTTTCCTACGGTTTGTGCTAAAACAAATTCGTATCTAAGTGGGTCTAATTGCAATAGTTTTAAAATTTCGTCGGCTTTAGCACCACCACGTGTAATCGATTTAAGACCATTTGCTGCAGTGTATAGATTTACATTTTCTGCATAGCCAGCTGCATCCATGCCACAAAGTACAGCGACCTTGTTTGCATCTATGTTTTTGCCTTCGTACACAGATAGGTCTGCTATATAAACAATGTTGAGTGATGCGGTGTTAGCAAAGTCTTGTAGTGTTGCCAAACTGCGGTAGTCGCCTTCTACTTGGCGATTTAAAGTATTGGTTTTAGCATCGTAAAGATAAACTCCACTCTCTAAAAAAGCATAGGTTTGAATAGGGTAGAGAGCCAACGCTGATGGAGCGGTAAGGTGACCATCAGGGCGGTTAATGCCTGCTGCTGCCCACATAACGCCCGAAAGTTCTTCTAACGATAAGGGCTCGTTGGCATACTCACGCGACGACTTGCGCGTCCAAAGTGCTTCGTTAATGGTAGCACCGCCCACTTTGTTGGGGGTAACTAATTGAATGGTTTCGTTAGGTACCATGGTGGTAACAGTTGGTTGTTCTACTTGCGTTTGTTGTGATCCTTGGCAGCTGGCTAACAAAAGCATAGCTGCTACGTACAATAAATTCTTTTTCATGGTAATTATAGCGTTTATGCGAAATTACAAATAATTTAGGATATACAAAAGTTTAAAGTGCTATCTTTGTGCAACGAAATAGCAACCGTCTTTGAGCGGATTGTTGAATGATGATTGGACCAATGAAATCGTATCGTAGCATATGGGGGCATATGGCTTGTTTGCTGGCTTACTCCATTTTTGGGTTTAATATAATCGTGTGCAAAGACCTAACTAGTGGTGGGTTTTTGTCGCCCCTTGCTATCTTTTGCTTAAGGGCCATGGGAGCAGGAGTGCTGTTTTGGCTGATCTCGTTCTTTATGCCTAAAGAACGAGTAGAAAAGAAGGATTACCTAAAGATTTTTGCAGCTTCCGTATTGGGCTTTTTGATCTGCCAGCTTTCTTTCTTGGCGGGTATCCCGCACATAACACCCATGGATTGCTCCATTCTGGCTGCCATATCGCCCATTTATACCATGTTTATTGCAGCCATTGCGCTAAAAGAACCCATTTCGTTGCAAAAGGTAAGCGGGGTAGTTATCAGTTTTGTCGGCATTATTTACCTGATATTGAGCAATATTACTTCCTCTGGGGCGGCAGAAACAAATGCCTTTGGGATTGTTATGCTCATCATCAACTCGTTGAGTTTTTCCCTCTATTTAGGCATCTTTAAACCGCTCATTAGCAAATATTCAGTCGTTACTTTTATGAAGTGGATATTCCTATTTGCTTTTGTGATGTCTTTCCCTTTTTCGGCAAAAGAAATTTTTACCGCCAATTGGTTGACGGTTCCTACTGTTCAACTTTCAGAATTGGCCTACCTGATTATCTGTGCTACTTTTATTACATACACCCTAATTCCGTTGGGGCAAAAAATAATTAGGCCCACTTTGGTGAGTATGTACAGCTACATGCAACCAATCATTGCCATTGTTATCAGCATCTACATTGGAATGGATACTTTAACATGGCAAAAGGTATTGGCTGCAGTAATGGTTTTTGGTGGTGTGATTATTGTTAGCTACAGTAAATCTAAAACAGAGCAGTCTGTTAGATAAAGGAGCTATGCAATATTTTTGCCGAAAGGCCACAAGGCAAGCGACATAAGTTTAAAGTGCTGTTTGCCAAATGGAATACCAATGATGGTAATGCACAAAATGATGCCAAAAAATAGGTGGGTAAGGGCAATGAACAAGCCGCCAGTAAACATCCATAGGACATTAAAGATAGAGTAGATGCAACCAGTGCCAGATGGCGCTGTAACGGCGTGCGATCCAAAAGGCAATAGCGCCATAAAGCCTAATTTAAACATTTGTATGCCAAAAGGGATGCCCACAATGGTAATACACAAGCCAATGGCTGCTATAAAGTATTCGAGGGCTACCGCCAAACCGCCAAAAACAAGCCAAATTAAATTTCCAAGGAAGTTCATAGTTTTGTTGATTTAGAATTTGTGTGCTAAGATAGCAAAAAGAAACGACAATGTTGTATAAAGTCAAAAAAGTCGTTATTTTTGTAATTGAGACCTCGTAAAATTGATGTATATGAACAGAAAATTGTTAATTCTATTTCAGTTGATGAGTATTTTGGGCTTGGTGGCTTCCATTTATTTGTCGGTAGTGCTTGCTGATACCACGAGTTATGTGTTGGTCGGTTTGTTTTTGTTCTCTGCTGTGTTTTTCTTGTACCAAATGAAAAACTATCCGCCTAAGTCGAAATAATTGTTATAGATGAAAAGATGGTTATTGGCTTTGTGCTGCCTATGTGGTAGTGCGAGCCTTTTTGCATATATGCCCATACCGCAAGATACTGCAGTGGTAGTGGGGGTATTGCCCAATGGATTGACGTACTACATCCGTCATAATGATTACATTCCGTCGCGTGCTTCGTTTCACATTGCGCAAAAAGTGGGTGCTATTTTGGAGTTGCCAGAACAGCGTGGTTTAGCTCATTTTCTGGAGCACATGGCGTTTAATGGTACACGCCATTTTCCTGGTAAAGAGCTAATCAACTATTTAGAAACCATTGGTGTAAAATTTGGTCAAAATTTGAACGCTACGACCTCGGTCGATGAAACGACATACATGATCGATGATGTGCCCACCGATCGGGTGTCAACCATTGATTCATGCTTGTTGATTTTGCGCGATTGGTCCGATGGAATCACCCTAAATGACGAAGACATTGACCAAGAAAGAGGGGTAATTGAGGAAGAATGGCGTCAGCGTAACAGTCCTATTCTTCGTATGTTAGAAAAGCATGCCTCGCAGATTTACCAGGGCGATAAATACGTGGATTGCTTGCCCATTGGTAGTATGGATGTGGTGCGAAACTGTTCGTACGATTGGTTGCGTGCCTACTATAAAACTTGGTATCGTCCTGACTTGCAGGGTATTGTTGTCGTTGGTGATGTGGATGTAAAAGCCACAGAGCAAGCCATTTTGCGTATATTTGCCGATGCAAAGGTACCCGCAGATGCACCAACACGTACCTATTATCCTGTTTCGGATTATAAGCAACCCTGTATCGTTCTGTCAACCGATGCCGAAATGCCTTATTCGTTGGTATTGTACACACAAAAAGTGCCTGATGTAGCAGACTCGTTGAAAGGGACAGTAGAAGGGATGCAGCAGCAGTTGATACGTACAATGACTGTGGCTGTGTTGGACGAACGTATGGCTGATATATTGGAAGAAGAACGCCCTCCTTTTGCAGATACAGAAGTGAACTACACAGATTTCTGGCTATCAAACATTCAGAAGGCAGTAGAGGTTATGGTTCAAGCTGGCAACGAGGGTGTGGAAGTAGCGTTGTTGCGTATGCTCGATGAAATGGAGCGTTTTCGCCGTTATGGTGTGACACAATTGGAGTTGGAACGTGTGCAAAAAGCCTTGTTGTCGCAGTTTGAGCAGGCGTATAACCATCGTCAGCAACGTACCAATACACATTATGTAAAGGCTTGCTTGCAGCATTTTCTGCATAAAAATCCCATTCCATCGGCAGAATGGAGCTATCAAAATGCTTGCCAGTTGATCAATGAGATGACGGTAGCTGATATCAATAGCTGGATAAAATCTTGGGATACCAACAACTGTCTATTATGGATGATGGGTGCTGAAAAAGAAGCGTTCCCATCGGTGGATGCTGTGCAGCAGACCATGGCGTCGTTGCCCGACAAACCATTGACAACCTATGAAGATGTACTGCTACCCAGTAGCTTAATTCCTGATTCATTGCAGCCACAACCAGGCAAAATAGTGCAGAAAAAATACCTCAAAAATGGAGTGGTGTCCTATCAGCTATCCAATGGAGCTAAGGTATATTTTAAAAGTACCGATTTTAAGGAAGATGAAGTTTTGCTTTCGGCTGTGAGTCAGGGTGGAATGATGCAGCTACCACAGCAGGATTGGATTCATGCGCGTTTTGCCAATGATTTGGCAACATATGGTGGGGTTGGAACGATGAATTCGGTGCAATTGAGCAAGTACCTGTCGGATAAGCAAGTGTCGTTGGATGTGTCGATCGGAACTTATACAGAAAACATATCAGGCAAGTCGTCCGTCAAGGATGTTGAAAGTTTATTTCAATTGCTGTATACACAAACAAGGGCAGTGCGCGTAGATACCGCCGCCTATTTGTCGTATGTGCAGCGTTTTGTGGCGCAAAGCAAAGATCTCGATAAGCATCCTAAAATAGTATTGAAAGATTCGGTGGAAGTGGC
Organism: Candidatus Enterocola sp.; assembly: GCA_045634045.1. Classification (GTDB taxonomy): domain Bacteria; phylum Bacteroidota; class Bacteroidia; order Bacteroidales; family Paludibacteraceae; genus Enterocola. Next base: position 39,565 of record JAZQZN010000018.1, on the reverse strand, counting down.
ATTGTATGCAAAGCATCCATTGTGTAAAACCCTAAAGATAGCCGATATTGAGACGGTCGATTATCTCCATTCCATCGCTATTTTTAAGGAGCGTTTTGGCAATATGGGTGATTTTGACATTACCATAGTAGGCAATATCCAGGAAGATGCGTTGGAACCTTTGTTGGAACGTTACGTGGCATCGCTGCCCGCCACTAACCAGCGTGAAAAGGTAAGAAAAACCGCTCCGTTGCTACAAGTTGGAGAGCGGTCGATGCGTTTTGAAACACCGATGCAAGTGCCTGCAACAACGGTTTGCCTGCACAGTTTTATACCCCTTAAGAAGTCGTCGAATCACTTGGCTTATAACCTGTTGGAAGAAGTACTCAGATTGGTATATACCGAAAAAGTGCGCGAAGAACAAGGTGGAACTTATGGCGTGGGTACTCAGGTAGGTATCCGTCGTTATCCGAGCTCACATGCCGAAATGTTCATTCAATTTATGACCGATGCAACGAAGGTGGATCTGCTATTGCCAATTGTATATGCCGAGTTGCACAACGTAGCTGCGCAAGGTCCACGTGCTGAAGATGTGCAAAAGGTGAAAGAGTATGCCCAAAAATTGCATGCAGAACAGCAAAAAAACAATGCATACTGGTTGGCGCGTTTGCAACGTATGCAAATAGAAGGGAAAGATACGGCTGCCGATTATTTAGAACGTTTGGAAAAGTTGTCGGCAAAAGATATTCAAAAAGCAGCCCAGCAATTTGTTCGCTCAAACAATTGGAAAGAATTGGTGCAAGTAGGTGTAAACGATTAAAAAAAAATTGTTAATTTTGTGCCAAACTTAATTCACTAACATTATGGCATTAAATGTAAAAGAAATGAGCGGAAAATCAGTTTCGTTCCTACAAGATTTCAAAGCCTTTGCAATGAAAGGCAACGTAGTTGATATGGCTGTCGGTGTAATCATCGGTGGTGCATTTGGTAAAATTGTTACTTCGTTGGTAAACGATGTAATCATGCCTCTTATTGGTTTGGCAGTAGGTGGTGTTGACTTCAAAGACCTTAAAGTAATGTTGAGCGACGAAGTGCTTAACGAAGCTGGCGAAGTAGTAAAAGCGGCTACTTACATGACTTATGGCAACTTTTTACAAGTAACTTTCGATTTCCTTATCATCGCGTTCTCGATCTTTATGGTAATTCGTTTGATGGGTAAATTGAGCCGCAAGAAAGAAGAAGCTCCAGCTCCTGCTCCAGAACCTGCACCAGCTCCAGAACCAGAACCAACCAAAGAAGAATTGTTGCTTGCTGAAATTCGCGATTTGTTAAAAGCAAAAAAATAATAGCGGGTTGATTCAATCCTATAAAAAAATCTCAATGCTGATGCATTGAGATTTTTTTATGTTCATACGGTCCTTTAATAAACAGTATTATGTTGGTTAATAAGTGAAATTATTGATACCTCAAATAATCTACGATGTACACTTTTTCGCGAGCAGTGAGTGGTATGCAGGCTTTGTCGAGCTGCTCTGCCAACTGGTCGTGAGGGAATAGGGCATAATGTTCCAAAGCTTTGGACTTTTCGCCCGTAGCCCATAGGCAATGTGCCATGTACAAATGGTAGTAGATGCTTTTGCTCATGTCGTCTTGCAAAAATTCTACTTTGTAAAAAGAATTGAGTGCTTTGTTGTAGTGCTTCATTTCGGCATAGCAGCAGCCGATGTTATATATGATATTGATGTCGTTGGGAAACTCTTTTGCCACTTTTTCGTAGTAGTTGCAGGCTGGTTCCCATGCTTTGAGCATACGGTAGCAGTAGGCTGTTTTACGGAACACCCAAGAATCTTCTATGCCCTCATAAAGACATAGCCTCTCGTATTGGTCGGCAGCTGTTTCAAAATCTCCTAATTTTTGGTGGCAATAGGCTATTTTCTTGTTGCTGTTGATGGATAGCTTGTTTTCTTTCTTGTAGGCAATAAAAGTATTGAGCGCCATGCTGTATTCTTCCATACTAAATAGGAAGTCTGCAATTTGCAGCATAAACGTTCCGTCAGGATCGATAAGGCGGAAGAAGGGTGTTTCGTGCCAATTGTGTTCGAGAATGAATGGATTGGTGAAAAATCCCTTATTGGGGTATAGGGTATAGAAACGATACAAATCCTGAATGTACAGGTTGCAGATGCTCTCTTCCGAAGGGGATTTCCATTCTTTGGTTTGCTCATCGCCGATACGGATTTGTTCTACCATGCTTTTGCGCAGGTCTTCGGGTAGCATTTGCAGGTTGAAGCAGAACGAATACTTATCAGAATCGCACAAAAATCGAGTTAACTCCAATAGGGATGAAAGGGGTTGCTCGTTATCTTCTGCTACAAATAGGCTGCCGACTGCATCATTTTGTGGATGAAAGGGTTGCATCCAGTTTTCAAATAGTTGAAAGAAAGGATACGATTTCATCGATGAAAAGGTGCTAAAATTGATGTCTGAACCTTCCATCTGCATTTGGGCATAGGTCTCAACTTTGTCTTGGATGCCCGTTTCTTCCAATTGCTCGTTCCAGGTGGATGCAGCTTCTTCGTATTCATCGGAGTCGAAGTCGGTGCGCGACAAAATGTCTTTGTGCAGTTTGGGCGCCAACTGGTTGAGGGTAGGCAAGATGTTTTGTTGGATATCTTGGGTGATGCGATCGGTTTCTTTATTTCTAATAAGTTGCTTTACAATGTGTTGGGCGTATTTTCTGGTAGTTTCATCGTCCAGTAAGATTTGTAGCTTATTGTTGATGGACGGATACAGACGGTAACGGTCCTTGTAGAGCAGTAAGCAAAGAATGATGCCTGTGAGTGCGCGCATAGCTACCTGTGGATGGGCAGATTGGCAACATTCGAATAGGCAAAGAAATTTGTTTTCGTCAAATAGCTCAAGGCAGTTGATGGTGATCGCACTTACCGCCCATGCAGTTTGCTGTGCATCACCTTGTTGGTTGAGCTGCTTTACATCTTCTAAAAGCGATGTGGTGTAACGTTTGGGCTCCCAGAAGCGAGCAAAGAGGGCATCGGTTGCAATCGGTCTTGCAGAACGTGCCGCTAATAGGTCGTCAGCCAACTCGTAGGTTTGGCGTAACAAGTGTATAAAAATGGCCTCGCGCTCCGGGTCTGCTACCTGATTGGCCCAATGTTGGAGCAGACGTTGGTAGTTGGATTTAATATCTTCTAATGCCTCGTTGTTGGTTCCTTTGGTCAGCAATGTAAGCTGTGCCAAAGCCCTGCCTAATGTTTGATTAGACAGGGAGGCATAGATGATTTTCTTTATATCTGCACCCGAAGCAGCCATAAGGTTACTGTGCGTTGTTTTGCAAATAAACTTTGAAATCGTCAAATTCTTTCGACAATTCTACGCTTTGTTTGGTGCCACGCATAAAGGCTTGCAATTTTTCTGGAATTTCCACTTTCTCGCCAATGATGCGTTCAACGGTTTCTAAGAATTTAGCTGGGTGGGCAGTTTCTAAGAATACGCCAGTTTCACCTTCGCGAAGCATATCTTTAAGGGCTTGGTAGCCGCATGCGCCGTGTGGATCCAATAGGTAGCCTGTTTGTTGGTAGCAAGCTTGGATGGTTGCGGTAATGTCTTCGTCGGTATAGCGTGCACCGCCAATTTCTGCCGAAATGGCTTTGTGCGAGTGACCGTATAGGTCAATGATACGTGCAAAGTTACTGGGATCACCAACGTCCATGGCATTGGCAAGGGTAGCTACTGAAGGGCGTGGGTTGTAGTTGCCAGTTTTTAGGTATTCCAAGAAAATGTCGTTGCGGTTGTTGGCAGCAATAAAACGTTTGATGGGCAATCCCATACGTTTGCCAAACAAACCAGCCGTAATATTACCAAAGTTACCGCTGGGTACGCAAATAACAGCATTGTCGGCTTTGCCTAACTTTCTAAGTTGTGCGTATGCGTAGAAATAGTAGAACGATTGAGGCAAGAAACGTGCCACGTTGATGGAGTTAGCCGATGTTAGCTTGAGTTGAGCATTAAGATCAGCATCCATAAATGCGGTTTTTACCAAACGTTGGCAATCGTCAAAAGTACCATCTACCTCAATGGCGGTAATGTTTTGTCCTAAGGTGGTAAATTGACATTCTTGGATGGCACTTACCAAACCTTTGGGGTATAGCACGTACACATGAATACCTTCTACGCCTAAAAATCCGTTGGCAACAGCACTGCCGGTATCGCCCGAAGTGGCTACCAATACATTTACATTACCTTTTTTACCTTCTTTGGCAATGAAATAGCCCAATAGACGCGACATGAAACGACCGCCTACGTCTTTAAATGCAAGGGTAGGGCCGTGGAAAAGTTCCAAGCTGTAAATGTTTTCGGTAACTTTTACCAAGGGGGCGTCAAAGCTAAGGGTGTCGTACACGATTTTTTTCAAAGCATCGGCTTCCACGTCTTCTCCAAAGAAAGCATCTGCCACAGTATAGGCAATTTCTTGGAACGAAAGGTTTTCGATGTTCTCAAAAAACGATTCGGGCAACATCTTGATTACATCAGGCATAAAAAGACCTTTGTCATCGGCAAGACCTTTAACTACGGCATCTTGCAGGCTTACGCCTTTTACTTGTTGGTTCGTACTGTAGTAATTCATGGTATAGTTGAGTTATTTTTTGTCGAATAATAGTTGCATAAACGCATTGCCTTCAATGGTGCCGTATGCACCTTGTGCGGCTGCTGATTCGTTGTACACAGGTACGCTGTCGCCTGCTTGCAATGGGTTGTAAATGATGAACGGTACAGGCGAGTTGCTGTGCGTTTTGATGGCGCATGGAGTAGGATGGTCTGGTAAAATGGCAATCATGACAGGTTCATCCCAAGTAGCCACCTCCTGAAAAATGGGGCGTACAATGCGGTCGTCCAAATATTCGATGGTGGTGGTTTTGAGTTCGGCATTGCCTTCGTGACCAGCCTCGTCGCTTGCTTCTACGTGCAAGAAAACAAAGTCGTTGGTTTTGAGTGCTTCGATGGCGGCTTGTGCCTTGCCTTCGTAGTTGGTATCGTGCAAGCCCGTTGCTCCTTCTACCTCAATGACTTCTAAACCAGCATAAACGCCAATGCCTTTGATCAAATCGACAGCCGAAATGACAGCTCCTTTGTTGATGCCTACTTTTTCGTGCAAGGTTTGCATGGATGGCTTGTAACCAGGTGACCATACCCAAATGCTGTTGGCAGGGTCCTTGCCCTCTTTCATGCGTCTGATATTAACGGGGTGGTTTTTGAGCAATTCTTGTGATTTGAGGGTCAGCTCGTTGAGCAATTGAGCGGTTTCTTCTGCTTCAGGAACCAAAGCTTGTATCATTACCTCGCTAACAGCAGTGCCGGGTACGTCGTGTGGAGGAGTACACTCAATGCGTTTGTCGCCATTTTTGAGGATAAGCAAGTGGCGATACGAAATGCCATTGTGGAAAGTAAAGCGTTCGTCGCCCAATTTTTCTTGCAAGAATTCAATCAAAATTTTGGCTTCCTCGTTGCTGATGTGACCAGCCGAGTGGTTTTTGATTTTGCCGTCTTCTACACAAATAAGGTTGCAACGCATGGCCATTTCGTCGGGCTGTATGGCAACGCCAATGCTGGCAGCTTCCAACGAACCTCTGCCTTCAAATTCGGTACGTACGTCGTAGCCCAACACCGTCATGTTGGCAATTTCACTACCGGGTTTGAAACCTTCAGGAACGGTGCTAAATAGCCCGTTGTTTCCTTTGTAGGCAAGGTAGTCTATGGTTGGTTTGTGGGCTGCTTGTAGGGGCGTTTTGCCTCCTAATTCGGCAATGGGTTCGTCTGCCATGCCGTCGCCCAAAATGATGATTCTTTTCATGCTAATTCTTCTTTATTGGCTTCGTAAAAAGCAGGCAATGCTGCTTTGATTTGTGCTACCACCTCGTTGAGGGGTAGGGTACTTTCTGCTCCCGATGCGTTGAGGTGTCCGCCTCCGCCAAATAGCTGTGATGCAAACAGGTTGGCAGGGAATTTGCCTACCGAACGCAACGATAGTTTAACGCCCGTTTTGTCCTCACGCGCAAAAATGGAGAAAACAACGCCATCAATCGACAAAGGGAGGTTGACAAACCCTTCGGTGTCACCTTTTTCGTAGTGGAATTTGTTGAGTTCCGCTTCCGATAGGGTAAAAATGGCGGTTTTGTATTCGGGCAAGATTTCTAATTTTTGCGATAGAACATAACCCATCAAACGCATTCTACTTTCTTTGTAGGTGTTGAAAAGGTGTCTGTATAGGGCATCTTTGTCCACTCCTTTGCGCAATAACTCTGCAAAGATGGTGTAAATCTCAGGGCTGTTAGAGTTATATGCCAAACCACCAGTATCGGTCAGCATGCCTGCACAGATACATTCGGCAGTTTGCAGGGTCATATCGGCAAAATAGCCCATGCGACAGATAAGGCGGAATACCAACTCACTGGTGGATGCAATTTCTGGGTGCGAAATAATGACGTCTGCAAAAGGTTCGTAATCCAAATGGTGATCGACCATGATTTTGTCGGCGGTGCTGTTGGCGATAGCGTCGCGCAATGCTCCAATGCGTGAAAGGTTGTTGAAATCGAGGCAGAAAATCAAATCGGTTTCAGCCAAGATGGCATCGCATTTAGCCGTTTCTTTTTCGTAGTTCAAAATTTCGCTGCTCGATGGCAAAATGCTCATGTTGGCAGGAATGGCATCGGGCAAAATTACAAAGGTTTCGCGCTCAAATGAATACAAAAAGTGATACAAACCCAAGCACGAGCCAATCGCATCACCATCAGGTCGCTTGTGCGCAACAATCACAATGCGTTTTGCACGCTGGATGGCTTTGTAGGTCGCTACCACTTTGTCTTCTGGAATCACTTTTGTAAGCATAGTACGTCAATTTATAATTGCTTACAAATTTACAAATAATTTGTAAATATCGGAAGTGATGCCCGATAATAATAGCAAAATGATGCAGTACAAAGGCAAGTACAAATGTTTGACGCGTGGATGGTAAATAAAAATGCACGTGGCAATGAGCAAGCCAGTTAGGCAGCATGCTTGTAAAATTCCGATGGAAACGTGTATTTTGGCAAATGGTAGTTGGCTGATGGAAGTGCTAAAAGCATGGAGCAGTTGGCATATCCAATGAATCGGGTAGTCGAGCAGCTGGGAAACAGGTAGGGATGATAGTAAAAACAAGGCTAACGTACAATAAATGAGTAGAGTAGAAAGTGGAATAAGCAAAAGATTGGTGAGTAAAAAGTACAGTGGAAAAGTGCCAAAATAGTACAAAATAAAGGGTAGCGTGCCTATTTGGGCTGCGATAGAAACAGAAAGCATGCCCCATAACCATTGGGTCAGCGAGCGTTGACAAAGCAGGCTGTGGTAAATGGGTGGGTAGAGCAACAGAATACCAATAACAGCACTAAAACTGAGCTGAAAACCAATGTCGAATAGGTAGTAGGGATTGTAGAGCAGCATGATAAAGGCGGTAAAAAATACCGTATTGAGGCTTTGTGTAGGTTGTCCTAAAGCGGTGCCGATAGCGCCGATGCTGAACATTGTAACAGCACGGATGATGCTGGGTGGTAGTCCGCATAGGTAGGCATATCCCCAAAGTAGGAGAATGATGGCAATGCTGACGATTTTTCGGATGCGGCTGTGTGGAGCAAAAGGGAATAGCAATAGGCATAGGCTGCCGTAAATAATGCCCACGTGCAAACCGCTCACGGCCAATAGGTGCGATGCGCCTGCTGCTGAGAAATGCTGTTTGGTGTGTTTGCTGAGGGCTGTCTTTTTGCCCAAAACCATGGCGGATGTGTAGCCGTAGGCGATGCTGTCGGTATGTGCTGCTAAAATACCCAACAAATATTGCTGTGTTTGTTCGGCCGTTTGTGTAACAAGGTTGGGTGGTGTGTGCTTGTTTGGATACGGGCTGTTGGCAGGAGGAGTTGGGTAGGTAATGAGTGTAAGCATCCCCATGGCGATGATGCATAAAAAGAACGAAATGCCCGTTAAGTGGTCGTGGTAATGAAAGTTTGGAATTAACTGTAATGGGCTAATTATTAGTGCGGTGGCAAAGATGAAAATAGCCACCCATAGGCATGGAAACACGTAGGCAATGACAATGCCTACAACAAATGCCACGCAAATGCGTAGAAAGGGATGTTGGTGTAGCAAAATGGTAAGAATTAAGATGTTGTTGTTATGGGGGCAATGCGAGCATTGCTATGTGTTATGGAGATTTACAGGAGCAAATCCCAATGTTTTTTACAGTTGCTTTAGCAAGGCAATGGTGGCAGTCGGATCTTCCGATTTGAACACGTAGTTGCCTGCTACCAAACTATCGGCGCCGGCTTCTACTAGTTCTTTGCCAGTTTTGTCGTTAACGCCACCGTCCACTTGAATGATTGCTTTGGCATTTTTACGAGCAATAAGAGCTTTCAAATCACGTACTTTTTGGGTGGTGTTAGCAATGAATTTTTGACCACCAAATCCAGGGTTTACAGACATTAGTAAAACCATATCTACCTCTGTAATAATGTCTTCCAAAAGGCATACAGGAGTGTGTGGATTAAGGGTAACAGCCGCTTTGGCGCCTGTTGATTTGATGAGTTGGATGGTGCGGTGCAAGTGGGTGCAGGCCTCGTAGTGTACGTTAATGATGGCAGCACCAGCATCGGCAAAACGTTGGATAAATTTGTCGGGTTCTACAATCATCAAGTGTACGTCCAAAGGCTTTTTACACTTGTCTTTGATGGCGTCCAAAATGGGGAAACCGAACGAAATGTTGGGTACAAATACGCCGTCCATCACGTCGATGTGTAGCCAATCTGCTTGGCTTTGGTTGATCATTTCGATGTCTTTTGCCAAGTTGGCAAAATCGGCAGATAGTAGCGATGGAGAAATAATTGCACTCATAATTTTATAGTTTCAAATTGTGTAACAAAAATAGGCATTAAAAATTATTCGTGCAAGCAAAAACGCTTTAAGATGGATGGTTTGTTTTGTAGTTTCGTGCAAAAGTCATGATGGCATCCAAAGTGCTTTGTCTGGGACCTTGAGGGTGCAAGGATGTGTTAGCTGGTTGGTTGGGTTTAGGATAGGTGTGTGTATAAATTTTCATAGGCAGGCAAAGTGTTGTGTACACTTATATAACGTTGCCTATGAAAAAAATATTGTATAAAAATGCAGAAAAAAATTATGCCCAGATCAATTGTTTGTCTTTGGCAATACGACGCATGTTCAAAAGGGCGTAGCGCATACGTCCCAAAGAGGTATTGATGCTTACGCCAGTACGTTCTGAAATCTCTTTGAAAGAAAGGTTTTCGTAGAAACGCATACGAATGATTTCTCTTTGATTTTCAGGTAGTTGAAAATAAAGATAGAGTAGTTCTTTGTGGTTCTGTTGGGCAATGAGTTCTTCTTCTCGGTTGCTTTCTTGGATGTCGTCGCAGTTGGCGTAGTTGTATTCGGTAGGATCTACATAAACAAGATCCGATTGTGCTGCGTTGCGTACGTAGTCGATGACCATGTTGTGTGCAATGCGCAATGCCCAGTAGCGAAACTTACCATTGTCCTCGTAGTGATTTTGTTGGATGCAGGTAATGATGCGCATAAAAGTATCCTGGAAGATGTCATTGCTGGCATCCTCATCCTTGACAATCGAAAAGATGTGGGAAAAAATATAGTTTTTGTGGCGTAGTAGCAACGCCTCAAATGCCTGATGATTACCCGACTTGTACAACTCGATGAGCTGACAATCGGGCATTTGTTGAAAGGTTACCATTGTTGTGTTTTTACAAATTGGGTAACGTTCTAATCAATAGGCAATAGGTTTTTTAGGGTTAACAAATAGTAACGGCAAAGTAAACCATTATTATTAAGGAGTGCAAACATTTGCAGAAAAAAGTGCAAAAATGTGCAAAAAAATCACGTAAATGTTAAATTTATGGATAAAGATGCAAAAAAATCGGCTCCGTATGGAACCGATTTTTGTATAGTAACGTTAATCGAAATCGATTATTTGTTTACTTGGAATTTGTTGATGCCGTCGCGCAAGAAACCAACAATTTGGTTAGCAGCAGCGATACCTGCATTGATGTTTGCTTCTGCTGTTTGTGCACCCATTTTTTTAGGAGTAGCAAAGTAGCGGTTAGCAAATTTTTCTGCAAATTCTGCGTGAGTAGCAGGCATAATGTCAGTTAGGTAGCGGAAATCGCCTCTATCTTCCATCAATTTGATGACTTCTGCTTCGTTGATAACCTCTTTACGAGCGGTGTTTACCAACATAGCGCCTTTAGGCATTTTGTTCAATAATTCGTAGTTGATAGAGTTTTTGGTTTCTGCGGTAGCAGGGATGTGCAACGAAATAACTTGGCAGGTGCTGTATAACTCTTCTACAGAGTTAAGTGCAGTAACACCGTCTTTTTCAATTACTTCTTTTGGGCAGAAAGCATCGTAAGCATAAATGTCCATGCCAAAACCTTTGGCGATGCGAGCTACGTTGCGACCTACGTTACCGTAAGCGTGGATACCCAATTTTTTGCCCATCAATTCAGTACCAGAAGTACCGTTGTATAGGTTACGTACACCGTAAACCATCAAGCCTAATGCCAATTCTGCAACAGCGTTAGCATTTTGGCCAGGAGTGTTCATCACGCAAACACCAGCAGCAGTAGCAGCTTGCAAGTCCACGTTGTCGTAGCCAGCGCCAGCACGTACCACAATTTTTAGGTTTTTAGCAGCTGCGATAACTTCAGCATCCACAATGTCGCTGCGGATAATGATAGCGTCAGCATCAGCTACAGCTTCCAAAAGTTGGCTTTTTTCGGTGTATTTTTCAAGCAAAGCCAATTCGTAACCAGCTTCTGCAATTACGTTTTTAATGCCATCAATTGCTACTTGAGCAAATGGTTTTTCTGTGGCAACTAATACTTTCATAGTTAATATTATGCGTTTTGTTGTTCAAATTCTGCCATGCAATCAACCAAAGCTTGAACGCTTTCGATAGGAAGTGCGTTGTAGGTCGATGCGCGGAAACCACCTACTGAACGGTGACCTTTGATACCTACCATGCCTTTAGCAGTAGCAAATTTCATGAAGTCAGCTTCAAGGTGTTTGTATTCGTCTTTCATAACGAAGCAGATGTTCATGCGCGAACGGTCTTCTTTGTTAGCAGTTCCGACAAACATTTTGCTGTTGTCGATAGCGTTGTAAAGCAATTCAGCTTTTGCAATGTTGCGTTTTTCCATTTCTGCTACGCCACCGTTTGCTTTGATCCATCTTAGGGTTTGAAGCGCGGTGAAGATAGGCAATACTGGAGGAGTGTTGAACATAGAACCATTGTCAATGTGAGTTTGGTAGTTCAACATAGTAGGGATGTAGCGGCTAACTTTGCCCAACAAGTCGTTACGTACAATAACGAAAGTAACACCAGCAGGAGCCAAGTTCTTTTGTGCGCCACCGTAAATCATGCCGTATTTAGTAACGTCGATAGGACGTGAGAAAATATCTGAAGACATATCTGCGATTACAGGAACTGGAGAATCCAAATCTTTCAACAATTCAGTACCATAAATGGTGTTGTTGGTGGTGATGTGGAAGTAGTCTGCATCAGCAGGAATGGTATAATCTTTAGGAATAAAGGTGTAGTTTGCATCAGCTGAAGAAGCAACTTCTACTACTTCGCCAAATGCTTTGGCTTCTTTCAAGGCTTTTTTCGCCCAAACACCAGTGTTCAAGTAGGCAGCTTTGGTTTCCAAGAAGTTGAAAGGAACCATGCAGAATTGTAGGCTGGCACCGCCACCCAAGAAAATAACGGAGTAGTTGTCAGGAATGTTCAACAATTCTTTGAACAAAGCCACTGCTTCGTCTACTACGGGTTGGAAATTTTTAGCACGGTGGCTGATTTCCAAAATCGATAAACCGTCACCTTCAAAGTTAAGAACAGCCTCTGCTGTCTTTTGAATCACTTCTTGTGGAAGGATGGAAGGTCCTGCGTTAAAATTATGCTTTTTCATACAATAAAAATATTAGTAGAATTTTTTCAATAGTCTGTGTTTTTATATGACGCGCAAATTTACGCTTTTTTTTGTTGGTATTAAAATATAAGTCACTAAAAAATAGCCAATAGGGTATGTTTGTTGATAATTTGCTGAAAACATGACACCCGCTACCTGCTTTGGGCAGATAACGGGTGGAAATGTTACATTTTAACTACAAACGCTTTCATGATTTAACGATTGGCGTATTGTTTTTCGTAATAATTTTGGTAGTTACCGCTGGTAACGTGTTCTAACCATTCTTCGTTTTCGAGGTACCAGTCCACAGTTTTTTCCAAACCTTCGGCAAATTGAAGTGATGGTTTCCAGCCCAATTCTGTGCCTAACTTGGTAGGGTCGATGGCGTAGCGAAGGTCGTGTCCTGCGCGGTCGGTAACAAAGGTGATGAGTTTCTCAGAGGTTCCTTCTTCACGACCCAACTTTTTGTCCATGATTCGGCACAGCAAGCGAATCAAGTCAATGTTGGTCCATTCGTTGTGTCCACCAATGTTGTAGGTTTCGCCCAAACGACCATTGTGGAAAATGGTGTCGATGGCACGTGCGTGGTCGTTTACCCACAACCAGTCGCGTACGTTTTCGCCTTTTCCGTAAATAGGAATTGGTTTGTTGTTTTTGATGTTATTGATCGAAAGTGGAATCAATTTTTCGGGGAAATGGTTCGCACCATAGTTGTTCGAGCAGTTAGACATCACAACGGGCAATCCGTAGGTGTGGAAGTATGCTCTTACAAAGTGGTCTGAACTAGCTTTCGATGCCGAGTAGGGGCTACGTGGATCGTAAGCGGTTTTTTCGGTAAAGTAACCTTCTTTACCCAAAGAACCATAAACCTCGTCGGTCGAAACATGGTAGAAACGTTTGCCTTCGTAGTTACCTTTCCATAGGTTTTTGGCAGCATTGAGCAAGTTGGCTGTTCCCAACACGTTGGTACGAATAAATGCCAATGGGTCGGTAATGGAACGGTCAACGTGCGATTCGGCAGCCAAGTGGATAACACCATCAAATTGGTATTCTTGGAATAGTTTTTCAATAAATTCTGTATCGGTAATGTCGCCCTTGATAAATTGGTAGTTAGGAAGGTCGCAAATATCTTTTAGGTTTTCCAAGTTACCAGCATAGGTAAGTGCGTCTAAGTTGTAGCACATGTAGTTGGGATACTTGGTAACGAACAAACGGATAACATGCGAGCCAATAAAGCCGGCAGCTCCAGTGATAAGAATTTTTTTGTCCATCGTATATGACTATTAGGGGTTGTAATGTAAAAGCCAAGCGTCCTTATAGGCAGGATAGCGTTTGGCGATATCTTCCATGGCTAAATTACCCAACTCTTCTGTAGGGTAAGATGCGGCAGTAATTCTAAAACGTCCGTCAGAGTAAATTATCTGACATTTACCAAGCGAAGAGGGTGTTTGTTTTAAAAATTTCAACGCCTTCGCTTGTGTGTAAAAGCTACCAATTACTACGTGATAGGGGGTACATTGCTCTTCTTCCACTACGTCGGATTGTGGGGTAATGAGAACCTCTTCAAATGCAGTCGGAGGAACAAACATGGCCCTCGATTCGTTCTGTTGTTTATTGAAATTGGTAGGAATCATCAACAACAGCAAGATAACGGCAACGCACGCAGCAGTAAAATTGAAGCTACGTTTGAGAGCAACCTTTTTCGTTTCCAAAACAGGAACAACCACTTGTTGTGCGGGAACTGCAACTGTCGTTTCTTGAGTAATGGTGGGGAAGTAAACAGGTTGTAGTCCGTAGGCAGCCGAGGTAGGTAGCCCTTGTTGGGCGGGCTCAAAATCGATGCCGTTTTCGCGTTGGTGCAAAGTACCTAATGTGCCCAACGACAAGTGCTTCCAAAGGCGTAGCTGTTGGTGCATTGCTTGCGCTTCCTGCTCTACGATGCGGTTGGCTTCGTGGAGGGTACAACGGTTTTGCTGTGCGATAGCTTGTGCCAATAGCCCGTCGTTGTAGGTCAGCGTTGGATTGAAACCAACCATTTTACAAGGAGGGTATAGCGTGTCGTTTTCGTTGCGCGATGGTTGTAGCGATGCTACGAATCCACCCAACGAAGGAACGATGACAAAGTCATGCTCTCTCAGCAAAGGTTCGATATGTTGTACTATTTGAAGCATTAACTGCAAATGTAGGCTAAAAATCGAAATAAAGCAACCTAAACCTAAATAAATTGTTAACAATTTTAATTGTGTAGTTAAATCCTTGTAGAAATGCTGAAGGTATGAACAAAAGATGTATCTTTGTACTGAATACTATCAAAAAAATAAGATATGAAAAAATGGATGATAGGTAGCATGCTGCTTTTATTGTGTCCTTGTATGTGGGCACAACAATATGTAGGCGGAGAAGCATTGACCTTCTTTCAAACACCGGTGCAAGCCACTCAGTTTGACTATGCCGATGTGTACATGATGCAAGATAAAGAGTATGCTGTTGAACAAGGTACGTACAATAGCAATGACTGGAAGCGTACGGAATTTGTGATGAATAAGTTGGTTGACAGTGAGGGTCGTTTTTCTGTATGGAAATTTATACCTTCCTATATACAAAATGATGCAGATGCCCCTCGTCGTTTGGTGGTTGAAATTTGGTTCTCGAACCTGCCTGCACCAGCATCCAATGGTGATGAACAATATTACAAGGTGCGCTACCGCTACAAATTGTCGTATTCGGATGGCACTGTGCTAATGGCTTCCGACAATGCTGAAATTGTAGGCGTTTTGGATGCCGATGAAGTGGACGAGACTTCTGAGTTCTTGATCGCTGACCGTATGGGTATTCAGGCGGTATTTAACCGTGTGCGTCAAAAAGTCTATGCACAGTATGGTTTCTGTAGTTTCGATATGCCTTTTACCTTGGTTGATTTTTCGTCGATAGTAGGGTTGGATATCCTACAGCAACAAATGTTGGATGCTATGAATGCCAAAGAAGGCTTGTTGCCCAATAAACAATGCCGTAGCTTGTTGATGGCCTATAGCGAAGTGTTGGAACTACACATCGCACGTATGTCGGAGGAGGACCAAAGCAAAGCACATCGCAATTTGGCAATATGCAGAGCGTGGTTGGGTGATACCTTGGCAGTGGAGCATTTGCAAAAATATGCCGCCCAACTAAAAACGGTGGCTGATAGTGCAGACTACTTCTCGATTGATTTGTTTGTACGCCACTATCCAAAAGCCTTGTCGCAACACGGCAAGCTATTGCGCTTGATGAGTTCTAATTTGTCTTGGTTGGTGGATGCCTTTACCTACAACGATTTGCTTAGCAATATTTACGAACTCGAATACAACATTCCTTTCTTGCCAGTACAGCCACTTAAAGGCAATGTGAGCAAAGTTGTAGGAACGCTAACACAAGAAAATAAAGAGCCTTTGACCTTCACCCTTAAATTCAACAAGAAAGGTCAACCCAAAACTCTTGATATGAATCGAGTAGAGTACAACGGTTCGCAAAAAAACAATGTGCGCATCAATACTTTGCACATTTCGTACCGCAAAAACACGTACGATAAAATTACTTGCTCATCGAGCCAGCTGATTCGTACGTTTATGTTGGGGCTTACAGAGCTGAACAAGCCTGTGGATAAGATGGAGCAAATCATGTTCTGCAAAACGGACAACGTGTTGGGCGGATTTGTGAAATTTAAAATAGCGACCGAATCTAGCAACCAATTTGTGCTAAATGCAGATGGTTCGCTGCACATCAAGGGCGAAAAAGCCTTGTCGCGTCCACATGCTGCATTGAAACGAATTGCCGATGCCAGCGGCGAAAATTATCCCACCTTGGTGTCAGCAAACTCAACCACCTACGACATGTTGGTGGACTTTGATGACAATGGTTTGCTAAAAACCTACGAATGGGAAGGTTCTGTTATGATGGAGAAAAATGTGGGTAGCGATAACTATGCCTACATCAAAGCCGATTCGGTTGATTTGTCGATCAATACACTTGTTCCATACGGGGTGGCTACAGATGGTACGTTGCAATACGGTGTTTCGTTGATATTCGAAAACAAATTGGCGGATAACAAATACATGCCTGCCGATGCTGGTAAAGACAAGAAAGCAATCAGAGATGGCATGTCGTATCAGCTACAAAATACCTGGACAATGCAAGTGAAGGTGGATGATATGGGTAACTGGACTTACCTAAAAGTAGGTCCTTATGAAGTGAAGCGTACCATTACCTATCAGTAACTTGTCACTTGTGACTTGTTGCTTGTAACAAAAAAAATCTCAACCAATTGGTTGAGATTTTTTTATATACTAACGTAAATTAAATTGATTTTAACGGAGGAATTTTTAGGCGTGCGCAGTGCGAGTAACCGGAGTTTAGTGACCTAAATGAGGATTACGAGCACAAGCAACAACGACAAAATTACGCGTTATAAATCAATTTACGCTTTTACGCGGCCCACATACGAACCGTCACGAGTATCGATTTCGATCAATTCACCTTCGTTGATAAACAAAGGAACACGTACTTCAGCACCAGTTTCTACGGTAGCAGGTTTAAGGGTGTTGGTAGCGGTGTCGCCTTTCAAACCAGGTTCGGTATAGGTAACTTTCAAAACTACTTTGGTAGCAACTTCAGCAGTCAAAACGGTATCAGTAGAGGTGTCGCTAAGTACGTCCACTACGTCACCTTCTTTCATAAATGCCAAACCAGTAATTTTGTTTCTTTCGATAGGAATTTGTTCGAAAGTTTCTTGGTTCATGAAGATTAGGACTTCACCTTCTTGGTATAGGTATTGGTAAGGACGACGTTCTACACGTACATCTTCCAATTTGAAACCAATTTGGAAAGTTCTTTCCAATACACGACCGTCAACAACGTCGCGCAATTTGGTACGCATAAAGGTGTTACCTTTACCTGGTTTTACGTGCAAGAATTCGATTACAAAGTACAAACGACCATCCATACGGATACACATGCCGTTTTTGATGTCTTGTGAGTTGATCATAATGGTATTATAATATAAATGAATAAATCAATAAAATCGGATAGGTTGCAAATTTAGTATAATTCTTTGATTTAGCATAAGGAGATGAATAAAAAGTGTATTTCTGCGTTACGCTTGCCTTCAAAATCCTCATTTACTTCAAGTAAACTCTGGTTTCTCAGGCTTCGCAAGCCTTGAACTACATCTTTTTATTCATCTCCTACAGAAATAGGCAGACTATTTTATAGCTGCCTATTTTTAGGATGTTATTACATCATGCCGCCCATACCGCCGCCCATAGGAGGCATAGCAGGAGCAGGGTTGTCCTCTTTTTTATCTGATACGATGCATGCAGTAGTAAGCAACATACCTGCAATCGAAGCTGCATTTTCTAGTGCAACGCGGGTTACTTTGGCAGGGTCGATAACGCCACTTGCCATTAGATTTTCGAATACATCGGTGCGAGCGTTGTAACCAAAGTCGCCTTTGCCTTCACGTACTTTTTGTACGATAACAGCACCTTCTTTGCCTGCGTTGGCAACGATTTGGCGCAAAGGTTCTTCGATGGCACGGCGCACAATTTGAATACCGGTGGTTTCGTCATCGTTGTCACCTTTAAGGTCTTCGATAGCGCTGATAGCACGGATGTATGCCACACCGCCACCAGGAACGATACCTTCTTCAATGGCCGCACGAGTAGCGCTCAAAGCGTCATCAACACGGTCTTTTTTCTCTTTCATTTCTACTTCCGATGGAGCTCCGATGTAAAGTACGGCTACACCGCCTGCCAATTTAGCCAAGCGTTCTTGTAGTTTTTCGCGGTCGTAGTCAGAAGTCGTTTTTTCGATTTGTGCTTTGATTTGAGCCACGCGAGCAGCGATGTTTTCTTTAGCACCAGCACCGTTAACAATGGTAGTATTGTCTTTGTTGATGGTAATGTTTTCGGCAGTACCCAACAAATCGATGGTTGCGGTTTCTAATTTCAAACCTTGTTCTTCGCTAATAACAGTACCGCCAGTTAGTACAGCAATGTCTTGTAGCATTTCCTTGCGACGGTCGCCAAAGCCAGGAGCTTTAACTGCGCAAACACGCAAGTTAGCGCGCAGGCGGTTAACAACCAATGCAGTAAGTGCTTCGCTATCTACGTCTTCTGCAATGATCAACAAAGGACGGTTGCTTTGTACGGTAGCTTCCAACAAAGGCAAAATTTCTTTAAGCGACGAAATCTTTTTGTCGTGGATAAGTACCAATGGTCTTTCCATCACCACTTCCATTTTTTCGGTATCGGTAACGAAGTAGGGTGATAGGTAGCCACGATCAAATTGCATACCTTCTACAACGTCAACGGTAGTGTCAGTACCTTTGGCTTCTTCAACGGTAATAACGCCTTCTTTTTTCACTTTTGCCATAGCATCAGCAATCAATTTGCCGATTTCGTTATCATTGTTAGCCGAAATGGTAGCAACTTGTTCAATTTTGCTGATGTCTTCGCCCACTTCTTCGCTTTGTGCTTTGATGGCTTCAACTACTTTGGCAACAGCTTTGTCGATACCACGTTTCAAATCCATGGGATTGGCACCTGCTGCAACGTTTTTAAGACCCACCGAAATGATGGCTTGTGCCAATACGGTAGCGGTAGTAGTACCATCGCCAGCGTTGTCGCCAGTTTTAGCGGCTACCTCTTTTACCAATTGAGCACCCATGTTAGCATTGGGATCGTCCAATTCGATTTCTTTAGCCACGCTTACACCGTCTTTGGTGATGTGAGGTGCACCAAATTTTTTAGCCAAAATAACGTTACGACCTTTAGGACCAAGGGTTACTTTGACTGCATTTGCCAACTCATCTACGCCTTTTTTTAGCAAGTCGCTGGCTTCAATATCAAATTTAATTTCTTTTGCCATATCAGTGTTTTTTTAAGTTCAATGATTAGATAATTGCCAAAATGTCACTTTGGCGCATGATAAGGTATTTTTCACCTTCCCATTCAATTTCAGTACCAGCGTATTTGCCATAAAGAACGGTATCGTCCACTTTTACGACCATTTCTTCGTCTTTGGTTCCGTTACCAACGGCAATTACTTTGCCTTGTAGGGGTTTTTCTTTGGCAGAATCGGGTAGGATAATGCCGCTTGCGGTTTTTGCTTCTGCAACAGCTGGTGCAACAAGCACTCTGTCTGCTAATGGTTTAATTTTTGTCATGATATTGTATTTAGTATTTATATTGACGAACCGACTATTAATGTACAAATTTCGTGCCAAATAAAAAAAGGTGACAGAATGTCACCTTTTTTAAGCGTATAGCCTGCTATATTATTCAGCAGTGGTAGGAGCTGCAACTGGTGCAATAGGACTTTGCACAGGAGCTGCAGTTTCTTCAATTTTATTTTTAAGTGAGCTTGCTTGGTCGATGGTTTTTTCGTTGCTTTTGAAACCAACAGCAGCAATGCAAAGAACTACCAAAATAGCAGCCAAAGTCCAAGTAGCTTTTTCTACGAAGTCGGTGGTTTTACGAACGCCCATTACTTGGTTAGGTGAAGAAAAGCCAGATGCCAAACCGCCACCTTTTGCTTTTTGTGAAATTACCAATAAAATCAATAAGATGCCGACTACAACGGCCAACGATACTAATACGTTAAACATACTATTTAGGATTTTGTTTGAATTATTTTAGTTAAAAAACGAATTTGGTCTGCAAAGTAAGTACTTTTTTCTGGATATTTCAAATTTAATCTTTCAAAAATATGCAAGGCTTTTACATATTGCCCTTGTTTGATGTATATTTTTGCTAGACTTTCTGTAAATACGCTGTCGCTCAAAGGCTCATCTTGGGCTGCCAATGGTTCTTCGTACTCAAATTTGTTGTCGTTGAGCTGTATTTTTGGATTTTTTGCAATAAAACGATCAATCAAATCTTGCTGTTTGAGTGGTTTGCTATCTGCTTCCTCCCATGCTGGCAACTCGTACACGCTAGTAGCTACCTTTGTTGTGATGGAGGGTGCGGTCACAGGTGCCGTTGTTGGGCTTGCGGGAGCAGATGCCGCTGGCAGCAGCATCAATTTTTCTAGCTCTTCGCGGTGATAGGTACACAAGGCTGCCTTTTTAAGGTAATGCTGAAATTGCAAGTCGCCAACGTTGTGTAAGTTTTTGGCATACAAAATAACGAACGTAGCGCAATAGGGATAGGTTTCTGCCAGGCGTTGCATATCCGACAGCGTATCCTTATTGAGGTATTCGGGATGTTGAATATAGGTATTTAATTCTTGAATCGTCATTGATTACCAGTTAGCTACGGTGTCGTTGTAGATGTTGTCACATATTTCAGCTACCAATTCTTCAATCAGCTGGTCTTGTACATCGGTAAGTAGGTAGTTGCTATCGAAGTTGCGGTAGGCGGTATAGCCACGTTCAAAGTCTTCGTCGTGGTTGGTGTTGTTGGTGTAGCGCACGTTAACGCGCAAGGTGAGGCGGGTCTCTGAAGCCAACGAGTTGGCGCTTACTGCCATAGGTGTAATGTCGTAGCCCGTCACTTCACCGCTCAGCTCCAAATCGCCGTTGCGACTTACCAAACTCAATCGTGTTTGCTTGGTGTAGGTGTCTTTGATTTTTTCATTCAGTACGTTGGTCAAAGGAGCATACACCATGGCGGCATGGTTGGTAAAATCTTCAATGGCAATGCTTTTAATTACGTTGTAGTCAATTACCGTGCCATTAAACTTGTACGAGATGGAGCACGATGCTCCTACTAAGCACAAGAGGGTAGTCGCTATGTATAACCACTTTCTCATTCCAATCCGTACGCTTTTATTTTACGATACAAAGTACGCTCAGAAATGCGTAGGTCTTTGGCAGCGATGCTGCGTTTGCCGTTGTGCTTTTCCAAGGTTTCTTTGATGAGTTTCTTCTCCATTTCTTCGACCGACAAGGATGGCTCTTCTTGGTATTCTTGTACCTCGATGAAATCGTCGGTATGCTCGATGCTGCTTTGCTCTGGAATCGCAAAGAGGGCTGTCTCGTTGCTATAAACAGGAGTAGCTGTGTTGGCGGATGCGTTGTTTTGCTGCTGCATGAGCGTTTTTACCGTTTTCTTCAATTCGTCCATGTCTTTTTTCATGTCGAAGAGTACGGTATATAAAATTTCGCGTTCCGAGCTGAAGGTTTTGCCTTCGTCGGTATGTTGGCTCACCAATTGGGGCAAGTTGCTCTCGGCCTGATCGGGCAAGTAGAGTTGTAGCACGTTGCTGCCAATAACGCTGTCAGTTTCTATGGCAGAGATGCGTTCTGCCACGTTTTTTAGTTCACGAATATTGCCTCTCCAATAGCAATCTTTCAATAGCTTTTGCGCATCGGCCGTCAACGTAATGGCTGGACGACGATTCTTTTCGGCATATTCGGTGGTAAATTTGGTGAAAAGGGGTAAAATGTCACCTTTGCGAGCGCGCAAGGGTGGAATCTTAATATGAATGGTATTCAAACGATAGTACAAATCCTCACGGAATTTTCCTTCCTTGATGGCTTGAGGCAAGTTGCGGTTGGTAGCAGCAATGACACGTACGTTGGTTTTAAGTACTTGCGACGAACCTACTTTGATAAATTCGCCCACTTCCAAAACACGCAACAAGCGAGCTTGGGTCGAAAGGGGAAGTTCTCCCACTTCGTCCAAGAAAATAGTACCGCCGTCAGCTACTTCAAAATAGCCTTTGCGGTCGGTAAGTGCACCGGTAAACGAACCTTTTTCGTGACCAAAAAGTTCTGAATCAATGGTTCCTTCAGGAATGGCACCGCAGTTTACCACCATGTATTTGTTGTGCTTGCGTGCGCTGTATTGGTGGATGATTTTAGGAAAGTTCTCTTTCCCAACACCACTTTCGCCTGTTACCAATACCGATAAATCGGTATTAGCCACCTGCACCGCTATCTGAATAGCGTGTATCAGTTCGGGCGCATTACCAATGATGCCAAACTTGTTTTTGATGGTTTGTAAATCGTTAGAGGCTATCATGTTGATTGTTACGTTGTTTTACAATGTCAATGGCCATGTATAGAGCTTGGCGTAGCGAGTTGCAATCGGCTTGGTTCTTGCCAGCCTTGTCGTAGGCTGTGCCGTGGTCGGGCGAGGTGCGCACGATGGGCAATCCTGCTGTAAAGTTGACGCCGTTGTCCATGGCCATTACCTTAAATGGAATCAATCCTTGGTCGTGGTACATGGCTAAGATGCCGTCGTAATGGTCGTAGGCTTGCGAACCGAAAAATCCGTCGGCAGGCATAGGACCAAAGCAGATCATGCCTTTTTCACGGGCTTGCTCAATGGCAGGTTGGATGATTTCTGCTTCTTCAGTACCCAAAACGCCACCATCGCCAGCATGTGGATTGAGTCCCAATACGGCAATGCGTGGTTTGTTGATGCCAAAATCTTGCTGCAACGAATGGTAGAATTGTTCCATCTTGCTCAAAATCTTTTCGGTGGTGAGTAGGGAAGCAACCTTGCTGATGGGGACGTGACCAGTTACCACAGCAACGCGCAAATTTTCGTTAGCCAACACCATCAGGGCATCGCCAGTATTGCCAAATAGTTGTTCCAAGTATTCGGTATGTCCAGGGAAACTGAATTGAGCCGACTGAATGTTGTTTTTATTGATAGGAGCAGTCAACAACGCATCGATTTTACCTTCTTTGAGGTCTTGGGTAGCACGCTCCAAGGCTGCAAAGGCGGCTTCGCCTGCTTGTGGAGTCGATTTGCCCAAATCTACCTTCACTTCGTCGTTGCAGCAGTTGATGATGTTGATGCGTGTTTCGTTGGCATCTTCTGCTTTACCGATCAAATTGAGGTTGATGTTTACGTTGGTGAGTTTGCGGTGGTAGGCGGCTACTTTGGGCGATCCGTACACAATGGGTGTACAACATTCCACAATGCGGTTGTCTTCCAATGTTTTGAGGATGACTTCGTAGCCAATGCCGTTTATATCTCCTTGGGTAATACCAATTTTTAGTTTACTCATAATTATTCTGCTTTAAGGGTGTACAATGCTGCTTCCAATTGGCGCATAGCATTGCGTTTGTATTCGTTGGGAGCGTAAATAAAGGCTTCTGCCGTAATGATACGCTGATTTTTTTCGTCCAAACAGCTGATGCTCACAAAAGGACCGCCCATAAATTCGCCTTCTACACGCCAAAGACCTTGCAAACGTGTTGCATACTGTTTGCTGTTGGTGGCAGTAGTGCTAAAAATAGGAGGCTCGATGCGGTATTCCGTAGTCATGTACGATCCTTCTACAGGACCAGGAACGTGCTGTTTAAGCACCGAATCGCGGTGTTGCAACAATTTTTCGCGCGTAAAGGCATCGGCTTCTGTATAAGGATAGCTGTAGAGCACAATGTTGCGGTTCATGTTGCCAGCAGTGTTCGAAATCCACATAAAATCTTTTGCTTTTTTGCAACGATTCATGTTTTTGGGTACTGCCATCGAAAAGCCCATGTGCTCTTTTACTTTTGCGCTCATGTCTTTTTCGTTGTAGCGCAAGTGGTGGGCAATGGATCGATCGCGCTCTGCTTTTACAAAGTAGTTGGCAATTTCGTTTTTGTACTTGCCAATGGCTTCTGCTACTTCCTGGGTGGTTGGACCTTGTATGGTCAACACTGCTTGTGGTTTCGACCAACGGTTTTCGGCGGTTTTCATTTTTACCGACGAATAAGCCCTACCTGCATCCACCATCAAAATATTTCTAGCGGGTTTGATGATGGAGGTAAAACCTTCGTAGTTGGTGCGCGATATGTTGAACATAGGCTCCGATTGAGGCATACAAGGTACATCCTTGTTGAGGATGCGAACAATCGAATCGCCCGCAGCACTCTTAAATACGTCTTCGTTGATGACCAACAACACTTCGCCTGCAGCACCTGTAGAGGTGGGCAAAGTAGGGTTGCTGTCGCACGAGGTGAGGAGTGCCAATGCTGTGAGGGTGCTTACAATAATCTTTTTCATACGTTGTTTTTTCTTTTGGTGGATAGCATGCCGCAAGCAGCATCAATGTCTTGTCCACGCGATTTACGCACGGTGGTACTGATACCCCTGCGTTGCAACCAACCTTGAAATTGTTCGATGCCAACCGCCGAAGTGGGGGCTAAACCTACTTCAGGAATTTGGTGGAACGGAATCAAATTGACGTGGCACGATAGTCCTTTGAGCATATCTGCCAGTTTGTTGGCGCATTGTTGCGTATCGTTGAGCTGATCAAATAGCGTGTATTCGATCGATAGTTTGCGTTGATGTGACCAGTCGTACTTTTTGAGCAAGGTGATAACATCGTTAATGGGGTAGGCCTTTTCGGCAGGAATCAACTCTCTGCGTTCGAAAGCCGAAGGAGCGTGTACGCTAACGGCAATGTGGCAAGTGGTTTCGTCCAGCAAGCGAGGCAAGTAGGGCAAAATACCAACGGTCGATACCGTGATGCGTTTGGGACTCCATGCGTATCCCCAATCGGCTGTCATGATTTCAATGGCTTTGAGCACGTTGTCAACGTTGTTGAGCGGCTCACCCATGCCCATAAACACTACGTTGGTAAGCGCTTCTGGTTCCTTGATGCTTTGCACTTGGTTGAGGATCTGTGCCACCGATAGGTTGCCTGCGTATCCTTGTTTGCCTGTAGCACAAAACAAGCAATTCATCTGGCAGCCAATTTGCGACGAGATGCACAAGGTTGCCCTGTCTTTTTCGGGGATCATCACGCTCTCGATGTAGCGTTTTTCGCCTACTTCAAACAGGTATTTTTCGGTGCCATCGCTCGATACTGCCACTTCAGCTGGGTCGCTCACGCCAATGGTGTAATGCTCAGATAGGGCAGTGCGCGCCTTTTGCGAAAGGTTGGTCATATCGTTGATGCTGCGCACCTTTTTCTTGTACAACCAATCTGCAATTTGTTTGGCAGTAAACGTAGGCAGTCCGTATTGCGCTACGATGGCCTTTAGTTCTGTTAATGTATGTCCTAATAAGTTTGTCAAAGCAAAGCGACTAAATAAGTTGATTCATGCGGCTAATGTACTTGCCAATGATGTCGAATTCAAGGTTAACCATGGTGCCTTTTTCGATGGCACAAAAGTTGGTGTTGTCGTGGGTGTACGGAATGATGCACACTTGGAAGCTATCCTTGGTAGGGTTGCAAACCGTTAGGCTGACACCGTTGACAGTCACAGAACCTTTATCAACCGTAAAGTAGCCACGCTTGATCATTTCGCTGTCGATTTGGTAGGCAAAGGTATAAATCCAGCTACCACCAGCTTCTTCTACGCTTTGGCAAACAGCAGTGGTATCCACGTGTCCTTGTACGATGTGTCCGTCCAAACGACCGTTCATCAGCATGCTGCGTTCTACGTTTACTTTGTCGCCAACCTTCCAAACACCTAAATTGCTGCGTAGCAAGGTTTCTTTCATGGCAGTAACGGTATAGGTGTTGTCTTGGATGCGTACCACGGTTAAGCAAACACCATTGTGGGCAACGCTTTGGTCAATTTTTAGCTCATTGACAAACGAACAGGTAAGGGTAAAGTGCAAGTTGTCCAATTCTTGCTCAATACCTACCACAGTGGCCATTTCTTCTACAATTCCTGAAAACATAATTAAATGCGTGTTACAGATTGTACACCTTTTACGGTGCTAATTTTTTGAATAATTCTATCCAACTCTTGGGTGTCGGTAACGGTTAAGGCTAATTTTCCCTCAAAAATGCCGGCATCCGAATTGATGGAAATAGAACGCAAAGTTACGGATTTTTCTTTAGATAACAGCGAACTTATGTTGGTAACTATTCCCAAATCGTCGTTGCCCGTTACAAACAACGAGCAAATGTGCTGTTGACCCGACGAGGCTTCCCATGCTGCCTTTACGATGCGGTAGCCAAAACGGCTGATCATTTGTGGCGCATTAGGACAGTCTTTGCGGTGAATTTTGATACCCCCCGATACGCCTACAAAACCAAAAATTTCGTCGCCAAAAATAGGGTTGCAGCATTTTGCCATGGTGTATTGTACCCCCTTGGTTTCGTTATTGATGACCAATACGTCTTCGGTATGGTGGTGGCGGTTGGAATATTCTTTGGCTTGGGGTGGATTGTCAGTCAACTCTTCGCGCTTGTCGAAATTCAAATAGCTTTCTCTAAATTCGAGCAAGTCGATGTCTTCGTTGGCAATGTCGATGTACAAGTCAGATAGGTTCTTGTAGTCGATTTTTTTTGCCAAACGCGACAACCTGGCTTCGTCCAACTCCATTTTCCAGTTCTTAAAGCGACGCAACAAAATTTCGCGACCAGCATTGGCGGTTTTGATTTGGGTCTCTTTGATGACCTGTCTGATTTTTTGTTTCGCCTTGCTTGTAACGGCAATGTTGATCCAGTCGGGGCGAGGGCGTTGGTTGGGCGAGGTGATGACTTCTATTTGGTCGCCATTGTTGAGTACGTATTTGAGTGTAACGTTTTTGCCCGCAATCTTACCGCCGATGCATTTGGAGCCCACTTGTGTGTGGATGGCAAATGCAAAGTCGAGCAGGGTAGCCCCTTTGGGGAGCTTGTGCAAATCGCCGTTGGGCGTAAACACAAATACCTCTTCGTCGTACAGGTTGAGCTTGAATTCGTCCATGGATTCGCCTACGCTGAGTTCTGGATTTTCCAATACTTCACGCAGGTTTTTGAGCCATTGATCCATGGTGGTTTCGCCTTTGATGCCCTTGTATTTCCAGTGGGCAGCCACCCCTTTTTCTGCTACCTCGTCCATGCGGGTGGTACGGATTTGTACCTCTACCCATTTGCCCTCTGGACCCATTACGGTGGTGTGCAGCGATTCGTAGCCGTTGGCTTTGGGATTTGATAACCAATCGCGCAAGCGTTTGGGGTTGGGTTGGTACATGTCGGCTACAACCGAATATACTTGCCAACATTCTGCTTTTTCTTTTTCGATGGGGCTATCCAAAATGACACGAATGGCAAATAGGTCGTAAATGCCCTCGAAAGTGGTATTTTGTTTTTTGATTTTGTTCCAAATGCTATAGATGGATTTGGTACGTCCCTTGATGGTAAATTGCAACCCTGCATCGGTGAGTTTTTGGCGCAAAGGCTCAATAAACTGGGCGATGTAGTTTTCACGTTCCTTTTTGGTTTCTGCCAATTTGGTGGCAATTTCTTTGTAAATGGAAGGAACGGTGTATTTCATGGCCAAATCTTCCATTTCTGTTTTTACCTTGTACAGACCCATACGGTGTGCCATAGGAGCATACAAGAAAGCAGTTTCGCGGGCAATGTACTGCTGTTTTTCGGGCGTTTTTAGTTGCAAATTGCGCATGGTATGCAAGCGGTCTGCCAGCATAATCATGATCACTCGAACGTCTTCTGCCAAGGTAAGCAGCAGTTTTCTAAAGTTCTCGGTATCGAGCGATGGCGTTTTGGAATACAATTGCTTGATGCGGTCCAAACCACGCAAAATGGTCGCTACTTCGCTGCTAAATTCGGTGGCAAAATCGGCTTGGTAGAGCTTGTCTTTTACCACAGGATACAGCATAATGGCGATGATTGCCGAGTTGCCCAATCCCAACTCTTGGGCGGCAATGTGGGCAATCTGCATGGCTTGTGATACCTTGTAGGTAAAGGTATCAGGCAAAGGTGTACTTTTGTAAATTTGGCGCACCTTGCTGGCCATGGCAGGTGCAATAAAATGTTGGCACCCAGCCATTAAGCGCTTATAATATGGCATCCATGCTGCTGTTTTCATTCTACTTCAATTTGAAGTTCATAGTTAGGTGCTACAGATGCAATGGAGGCGTTGATAAACGGCATAAAGTCGTTGTAGAACGCTGTTGCAAAATAGTAGTCGATGCAAAATTGGGCTTTGTCCTGGTTGTAGAAAAATACCCTGACCAAGGTGCGCTCCTTATTCTGCATTTCCAATAGGATGATTTTGGGGTATTGCTCGTTGTAGTAGCGTTGCAATTGCACGCTGTCCCAAAAACCGTGGGCATTGTAGGTGACTTTGTAAAAATCAAGGTCGTTTTCGGTTTTCTCGTACGGAATGTGACGCATGTCCGACAAGCTGATGTTGGCGTTGAGGACAGTGTCGGCAAAGATGCGCAACAAACGGCTGTCAAAAGGATTTTCTTGGGCACGAATAGCAGCAATCGAATCGGTGTAGGATTGGCTGATGGTCATGAACCCAATGGGCACTTGGATGGCGGTTTGCAGCTCGTTGACAACGCAGGGGAACTCTTCCAACAATTGTTTGTCGGCAACGTGTGGGAAGGGTTTGCTGCAAGATGCGCAGCCCAACAAAATTCCTATAATGGCAAATAAAAGGGTCTTTTTCATTATTCTTGGTAATAAATGCGTTTGACACGTGCCGAAACGCGGGTTAAAATTTCGTAAGGGATGGTGTTGGTGGTTTGAGCCAAGTGATTGATGGTTAACTCTTCGCCAAAGATCACGACGGTGTCGCCTACGGCCACGTCGTCAATGTCGGTGACGTCAATCATGCATACGTCCATGCAAATGTTGCCCAGGAAGGGGGCTTTTTGCCCGCGCACCAAAGCGAAACCCTTGCCGCCGCCGAAGGCGCGGTCAAGGCCATCGGCATAGCCGATGGGGATGGCTGCCACCTTGCTGTTGCGTGCGAGGACGCCCTTACGGTTGTAGCCAACCGTTTCGCCTTGGGGCAGCTCTTTGGTCTGCAGGATCACCGTTTTGAGCGTAGCTACGTGCTGTATAGGTGATGCTTCATCGATGCCTACACCGTACAAGCCAATACCCATGCGCACCATATCGTACTGGTGCATGGGGAAACGCTGAATACCCGAGGTATTGAGTATGTGGCGTAAAAATGGATAAGGCAAGGTCTCTTGTAAGGCTTTGGTGCAAGTTTCAAAGGTAGCAATTTGTTGCAAGGTAAAGGCATCCATGGCAGGGTCTTCGGCTGCTGCTAAATGCGAAAATGCCGATGCAACGGTTACTACTGAGGTTTGTTTGAGCAAAGCAATCAGTGCTGGCAAATCTTTTTGCTCAAAGCCGAGGCGGTGCATGCCCGTATCAAATTTCAGGTGAATGGGGTAGTTGCGTGCACCCTCTTTGTCGGCAAATTCGATGAATCGATGCAACACCTCAAAGCTGTATATTTCTGGTTCGAGGCAGTATTGTAGCAACACATCAAAGCTACTTGCTTCGGGGTTCATTACCATAATGGGTGTTTTGATGCCAGCTTTGCGTAGCTCAGCACCTTCGTCTGCCACTGCCACACCAAAGTAATCGCAATGGTGGTGTTGTAAGGTTTGCGCAATGGAAATAGCACCACATCCGTAAGCGTTGGCCTTAATCATGGCAACGGCTTTGGTGGTAGGGGCTAAAAACGAACGCAAATGCTTAAAGTTGTTGACCAATGCGTTGAGGTTGACTTCCATCACCGTTTCGTGGCGTTTCTGCTCCAAATGGGCTGTGATTTGTTCCATTTGGTAGCGACGTGCACCTTTGATCAACACCAATTGGTTGTTGAATGCGGGTTTGGTTGCCAAAAAGTCGGCAGTGGAAGCATAAAATGTGGTGGGCATGGGGAATACATCCGCATACAGCGGCAAAACATTGCCAATGCCAATGAGCTGTGTTACTTTTTTCTCTTGCAATAGCGACGAAACCGCGGTGTACAAGGCTTGCTCATCGCCACTGCTGTGTGGCAAGTCGGAAAGAATCACCACCTTGCTGTCGTATTTGTTTTTAGCTTGCGTATCCATGACGTTGAGCGCCACTTGTAGCCCGCTTAAATCGGCGGTGTAGGCATCGTCAATGAGCAAACAGTTGTTGAGCCCTTGCTTGATCGACAAACGCATGCTAATGGGCTCTAATAGTTGGGTATTGATGTTGGTTTCACCCATTACCAAGCACATCAAAATGGCATGAATGGCATTTTCGATGGATGCGGCATCTGCAAATGGCAAGGTATAGCTATAGCCCTCACCTTGGTATTGCAGCCAAATTTTGGTATGGTTGGTGGTTTGTGCTTCAATGCTTACAGGGATTACTGCCGAGGGTTCATTGATGCCCCACGATAGCAATTGCACGTTGGGCAGCTGCTGCTCTATAAGGGTTTGGTAGTGGGGGTTATAGCGATATACTAATGTTTGGCAGGTGGTAAATAGTTGCAACTTTTCGCACAACTTTTCTTCGTTGGAAGCAAAACCTGCTTGGTGTGCGCTACCCAGATTGGTAAAAATGCCAAGGGTTGGAGCAATGATATTGGCAATGCGTTGCATCTCGCCAGTGGTCGAAATACCTGCTTCAAAAATACCTATTTCGTGCGTTGCTTGCAGCTGCCAAACCGACAAAGGAACGCCAATTTGTGAGTTGTAGCTTTTGGGCGAACGTACACAATTGTGCCCATTTTGCAGCAGGGTATAGAGCCATTCTTTTACGATGGTTTTGCCGTTGCTGCCTGTTATGCCTACCACCGGTAGCTGAAATTGTTGGCGATGGTGCAGCGCAATTTGCTGCAAGGCCGTAAGGGTATTTTCGACTACCCAGAAATTAGCGTCAGCGGTTTCCCAGGCATCGCAAAAGTGGTCAACCACAAAGTTTTTTACACCTTGTGCCAACAAATCGTCGATGTATGCGTGACCGTCGCCCGTTTGGCTGCGTAAGGCAAAAAACAGGCTTTTCTCAGGGTAAATTAAATTGCGACTATCTGTCAATAAATATTGTATATTGCTATCTTCGCAATTATTTGCTCGGGATTTTCCTAATATGTTGCTAATTTCGTTCATTTGTTTAAGTTGGGATTGAGCATTTCTTCCAAAGTGAGGCCAGTTGTCTTGCTTAGACCACGTACCAAGTACCAAAGTGCAAACATAACAACCAAGGTAGAGGGTAGCGCAATGGCTGGGTAGCTCAAGGCGGTTAGTTTGCCCAATTCTTGGTTAAAGGCTTCGGTTCCTGCAGGACTTACCACAATGTGTTTGGTTAGTAAAAAGTTGAGCACTGCCGAAAGTAGAAACGATGCGGTTACCATGTAGGTGGCATGGCGCATGTATTTTTGCAAGGTGGCTGTTTGGTTGTTGGCTTCCAGGCAATTTTCTATTTTTTCGATGTGCAGCAATTGTGGGTTGTAAATCATCTTTTCGATGAGCGGATACTTGGTGTATTGTGATACAAAAACCGCAATGCCGATGAGCAAGGGAACGGCTGCTTCTTTGATGGCAAGGTATTGAGTGGGGATTTCAAAAATGCCAATCATCCCTGTAAGCAGAATACTCACAAATCCTAATAGGGCAATGAATCCTACCTTTTTTTCGATGATGAGCTGATAGATGCTCATGCCAATGGGAAATGCCAAAGCAATCAAAAAACCAGGTAGCACGCCCAATCTGTCGGGTGTGCTAAGTTTGGATAGGATAATAGCGGGTATTACGATGCTAAACAACAGGTTTAGCAATGGATTCTCTTTTTTGGGTTGATTAGTCATGGTGTTTGTATTGCGCATTCCATTTACGGATGCTATCGGTTATTTTTTGCTGTAATTGTTGGTATGCCTCGCTTTGCGTATTGAAAGGCTTGTGTTGCCTCATTTGTTCAATTTTGTTCCAATCGATGCAGGCATGCTGCGTGGTGGTACCAAAAAACGTATCGGCAAAGCGTTCCCAAATGTATTGCACTGCCATGTCAGAAGGGTGCATCATGTCGTCTGCATAGAAACGATAGTCACGAAGTTCGTCCATCATTAGTTCATACGACGGAAAATAGGTAACATTGCTAAATTGCTGCTCCAACTGTTCGCAAGCCAGTAGCAGTAAGGCTTTGCTGCGTTGGTTGGCTATGGCTCCGTCTTTCCAATGTCGAATGGGGCTAACCGTGATGATGATCTGCTTGTCAGCGGCTTGTTGTACAATGGTTTGTAGGGCGGTTGTAATTTGTTGGAGCGATAGTCGGCTGCGTTCAAATTGCCCTGCAGGTAGGCGATGGCAGTTGCCTGCTACCTTGCCGCTTGTTTTCCAAGTATAGTACCATGCCGTTCCTAAGGTAAGAATCAGCACTTGGCTGCTATTCCATGCCTGGTGACCCTGGGCAATGGCTTGGTTGATTTGTGCCAGTGCTGTGTCTTTGTCGGCGTGCGAAAAGTCGCTGTGAAAATCAATGTGATGCCACTGCTCGTTGTAGTAAAAAAGATCGCTGTCTTGCAAAGGAGTTCCTTTTTGTATGTACTCAATGCCTTGTGCAATGGAAATTGGATTGTACAGCGCTCCAAAGGGGTAGCAGGTACAGAAACCTGCTTGCTCCATTTTTTTTGCCATGTTGGCGGCGAAGCACGAACCCATGCATAGCACACCTTGTTGGTGGGTTATGGGTGTTTTTGCCTTAGCAATGTTTATGGTGCTTCTAAAAATCATTTTATTGACGAATCGACTAATCGGTGTTTTTTTAATTTGTTGAATCGCAGAATCGCAGAATCGAAAAATTATTCGGACTACGTCCTCATGATTTTGCTCACGTTAGCTTCGCTCAAGTTGCTCACGTTCGGCATAGCAAATAAATTTGTTCTGCGCTCACTTAATCGCAACAGTCGGCAATGATTAAATAAATTTATCATTGCTCTCACTTAATCGCAAAATTATTCGGACTACGTCCTCATGATTTTTGGCATCGGTTCGGCAAAACCAAGTAAACTTGTTTCTGCGCTCACCTCGCACAAAAATTCCTCATTCCTCATTCCTCATTCCTAATTCCTAATTATTCAAATAGCTGCAATAACTCGGTTAGTTTGGGCGTTAGGATGATTTCGGTACGACGGTTCTTTTGGCGTGCTTCTTTGGTATTTTCTGTGTCGATGGGATTAAATTCACCACGACCCGCAGCCATTACGCGCGATGCTTCCAACTCTTTGTTTTCAAGTAGGATGCGTACAATGGCAGTGGCACGCTTAACGCTCAAATCCCAGTTATCCAAGATATTGCCGTTGCCGCTGTAGGGTACGTTATCGGTGTGTCCTTCGACCAAAATGTCAATATCTTTGTTGCTTGCCAATACGCTCGAAAGTTGTTGAATGGCTTTTTTCCCACGTGCATCTACATTCCATTTGCCCGATTGGAACAGCAGCTGCTCGTCGAGCGATACGTAAATGCGTCCATTTCTTGATTCAATTTGCAAACCGTTGCCTTCGTAGCCAGTTAGCGCATGTTGAACCTTTTCTTTGATTTCTTGCATTTTGGCAGCTTGTGCTTCAATGAGCTGTGTTAGCTCGGTAATCTTAGCATTTTGCGCTTCTAATTGGTTTTGTTTTTCCAATAAATCGCGTTCTGCTTTAAAGAGGGCATCCTCACGGCGCATTAACTCGCCTTGCAATGCCTGAATCTCACTTAGCATCGCTTGGATTTCTTCCTTGCTTTTGCTCGATTTTAGCTTGTCCAACAATTCTTTGTTGTGGTTTTGCATGTTGGTACAATCTTCTTGTACACGTTGTAGCTCTTTCGACAGCTTATTGACTTCGTCTGTTTGTTGGCTTGCTTTGGTTTTTAGCTGGTTGAGCTGTTCGCTTAATTCTTTGTTTTTATCTTTTTCGGCAGTCAAAGCTTCGTTGCACAACCTGGCTTCGTCGTAGTAACGGGCTTCGCTTTCTTTGGCTTCGTTGTATTTCGCTTGTGTAACACATGCAGTAGAGAGTAGGGTAAGAGAGGCTAAAAACAAGTACTTTTTCATATTTTCGTAATAGGATATGTTTAACGCATACAAAATTAACAAAATGCAATGCAATTAGCAATTAAAAAAATATTAAAATTGCAGTAAAATACTTATTTTTGCGCTATCTATGGAAGCGAAATATCCTTTACTACATACCATCGACTATCCGTCTGATTTGCGTAAACTGTCAAAAGTACAGCTCAAGCAAGTGTGTGCAGAATTGCGTGGATTTATCATCGATCAATTGGCGAACAATCCAGGGCATTTGGCATCGAGTTTGGGCGTAGTGGAATTGACTGTAGCGTTGCATTATGTATTTGATACTCCTAACGACCGTATTGTGTGGGACGTAGGGCATCAAGCCTATGGCCATAAAATCCTAACGGGTCGTCGTACACAATTCAATACCAATCGCAAGTTTAAAGGTTTGTCGGGCTTTCCCAATCCCAAGGAGAGTTCATACGATGCCTTTGTGGCTGGTCATGCTTCCAACTCGGTTTCGGCAGCTTTGGGGATGTCTGTGGGGGCGCATCAGCTGATGCAAGATACCAAGGTTGTGGCCGTGATTGGCGATGGTGCGATGACAGGTGGATTGGCTTTTGAAGGTTTAAACAATGCTTGCGTTAGCCCCAATAACCTGCTCATTATCCTTAACGACAACAACATGGCGATCGACAAGGCAGTGGGTGGTTTGAATGACTATTTGAACAACATTACCACATCTGCCTGGTACAACAAATGGCGCTTTAAAATTTACCACATGCTCACCAAAATGGGATTGATGAGCGA
Source organism: Candidatus Enterocola sp. (assembly GCA_045634045.1). GTDB lineage: Bacteria > Bacteroidota > Bacteroidia > Bacteroidales > Paludibacteraceae > Enterocola. The sequence continues at coordinate 5,078 of JAZQZN010000018.1, read as the reverse complement.
ACGTAAACGTAACCGTTTCTTACGCACAGCCAACTTTATCAAAAACTCGGTGTCTGGCAGCCATAATATTTTCGAAGGATTGAACATCCGCTATTTTGGTCAGGTGGACGGACACGATGTGTTGCAGTTGGTTAAGGTGTTGAACGATATTAAGAATTTTGACGGACCTCGCGTGTTACACATTAAAACCGTAAAAGGCAAAGGCTTTTCGCCTGCAGAATCGGAAGCAACCATTTGGCATGCGCCTGGCAAATTCAACCCAGAAACAGGCGAACGCATTGTAGCAACATCTAATGCTTCGCTTTATCAGGATGTGTTTGGTCAAACCTTAATTGATTTGGCGCGCGAAAACGACAAAATTGTGGGTATTACGCCCGCCATGCCTACGGGCTGTTCCATGAACATGATGATGGAAGTGATGCCCGATAGGGTATTTGACGTAGGTATTGCCGAAGGTCATGCAGTAACCTTCTCTGCAGGTTTGGCAAAAGCAGGTTTGATGCCTGTTTGTAATATCTACTCTTCGTTTATGCAACGTGCCTACGATCAAATTATTCACGACGTAGCGCTTCAAAATCTTGATATGATTCTTTGCCTTGATCGTGCTGGATTGGTGGGTGCCGATGGCCCGACACACCACGGAGCGTTCGACTTGGCTTACTTGCGTTGCATTCCTAACTTAACCATTGCATCACCCCTTAACGAATTAGAGCTACGTAACATGCTGTACACCGCACAACTGCCTAAAAAAGGTACGTTTGTGATTCGTTATCCACGTGGTTGTGGTGAGGGTGTTATATGGCAAGATCAACCTTTTGAAGAAATCCCTGTTGGCAAAGGTGTTTGCTTGCAAGAGGGTAGCGAAGTAGCAATTTTGACCCTTGGTCCTATTGGTAACGAAGCGTTAAAAGTGGCCGATGCATCGGTAGGTATCTACAACATGCGCTTTGTTAAGCCTTTGGACGAGGAACTACTGCATCAAATCTGCAAAAAATACAAACGCATCGTTACCATCGAAGACGGCGTGCTACAAGGCGGTTTTGGATCGGCCGTATTGGAATTTATGGCCGACAACGGCTATAACCTTCCTGTTAAGCGCATTGGCATCCCCAATCAATTTGTGGAACACGGCAGCCCCGCCGAACTGTATCACATGCTAGGTATGGATGCCGAGGGCATCGCCAAAGCCACAATGAACAACCATGAAGAATAAAGTATTGTACGTAGGATTATTGGCGGTATTGGTGGTGTTGATAGGATAAAGGTATCCTACTACAAATACGCATTGTATTGCTTTTCGTAGGCAATAGTGGTGGTGGGCCCATGGCCAGGATATACAACCGTAGCATCGGGTAGGGTCATCACTTTTTTGGTAAGGGCAGTTACCAATGTGGCGTAGTCGCCACCGGGTAGGTCGGTACGGCCAATGCTCATCTTAAAGAGGCTATCGCCAGAAAATAAAACGCCTTGCGCTGCGTTGTAAAGCACAATGCCGCCTTTGCTGTGACCAGGAATGTGCAATACTTCAAATTTTTCGTTGCCCAAGGTTAAGGAATCGCCCTCAGCTAAATAACCGCCAAGGGGTTGAGGTTCTTCGTGAAACGGAACACCAAACGCAGCAGCGTGAGCATTCATAAAGCGCAATAAATCTTCATCATCGGCATGCGCCAAAGGTTTTACACCAAAGGTTTGCGCCAAAAAGCCATTGCCAAAGCAATGATCCAAATGCAAGTGGGTATTCACTACATACGCCAATGTTAAACCATTGTTTTGAATGAACGATGCTATGGCTTGTTTCTCATTGTCGTACAAGCATCCCGCATCCACGATCATACATTGGTTGGATGCGTCGTCAATTACCAAATAGGTGTTTTCTTGCAACGGATTGCAAACAAAGGTCTTGATTTTCATAACTCCTAATTACCTTAACGGCAAGTACACCGCATTTTTAGTTTTAAAGTATTCTTCAGTAAAGAACTCGCTGAGGTTGTATAGGGTAACGTACTTTTTAAAAGGTTGCATTTCTGCTTGCATATCGCCGCCTTTTAGGCATATAAGCCCATTAGGAAGCGCATTTTTGTCGGTTTTAGCAATGTTTTTCTTGCATACTTTTACCAAGTCCGACAGCGACATAGCTGCACGGCTCACCGCAAAATCGTACAATCCTTTTTCGTTTTCCATGCGGTCGTTTACAAAACGTACGTTTTTAAGTCCAATAGCACTTGCAATTTCGCTGGCTACCTTAATTTTTTTGCCCACCGAATCGAGTAGGGTAAACTGACATTCTGGGAAAAGAATGGCCAACGGAATGCCGGGGAATCCGCCACCTGTGCCAATGTCGATAATTTGGCTGCCCGCAACAAAGGGCAATACTTTGGCTACAGCCAACGAGTGCAACACGTGGTGCAAATTAACGTTGTCAATATCCTTGCGCGAAATAACGTTGATTTTGCTATTCCAGTCGGCATACAATTCTTTGAGCATCGAAAATTGTCTTTCTTGCTCATCGGTAAGCTTAAAATATTTTTTGATATTTTCCATATCACAAAGGTAGCATCATTTGTTCATTCCTCAAAATTAAAAAGCGTGCAAGAGTTGAAAGATGCCTGTAAATATATGAAGGAAGAATTAGATCACTACAAACGCTTGTTAGATTATTATAGGATAGATTATTAGTAGTAAAACTACTTTGTATGTGGTAAAATATTAAAACTTCGATTTTACGTAGGTACCTACAAATTTAGCATCGTATTGGTTGGGGTAGTTTTCTTTCATGTAGTTCATAATTTTACCCATGTCTTTTAGGCTGGTAGCGCCCAACGATTCAATGGCTTTGTCTAAAACAGCTACGGTTTCTTCTTCCGACAACATTTTTGGCAGGAATAGGTTGATGTATTCCAATTGAGCAAGTTCTTCTTTTACCAAGTCTTCGCGACCAGCTGCTTGGTACATATCTGCCGATTCTTTGTGTTGTTTGGCTAATTTTTGGATAAGGGTTAAAATATCAGCTTCGGAGCAAGTACCGCTAAAACCAGGAGCGGTTTTAAACTTCATAATGGCTGTTTTAATTTCGCGAATGGCTGCAATTTTTTCGGCATTCTTTTCTTTCATGGCAGCCATTAGTTCTGCTTGTATTTTACTTTCCATAGTGTATTGTATTTAGTTGTTGTAAATTGATGCCAAATATAGTAAAACCTTAGGGTAAAAGTTTCAAATTATTCAAGTTTTCTATCAACATGTCGTAAAAAAAAGAAAAGTCATATCTTTGCATTATGATAGCTACGGTGGCTTATATAAAAGAAAAATTTGACGAGTTTAATCAGTCTATATTTGGCGACGAATTGCCTCGAATTCCGATTGTACTGGGACGCGCAACAAGGGTGATTGGGTCGTTTACCTATAAAGCACGCAGACACTTTTGGGGTAAGAAAGAATATGTTGACCTTAAACTGCGCTTTAGCACCAAGTTTGACCTGCCAGAAAACGAACTACAAGACGTGATTATTCACGAAATGATTCATTATTACATCCATTTTAAAAACTTAAAAGATAGGAGTGCTCACGGACCCTTGTTTAAGGATATCATGAATCAGATAAACAAAAATTTTGGCAGAAAAATTAGCATACGCCACAAGGCTGCAGTAAAGTCAAACGAGCAAATAACCGATGCTAAACCACGTTGCCGTGTAGTTGCCGTTGTCGCCATGAAAGACGGCAAAATAGGCATAAAAATACTACCTCGTATCAAAGAGAAAGTGCATCATTACTACAATGCCGTAAGTAATAGTCCTACCGTAAGCCACGTAGAACTGTACATCACATTGAACCCTTTCTTTGGTCAATACCCCTGCTCATCCGCCCTGCGCATACACTACATTGACCCCGTAGTGCTCCAATCCCACTTAGCCGACGCAAACAAGGTTGTATTTTAGGTGCTTGCTCCCATGCGGTCCCTGAGCTTGTCGAATGGCCCGAATTGAATTGATGACTCGGTCGATATCGGTGGCTTCAACATGCTCAGCCACCGATATCGCCTCACCAAATCACCGAATCACCAAATCACCATCTATATCGGCTCGTGCGTCCGTGGTTCAAAACCGCAACGCATCAACGACGAACTGATGAGTACGAAGTACGAATAATCATCGATTTTGTTTCGGCGATGCATTCAAAGCCTACGCTCTTCGCGGCATTTTGCTCAATCACGATGTCTTTTCATTGCATCGCCTCACCGCCTCACCATCCATGTCGCTCCGTGCGTGAGCAAAAAAATCATGTATAAAAAGGCTTTACAAAATTGCACCAGGCGGAATGTTCAACTTAGAAAATGCAAACAATTTTTTGCCCAAATCCTTTAACGACGCCCCAATGTGGTACACCTCTGCATCGTCGATGATTAAGAACCTATCGTGCGATGTGGTATGCATAAAAATCTCTATAGGCGGATATTGCTTATTGTGCTTTGCCAAATCTAACGTTAGTTGTTTGGAAAGATTGGCTGTGTAAATTTTAGCCGATACACCTGTTTCGCGTTTGCTCAGCATTAGCAAAACCGACTCGTCCACGTAATTATCGATTAAAACCAAATTCTTCTTAGCCGATTTAATCAGATCCATTGCAAACTTATACGCATCAAAAATCTGCCCGTTATGGAAAACCCCTTCGGAAGGCGGTATGGAAGTCTGCACAAAGAAATCAACCTGCTTGTTGAGGCTTTCAATTTTAGCATCATGCTCAGCAAATTTTCGGTCTATTTTATCTTCCAATAGATTGATTCGCTGATTAATAGCATAACCACGAAGTAAGTATTCTTTTAGCACTTTATTTGCCCATTGGCGGAATAGAATACCTTGTTTTGTGTTAACTCTAAACCCAATAGAAATGATAGCATCTAAATTATAATATGCTATATTTCTAGTTATTGTTCTCTTACCTTCTTGTTGAACTGTTCGGAAAAACCGAACAGTTGACTCTTTTTCTAATTCTTTATCTGTATAAATATGCTTAATGTGTTCGCTGATATTTGACTTAGTGCTATTGAAAAGGGTTACAATCTGTGCCTGAGACAGCCACACCGT
>JAZQZN010000017.1:0-51129 GCA_045634045.1 Candidatus Enterocola sp. | reverse complement strand
GTTGAAAACCTAGAGATTTTAAAAGTGATTCCTGAAAACAACTTGATCCTTATCAAAGGTTCAGTTCCAGGAGCTAAAGGTTCAATCGTAGTAGTAAATAAATAATGGAACTAAGCGTATATAATATCGAAGGAAAAGACACCGGAAGAAAGGTTACATTAGATGAATCTATTTTCGGTATTGAGCCTAATGATCATGCTATCTACTTGGACGTTAAGCAATACATGGCTAACAAACGTCAAGGTACGCATAAGTCAAAAGAAAGAAGCGAAATCGCTGGTAGTACCCGCAAACTAGGCCGTCAAAAAGGCGGTGGCGGTGCACGTCCTGGTGACATCAAATCGCCTGTTCGCGTTGGTGGTGGTCGTATCTTTGGTCCTGTACCTCGCGACTATAGCTTCAAATTGAACAAAAAAGTAAAACAATTGGCTCGTAAATCTGCATTGTCGTACAAAGTACAAGAAAATGCTTTGGTTATCGTTGAAGACTTCACTTTTGAAGCTCCAAAAACCAAAAATTACATGGAAATGCTTAAAAACTTAAATTCTGACAATAAAAAGTCGCTTTTAGTTTTAGCAGACCAAAATAAAAACGTATATTTGTCGGCTCGTAATGTAGAAAAAGCAGATGTTGCAACTGTTTCAGAACTAAGCACATACCGCATCTTGAATGCCAACAACATGTTGTTGACTGAAAATGCTGTTGCTGCATTGCAAGCAATCTTTAACGCATAAAGGAGGAAAATCTTATGGAAATTATCATTAAACCAATCGTTACCGAAAAGGCAACCGGACTTTCCGAAAAATTCAACCGTTATTCGTTCAAAGTCAACAAAAGCGCCAACAAAATTCAAATCAAACAAGCTGTAGAAGCAGCTTACAACGTAACTGTAGAAGACGTTAATACCATGAACGTGAGCGGTAAAAACAAAACTCGCTACACCAAATCTGGTATTATTAAAGGCGCAACTTCTTCGTACAAAAAAGCAGTTGTTACGTTGAAAGAAGGAGATGTAATCGATTTTTATAGCAACATTTAATAAGAGAAAATGGCTGTACGTAAATTCAACCCCACAACACCGGGGCAGAGACACAAGATTATTGGAACATTTGACACAATTACTGCAAGTGCTCCAGAAAAATCTCTTGTATTCGGTAAAGCTTCAACTGGCGGTCGTAACCATGTAGGTAAAATGACCATGCGCTATTTGGGCGGCGGACACAAGAGAAAATACAGAGTAATTGACTTTAAACGCGAGAAAGACGGAATTCCCGCAACTGTAAAAACCATCGAATACGATCCAAACCGTTCGGCTCGTATTGCGTTGTTGTTCTATGCAGACGGTGAAAAACGCTACATTCTTGCTCCTAATGGTTTGGAAGTAGGTCAAGTGCTTCTTTCAGGCGAAAACGTAGCTCCTGAAGTAGGTAACGCTTTGATGCTAAAAGACATTCCATTGGGTACTGTTATCCACAACATTGAGTTGAGACCTGGTCAAGGTGCCGCTTTGGTACGTTCTGCCGGCACATTCGCTCAATTAACCTCTCGTGAAGGCAAATATGCCATTATCAAATTACCTTCGGGTGAAACTCGTATGATTCTTTGCACTTGCAAAGCAACTATCGGTGCCGTAGGTAACTCCGATCACGCTTTGGAACAATCTGGTAAAGCAGGTCGTTCTCGCTGGTTGGGACGTCGTCCTCACAACCGTGGTGTAGTTATGAACCCTGTCGATCACCCAATGGGTGGTGGTGAAGGTCGCGCATCTGGTGGTCATCCAAGATCTCGCAAAGGCTTGTTGGCTAAAGGATATAAGACTCGCGCTCCTAAAAAGGCTTCTAGCAAATACATCATCGAGAGAAAGAAAAAGTAATTTGATTTTAATCTAAGAGAAGTATTATGAGTCGTTCATTGAAAAAAGGTCCATTCATTTGCGTAAAACTTGAGAAAAAAGTTATTGCAATGAATGAGTCAAATAAAAAATCAGTAGTCAAAACTTGGTCGAGAGCTTCGATGATTTCTCCTGACTTTGTTGGTCATACCATCGCTGTACACAACGGTAACAAATTCATCCCTGTGTACGTTACTGAAAACATGGTAGGTCACAAATTGGGCGAATTCGCTCCTACTGGAAACTTCAGAGGCCATGGTGGTAACAGAAAATAAAAATAAATAGATATGGGTGTTAGAAAAAAAGAATCAGCAGAGAAACGTAAAGAAGCTAAAAAAGCTCTTTACTTTGCAAAGCTAAATGATGTGCCTACCTCGCCCCGCAAAATGCGCTTGGTCGCTGATATGATCAGAGGCGTGGAAGTGTACAAAGCACTTGGAATGTTGAAGTTCTCGACAAAAGAAGCAGCAACCCGTTTGGAAAAATTGCTTCGTTCAGCTATCGCTAACTGGGAACAAAAAACCGGTAAAAAAGCTGAAGACGAAAACTTGGTAGTAAGTGCAGTATTCGTAGATTGTGGTCGTACTTTGAAACGCTTGCGTCCCGCTCCTCAAGGTCGTGGTTATCGTATTCGCAAACGTTCAAATCACGTTACCATTTGTGTTGATAGTGTGAACAATAACAAAAACTAATCGTATGGGACAAAAAGTAAATCCAATAGCTAACCGTTTAGGTATCGTTAAAGGTTGGGATTCTAACTGGTTTGGTGGTAAAAACTATGGTGACACCATCTTGGAAGATTCTAAACTAAGAAAATACTTGCAAGCCCGTTTGGCGAAATGCAGCGTATCGCGTATTGTTATTGAACGCACCGTTAAATTGATCACTATCACTGTTTGCACCTCTCGTCCCGGTATGATTATCGGTAAAGGTGGTCAAGAAGTTGATAAGTTGAAAGAAGAATTGAAAAAAATTACCGATAAAGACGTACAAATTAACATCTTTGAAATTAAGAAACCTGATTTGGATGCTGAAATCGTTGGTAACAACATTGCTCGTCAAATCGAAGGTAAATTTGCTTATCGTCGTGCCGTTAAAACTGCTATCGCAGCTACTATGCGTGCAGGTGCTGAAGGTATCAAAGTACAAGTTTCTGGTCGTTTGAACGGCGCTGAAATGGCTCGTTCGGAAATGTACAAAGAAGGACGTACTCCTCTTCACACTTTCCGTGCTGATATCGACTATGCACAATGCGAAGCGCTTACTAAAGTAGGTCTTATTGGTATTAAGGTTTGGATCTGCCGTGGCGAAGTTTACGGTAAAAAAGACCTTACACCTCAATTTACCAATGCTAAAGAAGGACACTCAATGGGTGGCAACAACGGCAAAGGTTTCAAAAAGAGAAAAAAATAATCAGTTAATTTCAAGAAGTTATGTTACAACCTAAAAAGACAAAGTTCAGAAGACCCCAAAAGGGTACCATGAAAGGCAACGCTGGTCGTGGTAACCAATTGGCTTTTGGATCTTTCGGTATAAAGGCCTTGCAATCTAAATGGATTACTGGTCGCCAAATTGAGGCAGCCCGTATCGCTGTTACCAGATACATGCAACGTCAAGGTCAAGTATGGGTGAGAATTTTCCCCGATAAACCAATTACCAAAAAACCCGCTGACGTACGTATGGGTAAAGGTAAAGGTAATCCAGAAGGCTATGTAGCTCCAGTTACTCCGGGCCGTATGTTATTTGAAGTAGAAGGTGTACCTTTCGCAATCGCTAAAGAAGCTTTGCGTTTGGCTGCTCAAAAACTTCCAATCACTACCAAGTTTGTAGTAAGACGTGACTACGATTATGAATCAGAAAATGCGTAAGATAGTATGAAAACAGCAGAAATTAAAAAGTTAGTAGACAAAGAGATTGTTGAAAGACTCGAAGGCGAAAAAGCTAACCTAGCTAAATTGAAGTTGAGCCATGCTATTTCTCCGCTTGACAATCCTAGTCAAATTCGTGAAACACGCAAAACGATTGCTCGTTTAGAAACCGAATTGCGTCAAAGAGAACTTAACAAATAATTAATACACCGGATATGAGAAACCTAAGAAAAGAAAGACAAGGAATCGTATCAAGCAACAAGATGGACAAAACCATCACCGTTGCTGTCAAGTGGAAAGAAAAACACCCTATTTACGGTAAATTCGTAAATAAGACTAAAAAATACCACGCACATGACGAAAAGAACGAATGTGGTATTGGTGATACGGTAAGAATTATGGAAACTCGTCCCTTGAGTAAACTCAAAAGATGGAGACTTATTGAAATTATCGAAAAAGCAAAATAAACCATGATACAACAAGAATCAAGACTTACCGTAGCCGACAACAGTGGCGCAAAAGAAGTGCTTTGTATCCGCGTATTGGGCGGTACAGGCAAACGCTATGCCACAGTAGGGGACATTATTGTTGTGGCTGTTAAATCGGTAATCCCCTCAAGTGATACTAAAAAAGGTGCTGTTTCAAAAGCAGTGGTAGTTCGCACTAAAAAAGAAATCAGACGTCCTGATGGTTCGTACATCCGTTTCGATGACAATGCTTGCGTATTGTTGAACGGCGCTGGCGAAATGAGAGGCAGTCGTATCTTTGGACCCGTTGCCAGAGAATTGCGTGCAACCAACATGAAAATTGTTTCATTAGCACCTGAAGTACTTTAATTCGAAAAACAATCACAGATGACAAAGTTACACATCAAAAAAGGTGATACCGTCTATGTAAACGCTGGCGATGACAAAGGTAAAATCGCTCGCGTTTTGGAAGTGCAAGTTGAAAAACAACGCGCTATCGTAGAAGGTGTTAATATGGTATCAAAACATACCAAACCTAATGCAAAAAGTCCACAAGGTGGCATTGTGAAAAAAGAAGCTCCCATTCACATCTCTAACCTAAACGTAGTAGATAAAAACAACAAACCTACTCGTATTGGTCGTAAAAAAGTGGATGGCAAATCAGTGCGTTACGCTAAAACAACAGGGGAGGAAATTAAATAATGAATACCGCTAGTTTAAAGAAAGATTACGTAGAACGCATTGCTCCCGCTTTGATGAAACAATTCGGTTACAAATCGAGCATGCAAGTGCCCGTTTTGGAAAAAATCGTTTTGAACCAAGGTTTAGGTGCAGCAGTTGCAGACAAAAAAATCATCGAAATTGCTATCAACGAAATGACCGCAATTTCTGGCCAAAAAGCAGTAGCAACCTACTCGAAAAAAGACATTTCGAACTTCAAGTTGCGTAAAAAAATGCCTATTGGTGTATGTGTTACCCTTCGTCGCGATCAAATGTACGAATTCCTAGAAAAATTGGTACGCGTTGCATTGCCTCGTATCCGCGACTTTAAAGGTATTAACAGCAAAATGGATGGTCGTGGAAACTATACTTTTGGTATCCAAGAACAAATTATTTTCCCTGAAATCAACATCGACGCTGTTTCTAAAATCATGGGTATGAACATTACCTTTGTTACTTCGGCTAAAACCGACGAAGAAGCTTACGCTTTGTTGAAAGAATTTGGTTTACCCTTTAAAAAATAAGGAATAGATTATGGCAAAAGAATCAATGAAAGCCCGTGAGGTGAAGAGAGCAAAATTGGTTGCCAAATATGCTGCTAAAAGAGAACAATTGAAAGCAGAAGGTAACTACGAAGCTTTGCAAAGTCTTCCTAAAAATGCCTCACCGGTAAGATTACACAACCGTTGCAAAATCACTGGTCGTCCTAAAGGCTACATGCGTGTATTTGGTCTATCTCGTATCCAATTCCGCGAAATGGCTTCTAAAGGTTTGATCCCAGGTGTAAAAAAAGCAAGCTGGTAATCGAAAGAGAACAAGAAAAAGAATAACTAAATATTGTCAGGGCAGTCCTGATTAATTTAATTTTTAACTTATGACAGATCCAATAGCAGATTATTTGACGCGTTTGCGCAATGCAATCAAAGCCGGTCACAAAGTGGTTGAGGTTCCTGCGTCAAATTTAAAGAAAGAACTTACCAAGATCTTGTTTGAACAAGGCTATATCTTGAACTATAAGTTCGAAGAAGATGGTCCTCAAGGTACCATTAAAGTGGCTTTAAAATATGATAAAGCCGGTAAAATCAACGCTATCAAAAAATTACAGCGTGTATCTACTCCAGGTTTGCGTAAATATGCAAGCCATAAAGATCTCCCTCGCGTATTAAATGGTTTGGGAATCGCCATCATTTCTACCTCTAAAGGTGTAATGACCGACAAAGAAGCCCGCGAACAAAATGTTGGTGGTGAAGTATTGTGTTATGTTTATTAATGTAGGAGGATAGAAAGATGTCTAGAATTGGAAAATTACCTATCAGCATACCTGCCGGTGTTACTGTAACAATGTCCGGCAATGAAGTGACCGTTAAAGGTCCTAAAGGTGAGTTGAAACAAACCATCAATCCTATCATTTCGGTAGAAATCAACGGAAACGAGATTGTTTGTACTCGCCCTAATGACGAAAAACAAACCAAAGCTATGCACGGTTTGTATCGCGTATTGATCAACAACATGGTAGTTGGTGTTTCTCAAGGTTACAAAAAAACTATGGAACTTGTAGGTGTTGGTTATCGTGTATCGAACCAAGGTCAAGTTATCGAGTTTGCTTTGGGTTATACCCACAACATTTTCTTGAAATTGCCTAACGAAGTTAAGGTTGAAACCAAGAGCGAAAGAAACCAAAATCCTCTTGTTACCTTGGAAAGTTGTGACAAACAATTGTTGGGTCAAGTTTGTGCAAAAATCCGTTCGTTCCGCAAACCAGAACCTTACAAAGGTAAAGGTATTAAGTTCGTAGGCGAACAAATTCGTAGAAAAGCTGGTAAATCAGCAGGTGCCAAATAATTAAAAACGCAACGTCATGACAGATAAAATCGCAAGAAGATTAAAAATAAAAGCTGGTGTCCGTGCTAAAATTTCGGGCACCGCTGAAAGACCTCGTATGTCGGTGTTTAGAAGCAATAGCCAAATTTATGTGCAATTGATCGACGATACCGCAGCTAATGGTTCTGGTAAAACTTTGTTGGCTGAATCTTCGGTTAGCATCAAAGAAAAAATGACCAAAACCGAGAAATCGGCAAAAGTTGGTGAATTGATCGCTAAAAAAGCAATCGCAGCCGGTATCGAAACCGTAGTATTTGACCGTAACGGTTTCTTGTATCATGGTCGAGTAAAAGAATTGGCGGAAGCCGCTCGTAACGCAGGACTTAAATTTTAAGCACTATGGCAGAAAAGAATAACAAAGTAAGATTAACGAACGAAAGTGAGTTAAAAGATAGATTAGTAGCCATTAATCGTGTTACTAAAGTTACCAAAGGTGGTCGTACCTTTACTTTTGCCGCTATTGTTGTTGTAGGTAACGAAGACGGCGTAGTAGGCTGGGGCTTGGGTAAAGCCGGCGAAGTAACTGCTGCCATTGCAAAAGCAGTTGAAACCGCTAAGAAAAACTTGGTGAAAGTTCCTGTATTGAAAGGAACTATTCCTCACGAACAAACAGCTCGTTTCAGTGGTTCTGAGGTGTTCTTGAAACCTGCAACTACTGGTACCGGTGTTAAAGCTGGTGGCGCTATGCGTGCTGTATTGGAAAGCGTGGGTATCACCGACGTTTTGGCTAAATCGAAAGGTTCTTCTAACCCTCACAACTTGGTTAAAGCCACTATTTTGGCTCTATCTGAATTGAGAGATGCTTACACTGTAGCTCAACACAGAGGTATCTCGATGGAAAAAGTATTCACCGGTAAATAATTAAGACGATGGCAATTATTAAAGTTAAACAAGTAAAGAGCCGTATTGGTGCTCCTATTGACCAAAAAAGAACTTTGGATGCCCTTGGTTTGAGAAAATTGAACTCGGTGGTAGAAAAAGAAGATACCCCTCAAATTTTGGGTATGATCAACAAAGTGAAACACTTGGTTGTAGTTGTGAAGTAATTCTTTTTACAATTTTAAAAAAAAGAGACATGGATTTAAGTAATTTGAAACCTGCAGAAGGTTCTGTAAAAATACGCAAAAGAGTAGGTCGCGGTTCTGGTTCTGGTTTAGGTGGTACCTCTACCCGTGGTCATAAAGGTGCTAAATCTCGCTCTGGTTATTCTCGTAAAATTGGTTTTGAAGGTGGTCAAATGCCTATGCAACGTCGTTTGCCTAAATTTGGCTTCAAAAACATCAATCGCGTAGAATACAAAGCAATCAACTTGTCTGTATTGCAAGACTTAGCTACTGCTAAAAATTTGGAAAAAATTTCAGTAAACGATTTGATCGAAGCAGGATTTATCTCTTCGAAACAATTGGTTAAAATTTTGGCAAAAGGCGAATTGACCGCTAAATTGGAAGTTAGTGCTCATGCTTTCTCGAAAGCAGCCATCGAAGCCATCGAAAAAGCTGGCGGTAGTGTAGTAACATTATAATCCGTTACTATGAAAAAATTCATTGAAACAATACAAAATATTTTTAAGATAGAAGAACTACGCAATCGCTTGCTTACTACCTTCTTGTTTGTAGTAATTTATCGATTGGGCTCGTATATCGTTCTTCCTGGAGTTGATGTGGCAACATTGCAAGAATTAGGCTCGTCTGCTAACAGCGGCCTAATGATGTTGCTAGATATGTTCTCTGGTGGTGCGTTCTCGAACGCATCTGTCTTTGCTCTTGGTATTATGCCGTACATCACGGCATCGATCGTTGTTCAGTTGTTGGGTATGGCGATCCCATACTTCCAAAAACTGCAACGCGAGGGCGAAAGCGGTCGTCGTAAAATGGACCAAATTACTCGCTACCTAACCGTAGTGTTGCTATTGTTCCAAGGACCTGCTTACTTGCTTTCGTTGAAATACCAAGTAGGACCAGCACTTCCTGAAGGCAATTTCTTCATGATCACTTCGACCTTGATTTTGGCTGCAGGTAGTATGTTTGTTCTATGGTTGGGCGAACGCATTACAGAAAAAGGCATCGGAAATGGCGTTTCATTTATCATCTTGGTAGGTATCATCGCTCGTTTCCCTCGTTCTTTGATGGGCGAATTTATGTCAAGATTAGGTGAGTCAACTGGTGGCTTGGTGATGTTCTTGGCTGAAATCGTTTTCTTGTTGTTGGTAATTGCAGCAAGCATCTTGTTGGTACAAGGTACTCGTAAAGTTCCTGTGCAATATGCAAAACGCATTGTAGGCAACCAACAATACGGTGGTGTTCGTCAATATATCCCTCTAAAAGTGAATGCGGCAGGTGTAATGCCTATCATTTTTGCGCAAGCTTTGATGTTAATTCCAACTTCTTTGTCAGGTTTTTTTGCATCTGACGGAAATGTTAGTAACTTTGCACTCGCATTTATGGATATTAATGGTTTTTGGTATAACTTTGTATTCTTCATTTTGATTATTGCGTTTACCTATTTCTATACCGCAGTAACCATGAACCCCACTCAAATGGCGGAACATATGAAGATGAACAATGGTTTTATCCCTGGTGTTAAACCTGGAAAGAAAACCGCAGAATACCTTGATACGATCATGTCGCGCATTACCTTGCCTGGATCTATTTTCTTGGGTCTTGTGGCAATTATGCCTGCTTTTGCTGGTGTATTTGGTATTAGCCAATCGTTTGCTCAATTCTTTGGTGGTACTTCGTTGTTGATTATGGTAGGTGTTGTTTTGGATACCTTGCAACAAATCGAAAGCCATCTATTGAATCGTCACTACGATGGTTTGATGCAAAGCGGACGTATTAAAGGTCGCTCGGGCTCTATTGCAGCCTATTAAAAAGTATGATTTATCTAAAGACTCCCGAAGAAATTGAGTTGCTCCGTAAGAGCAATGTTTTGGTAGGAAAAACTTTAGCCGAGGTTGCGAAAGCAATCAAGATAGGTATAACCACCTTGGAATTGGATAAAATTGCAGAAGATTTTATCCGTTCCAACGGTGCTTTGCCCGGTTTTTTGGGGTACCAAGGATTTCCTAATACCTTGTGTATTTCAGTAAACGATCAGGTGGTACACGGTATTCCGTCAAATTACGCCCTTAAAGATGGCGATATTGTTTCGGTGGATTGTGGAACGCTGATCGATGGATTTTATGGAGATTCCGCTTATACGTTCTGTGTGGGTAATGTTGATCCTAAAGTCAAAAAATTGTTGGATACCACGAAAGAGGCTTTGTACTTGGGTATTGAACAAGCAAGACATGGCAAACGCATCGGTGATATTGGATATGCTATACAGCAGCATTGTCAAGCAGCTGGTTTCTCGGTAGTGCGAGAAATGGTAGGACATGGTGTTGGACGCAATATGCACGAAGACCCAGAAGTTCCTAACTACGGCAAACGCGGACAGGGCTTGCAACTGAGAGAGGGTATGGTCATCGCTATCGAACCGATGATTAACATGGGAAATCGAGGCATTATCTTTGAGAAAGATGGATGGACCATTCGTACTATCGATAGAAAACCATCGGCGCATTTTGAACATACCGTTGCAGTCGGTAAGAGTTCGGCAGATATACTATCAACTTTTGAATTTGTAGAAGAAGTTTTAAGTCAGAAATAATGGCAAAACAAGCAGCAATAGAACAAGACGGCGTTATCGTAGAAGCTTTATCGAACGCCATGTTTCGTGTAGAATTGGAAAATGGACACGAAATTACAGCACATATCTCTGGTAAAATGCGTATGCACTACATCCGTATCTTGCCTGGTGATAAGGTAAAAGTGGAAATGTCGCCGTACGATTTAACTAAAGGACGAATCTCTTTTAGATACAAATAACTAAATATAAACGATAATGAAAGTCAAAGCATCAATCAAAAAACGTTCTGACGAATGTCAAATCGTTAGAAGAAAAGGACGTCTTTACGTAATCAACAAAAAGAATCCTAAACAAAAACAACGTCAAGGTTAATTATTTTAATTTTTTATCATAGTTTATGGCTATAAGAATTGCAGGAGTAGATTTACCTCAAAATAAAAGAGGTGAAATAGGTTTGACCTATATCTACGGAATAGGAAGAAGCAGTGCTAATAAAATTTTAGCAGAAGCTGGTATTGACAAAGACATCAAGGTAAAGGATTGGACCGACGAACAAGCGTCGAAAATCCGTGATATCATTGGTGCTTCGTATCAAGTTGAAGGTGATTTGCGTTCAGAAGTTCAATTGAACATCAAACGCTTAATGGACATCGGTTGCTACCGTGGTATCCGTCACCGTTTGGGATTGCCTTTGCGCGGTCAAAGTACTAAAAACAACGCTCGTACTCGCAAGGGTAAAAAGAAAACTGTTGCTAACAAGAAAAAAGCAACGAAGTAATTAATTTGTCGAATCAGTTAAATTAGAAACACATGGCTAAAAAGACTGCTGCTACCAAAAAAAGAGTAGTAAAAATAGATGGAACGGGTCAGGCTCATGTCTATTCATCGTTCAATAACATTATCGTAACCATCACCAATGCTGAAGGTCAAGTTATCTCTTGGTCATCGGCTGGTAAAATGGGCTTCCGCGGTTCTAAAAAGAACACTCCTTACGCAGCTCAGATGGCAGCACAAGATTGCGCTAAAGTAGCTTATGACTTGGGCTTGCGCAAAGTAAAAGCATACGTTAAAGGTCCCGGTAACGGTCGTGAATCGGCTATCAGAACCATTCATGGTGCAGGAATCGAAGTAACTGAAATTATTGACGTTACTCCATTGCCACACAATGGTTGTCGTCCTCCCAAAAGAAGAAGAGTATAATTCTAATGTTGAACTTCTAAAAACAAAAATAAAATGGCAAGATATATTGGACCTAAAACAAGAATTGCACGTAAATTTGGTGAACCCATTTTTGGTGCAGATAAAGTGTTGTCGAAAAGAAACTATCCTCCCGGTCAACACGGTAACTCTCGTAAAAGAAAAACTTCTGAATACGGTGTTCAATTGAAAGAAAAACAAAAAGCTAAATATACCTACGGTGTGTTGGAAAGACAATTCCGCAACTTGTTTGCTAAAGCAACCCGTACCAAAGGTATTACTGGTGAAGTATTGCTTCAATTGTTGGAATCTCGTTTGGACAACGTAGTATATCGTTTGGGCTTTGCTCCTACTCGTGCTGCTGCACGTCAGTTGGTAAGCCACAGACACATTGTAGTTAACGGTTCTGTTGTTAACATTCCTTCGTATCAAGTGAAAGCTGGCGACGTTGTAGCTGTTCGCGAAAAATCGAAATCTCTTGAAGTAATTGAAGCTTCTCTTTCAGGCTTTAACCACAGCAAATATCCTTGGATCGAATTTGACGCTAACTCTAAGAGCGGTAAATTCTTGCACATGCCTGATAGAGCTGATATTCCTGAAAATATCAAAGAACAATTAATCGTTGAACTTTACTCTAAATAATCTTAAATTATGCCTTTATTACCATTTCAAAAACCTGAGCAAGTTATTCAGCTCGAAGCAAATGATTCTAATGGAAAATTCGAATTTCGTCCATTGGAACCAGGCTTTGGTATTACCATCGGTAATGCTCTACGTCGCATCTTGCTATCGTCGCTAGAAGGCTTTGCTATCACTTCTGTTAAGATAGAAGGGGTTAATCATGAGTTTGACACCATCCCTGGTGTTGTTGAAGATGTTACCAACATCATCTTGGCATTGAAACAAGTTCGTTTCAAACAATTGGTAGAAGGTGCTGATTTTGAGAAAGTAACGATTGATGTAGCCAACACAACTTCGTTCAAAGCAGGTGATATCACCTTGAGTGGTTTCGCAGTTTTGAATCCCGAGTTGTTGATTTGTACCTTGGACGAAACCGCATCGTTCCGCATGGAATTGACCATCAACAAAGGTCGTGGTTATATTCCTGCTGACGAAAATCGTCAACCTAATCAAGAAATGGGTGTAATTCCTATCGATTCAATTTATACTCCTATTGTCAACGTAAAATATACCGTAGAAAACTACCGTATTGAACAAAAAACTGACTATGAGAAATTGTTGATTGAAATCGTAACTGACGGTTCGGTTCATCCTAAAGAAGCATTGAAAGAGGCAGCAAAAATTTTGATTCATCACTTTATGTTGTTCTCTGACGAAAAAATTACCTTGGACTTTAGCGATGCTGAAGGTGCTGAAGAATTTGACGAAGAAGCTTTGCACATGCGTCAATTGCTTAAAACCAAATTGGTCGATCTTGACCTTTCGGTTCGCGCCCTTAACTGCTTGAAGTCTGCTGATGTTGAAACATTGGCTGAATTGGTAGCTTTTAATCGTAACGATTTGCTTAAATTCCGCAACTTCGGTAAAAAATCGTTGGTTGAATTGGATGCTAAGTTGGCAAGCTTGAACTTGTCGTTTGGCATGGATATCACAAAGTATAAATTAGATAAAGAGTAATAACAATGAGACACAATAAAAAATTTAACCATTTAGGTAGAAAGACTGCTCATAGAAACGCTATGTTGGCGAATATGGCTTCTTCACTTCTAAAACACAAAAAAATTACCACTACTTTGGCTAAAGCTAAAGAATTGCGTAAATATGTAGAACCAATCATTAACCGTTCGAAAGAAGATACTACTCAATCTCGTCGTTTGGCGTTTGCTGAATTGCGCGATAAAGAAGCAGTAAAAGAATTGTTCGGTGAAATCGCAGCTCGCGTTGCAAATCGTCCTGGTGGCTATACCCGTATCTTGAAAACTGGTTTCCGCTTGGGTGATGCTGCTCAAATGTGCTTCATCGAATTGGTTGACTACAATGAAAACTTGTTGAAAGACACCAAGAAAAAAGCAAAAACTCGTCGTGCTGGCAAAAAAGCTGCTGCTAAAGTAGAGGAAGCAGTAGTAGAGGCTCCTGCAACTGAGGAAGTAGCTGCTGAAAGCGCAGAATAATTAAACAAGTATATTGTTGAAAAAAAGACCGTTCATCTGTTGAATGGTCTTTTTTTATTCTTGTTTTTTTGCTGCTTCGCTCTTCTTTTGTATCTTTGTTTCACTATCTTTTTTAGAGTGATAAGCGTATGCAATTTAAACGTATCTTACTAAAATTGAGCGGGGAGTCGCTCATGGGCGAGCAAGGTTATGGCATTGATTCGAATCGCTTGACCGATTATGCAGTCCAAATCAAAGAGGCAGTAGAAATGGGTGTGCAAGTTGCCATTGTGATTGGTGGCGGCAATATCTTTAGGGGATTGAGTGGAGCATCCAAAGGATTTGATCGTGTTAAAGGCGACCAAATGGGTATGTTGGCTACTGTTATCAATAGTTTGGCTTTGAGTTCTGCATTGACGGTACAAGGAGTGAAGAATCGTGTATTGACTGCCATTCGTATGGAGCCTATTGGTGAGTACTACAGCAGCGATAAAGCAATCCAGTGCTTGGAAAATGGCGAGGTGGTGATTTTGTCGGGAGGTACAGGAAATCCATTCTTTACAACCGATACAGGATCGTCGTTGCGTGGTATTGAGGTGAAAGCAGATGTAATGCTGAAAGGTACTCGCGTAGATGGTATTTATACTGCAGACCCTGAGAAGGATGCAACAGCTACCAAATTTGATACCATTACGTTTGACGAAATCTATAACCGTAATTTGAAGGTAATGGATTTAACTGCAACTACCATGTGCAAGGAAAATAACTTGCCCATTTATGTATTTAATATGGATGTGTATGGTAACCTGAAAAAGGTGTTAAGTGGAGAAAAAATAGGAACATTAGTAACTCGATAAGCATAATAATTAGAAAAATGGTTGATATAAAAGAAAACTTGAACGATGCGTCTGAGAAAATGGAGTGCGCATTGCTATTTTTGGACGAACAATTGGCACGTATCCGTGCAGGGAAAGCGAATCCTCGTATTTTGGATGGTATTAAGGTAGAATACTATGGTGCTATGACACCTCTTTCGGGTGTAGCTTCTATTTCGACACCTGATGCGCGTACCATTGCCATTCAACCTTGGGAAAAAGGCTTGATTCGTGAGATTGAAAAGGCGATTATGGCATCGGAAGTAGGTATCACTCCTGAAAATAATGGCGAAATGATTCGTTTGGGTATTCCTCCTTTGACCGAAGAACGTCGTAAAGGCTTGGTAAAACAAGCGAAACAAGAGGGCGAAGATGCTAAAATTAGCGTGCGCAATGCACGTCGTGATGCCATTGATGCATTGAAGAAGTCAATCAAGGATGGTATGCCTGAAGACGTTGAAAAAGACGCAGAAAACGATGTTCAGAAGCTACACGATAAGTTCATCAAACGTGTTGATGAAATGGTAGCAGAGAAGGAAAAAGAAATTATGACGGTTTAATCTCTTTCATGAGAAGATTCTTCTTATTGCTCCTAGGAATCGTATGTATCATAGAATCCGCCTTTTCTGTTGAGAGGGCGGATTCTGTTGCTAATTCTACGAAGATGTTGCAGCAGATTTCTTCGCCAAAGGTAAGGAGGAGTTGGTTCGCTGTACCCATTGCATTCTACCAGGAGGAAACAAGTTTTGGCTTCGGTGCCACTGGTGGCTACTACTTTAAAAGCGAGGACTTGAGCAAAATTAGTAGCATCTCGGGGAGTGTGGTATATACCCTGAATAATCAGGCAAAGATCAACCTGAATCCTCGGTTTTATTTGCTTAACAACAAGATGTATGTGACGGGTAATGTGAATTTGCGTCATTATCCAGATCATTACTTTGGCATTGGGAATGTGGTTACTAGCGATGATTTGTTGTACACGGCACAGAGTTTTGCCATCAATGCGCAGCCTTTCTATTTGTTCAATCCGAATGTAATGCTGGGTTTGTATGTGGGGGTAAGAGGTGAACGTCTGTTGCTCTCGGATTCGGTGGCGAGTATGCGTCCGTATGTGGAGCAACGCTACGGAAAGGCGGGCTGGGATCCTTATTTTATATGGGGATTGGGTGTTCAATTTGCCTACGATTCGCGTGATAATGGGTTTTATCCGCAGAAATTTTCGAACTTTTTGAAGTTATCTTGTACGACCTATCAGCAGGCATTGGGTAGTGATTTTTCGTTTACTTCGCTGACACTTGACTTTAGACAATATATCCCCACATGGGTAGGACAAGTTTTTGCTTGGCAGGTGTATTACGATATGCGATGGGGTAAGGAGGTTCCTTTTCAGCTATTACCTACTTTAGGGGGGAGTGATTGTTTGCGTGGTTTTAGGGAAAGAAAGTTTACGGATAATACCATGTGGGTGGTGCAAGCAGAGTATCGTATCCCTATTTACAAGCGTTTGAAAGCTGCTGTGTTTTGTTCAGTAGGTGATGTTTTTGACGTGTATCAGCCTCAATTTAACGGGGTGAAAGTGGGCTATGGCGCAGGGTTGCGTTTTCGCTTGAATGATGCCCGCGTGAACTTACGCTTGGATGTGGCTGGTAATAATTACGGAGAAGTAAAATTTTATATAACCGCAACAGAAGCTTTTTAGTATGAATGGATTGGTGATAAGAAGTACTGGCAGCCGCTATTGGGTGGAGCTGTCGGATGGAACGGTGGTGGAAGCGCGCATTAAGGGCAAGTTTCGACTACAGGGTATTCGTACTACCAATCCGTTGGCTGTGGGTGATCGTGTAGAGGTGCAAGGAGAACAAATTGTTGCTATAGGAGAGCGGAGTAACTACATCATTCGTAAGGCATCTAATTTGTCGAAAGAATCGCATATTTTGGCGGCTAATATTGACCAAGTCTTTTTGTTTGTGACGCTGGCACAACCAGAAACACCAAATGAGTTTGTGGATCGCTTCTTGGTAACGGCAAAAGCCTATGGCGTTCCTGTGGTAATGGTTATCAATAAGGTGGATTTGTTGCAGGATGATGCAGATTATTTGTCTTCGTATTGCTATTTGTATCGTTCGTTGGATTATACAGTTGTTCCTTGTTCGTTGACAACAGGAGAAGGAGTGGAGGAGTTGAAGGCCATGATTGCAGGCAAAATTAGTTTGTTGGCTGGTAACTCAGGGGTTGGCAAATCTTCGTTCTTGAATACCGTAGATCCGTTGTTGCAGGTGAAAACTGGTGATATTTCGAAGGCGCATCAAACGGGTATGCATACCACTACCTATGCTGAAATGTTTCAGTTGGCTGGTGGAAGAATGATTGATATTCCTGGTATCAAAGGATTTGGCTTGATAGATATGGATGCGCACGAGATTGGGCATTATTTTCCTGAAATTTTTGCATCTTCCAAGTTATGTAAGTTTAGCGACTGCTTACATCAGAATGAGCCCGATTGTGCGGTGCGTAAGGCAGTAGAAGAACAGCGCATCAGCTTGTCTCGCTACCAGAGCTATTGTAGCATATTGGCAGATATTTCATCGGGTAAGTATCGTTAAAAGTTTAGTTGTCTGCACAATAAAACGTTGATTTTGTCGTTGTTATAGTGATGGGAAGCGTTTACGAATTACAAAGCTATTTTAAGTATATTTTTGTTGCTTTTGCTGCGTGTATAGCAATAGCAGCTGTATGTGTGTCGCATCGTTTGATTGGAGATTTGGCGCACGAAGAGGATGAAAAAATGGCCTTGTGGGCACAGGCTACGCGCATGTTGGCAAGTGCAGAAGTGGGGGAAAATGACTTTCAGCTAGCGCAAGCTGTTGTTATTGGAAATACGACTATTCCTGTAATGCTGTGCGATAGCAACTATACGGTGTTGTCGTATCGTAATTTACCGGCTGAACATTATACCGACGAGCAGCTGGTGGAATTGGCAAAAGAATATGCTCAAATCAATCCTCCGATTGTTATTCATGTGAATGAACGAGAGCAGCAGTATATTTACTACGACTATTCGGTGCTGCTGAAATCCTTAAAATACTATCCTACCGTCTTGTCATTGGTGTTGGTGCTGTTTTTTGTGATGATTCTGGTGATTTTGTACATTACTAAAAGAGCAGAACAGAACAAGGTATGGGTAGGTTTGTCGAAAGAAACTGCGCATCAACTGGGGACTCCCATTTCTTCCTTGTTGGCTTGGTCTGAGATTTTGAAGCAAAACTATCCGCAGGATAAGATGATTCCTGAAATGTCGAAAGATATCAATCGCTTGCGTGTGGTGGCAGATCGTTTCTCTCAAATTGGTTCTAAAACGGAGTTGGAACTGACCGAACTGAATGAGGTGCTGGAAAGAACGGTGGCATATATGCGTAAGCGTATATCGCGTCAGATTGCCTTGTCGTTTGAGGCGACAGGAACTTACTATGCGATGCTGAATGTCCCTTTGTTTGAGTGGGTGATTGAGAATCTTTGTAAAAATGCAGTGGATGCCATTGAAGAGGAGGGCGCGATTCGTTTGTTTGTGACGGAAAAGGATGGTTGGCTGTATGTAGATGTTACGGATAATGGTAGGGGAATAGCCAAACGTAACATTTCTAAGGTCTTTCGTCCTGGATTTACCACCAAAAGAAGAGGGTGGGGATTGGGCTTGTCGTTGGCATCGAGAATTATCAATGAATACCATAGGGGGAATATTTACGTTCGCTATTCGGAGGTGAATGTGGGTACTACTTTTAGAATAGAATTGCAAAAAGCATAAAAAAACTTCAAAAAAAACTTTCTATTCAATTAAAAATCACTATCTTTGCATCCACTTTCAAAAAAAGTGTCGTAAAAATGGCTCGTTTAGAAGATTTAGCCTTGTCGTTACAGCAGTTAGAGGAAAACGTTACGGTGCTATCGTACCGATTGGACGATGCTTTTTTTCAGAGTATTGATCAGACTGATATCAAGGCAGGTGATGTGATGGCAACTGTTACCATCAAAAAGGTGGTGGATGCTTTTGATGTTACATTACAGCAGCAAGGTGTGATTCAAATAGAGTGTCAACGTTGTTTGGATAATATGCCTTGGGAGATTGATGTCGTGGATCATTTGGTCGTAAAATACGGCGATGATTTGACTGAAGAGACCGATGAATTGGTGGTGATTCGTGAAAATGAACCTTTCCAGTTGGGTTGGTACTTGTTTGAATTTGCAGCTTTGACCATTCCTATTTGTCCTGTACACGAAGAAGGACAATGCAATGCAGAAATGGAAGCGAAACTGCAAGAATATGCGCCAGGAGCATCGAGCGAAACCATCGATCCTCGTTGGGAGCAACTTAAATCGTTAATAAACAATTAAAATATAATAGTTATGGCACATCCTAAAAGAAGACAATCGAAAACTAGAACAGCGAAACGTAGAACTCACGACGTAGCTGTGGCTCCTACTTTGGTAGCTTGCTCTAACTGCGGTGCTTTGAACATTGCACACACCGTTTGTTGCCAATGTGGTTTCTACAGAGGTAAATTAGCTGCTGAACAAACTGTTCAAGCTTAATTTTATGCTGTAATACAGAATAAGGGTTCGGATTGTTGTAAAACGATTCGAACTTTTTGTGTTGCATAGCAGGTTCTCAAAAAAAATAGCACTTTTTTGTGCATTTATGAAAAATAATGCTACCTTTGTGCTGTTCTATTAGAAAACAATGAAATTGTATATGGCAAATAAATTTTGGTGGCGCCGCCTTTAAGCAGTAAAGGTGGATGATGTTATATATAATTTAATATAGAACCGTAGGCTTCCACCTGCGGTTTTTTTGCAATATAAAGGTAGTAATCGAATAAAAACAAATACAATATGAAAACGACAAAGAAAATCGTATTGCCAGAAAACGAGATGCCAACATCTTGGTATAATATTGTGGCAGATATGAAGACCAAACCTATGCCTTATTTGAATCCTAAAACAAAGGAGATTCTTACGGAGGCAGATTTGGAACCTATATTTGCTAAGGAGTTGATAAAACAGGAATTCTCTACTGAACGTTGGATAGAAATCCCTGATGAGGTACGTGATTTGTACCGCATCTATCGTCCGACTCCTTTGGTAAGAGCTTCTGGCTTGGAAAAGGCATTGGATACCCCAGCAAAGATCTATTTCAAGAACGAGAGTGTGTCGCCTGTGGGTTCTCATAAGCTGAACTCGGCAATTCCTCAAGCTTACTTCAATAAGATAGAAGGTATTAAGCATTTAACCACCGAAACAGGTGCGGGTCAATGGGGAAGTTCTTTGAGTATTGCTTGTAAGCATTTCGGATTGGATTTGCGCGTGTTTATGGTGAAATGTAGCTATGAACAAAAACCCTATCGTAAGGCTGTAATGAATACATACGGCGCGAAGGTTTATGCTTCGCCAAGTGATGTAACTGCTATCGGTAGAAAAATGCGTGAGCAATTTCCTGGTACTTCGGGTAGCTTAGGGATGGCGATATCTGAGGCTGTTGAGGAAGCTTTGAAAGACGAATATACACACTATAGCTTGGGAAGTGTGCTTCACCATGTGGCGATCCACCAATCAATTTCAGGTCTTGAGACCGAGAAACAAATGGAAATTGCAGGTGATTACCCCGATATGGTCATTGCATGCTTTGGCGGTGGTTCTAACTTCTGCGGTATTACTTTCCCTTTCCTTCGTCATAAATTGACAGAAGGTAAGGATGTAAGGTTAATTGCAGCAGAACCAGCTTCGTGTCCTAAACTTACTCGTGGTAAATTTAGCTATGACTTTGGTGATACAGAAGGTTATACTCCGCTTATTCCGATGTACACGTTAGGTCATGAGTTTCAACCTGCGAGTATTCACGCTGGTGGCTTGAGATACCATGGTGCTGGCAATGTGGTGAGCCAATTAAGAAAAGACGGCTACATTGAGGCACAAGATGTTCATCAAGACGAAACTTTTAAGGCAGGTATCTTGTTCTCGCAAGCAGAGGGTATTATCCCAGCCCCAGAATCGACACACGCAATTGCCGTGGCTATTCGTGAAGCATTGAAAGCAAAAGAAGAAGGTAAAGAAAAGGTTATCTTGTTCCAACTTTCAGGACACGGACTAATTGATATGATGTCGTATGAAAAATACTTGCACGGTGGTCTAACCAATTATGAAGTGCCTCAAGATTTAATAGACGATAGCATCGCAAAAATCCAATCGTTGCAACCTTAATAGTTGGAACGACGACGTTTACGAACCTTGTTAGCGGCAGTGTCCGCTTTCAAGGTTTCTTTGTTTTTAGGGATGTAGATATCTTCCTTGCTGCGAGGACGTAGGTTTTGGTAGTCGTGGAATCCTTCCAATCGGGTGATTTTTTCTTGGTTTATCTTGTCGATGGTGTGCAAGGTTCCGTTGGAAGCAGGCGACATAACGACCTTTTTGATGCTGTTGTTGTCGTTGATGTACATGACTAGCTGACTGCTCTCGCAACGATTGATGCCGCTGTAGGTGGCAGCTTCTTGTTCTGTTTCGGGTGTATCTTCGACAAAATAAACGCTGCGTGCATTGCCAATGACTTCGGTTTTGTACATGTGCTTGTTGTTGAAGTAACCTACAATCTGTTTGCCTGACATTTGATTGATTACCACACTGTCTGTTTTGCTATAGACAAAAGCATTGTTTTCTAAGTACACGCGTTCAATAGCATCGCCGGCCATTTTAAGGTGAATTTCGCTGCCTGTATGTTGGTTCGAATCGTTCCACATGACGGGTGAACCGTAAAGGTAGAGGGTTGAATCGAGGCTGCTGTAGAATGCAGAGTCGGCAATGCTTTGAAAATCGGCACGCCAAGATTGTACATTGCGGTAGGATTTAACGTACTGCTGCGTATTGTCGGCGTATTGCATGGTATCAGCAGTAATGTACAAAGTGTCTTGGCTGGATGCTGTGTTTTGTATGTAGTACAAAGTAGGCACCTTGGTAACCAAAGCTTCTTGTCGTTGGTCGTTGTACCAACCATAATCCCCCTTGATTATCATGTGCTGTATTGTATCTGAAAGGCATACCTTTGTGAAAGCTTCTGTGTGGTGCGTATTGTGGTTGTGGAATAGCGTATCGGCAGCCAAAAAGTGTCCCTCTAAGTCGTGGATAGCGGGATTTTGCGTAAGGAATGCGATGTCGTTTTGTGTATCGTACCAACCGTTTTCGGCATAGATAAAGGTGCTGTCGTGGTACACAATATCGGATGGTCCCAAGATGGTGGCAATGTCTGTGCGCGTATTGTAGTGTAGGGTATCGGAGGTAAGGATAAAGTCGGGGTTGGTAAGGACGATGTCCTTTTGGAATACGGCCAAATCGGTGTTGGGGTAGTAGCGTCCTTTTACGGATACCAATACATTGGTGCTATCGACAATTTTACCGCCGTTAAAATAGTAGCCTACGTTTCTTTTTCGGTCGTAGTTGAGCGAATCGGTGTATAGGATGGCTTGGTTGTTTTCCATGCGGACGTTGTGACGCAAACGAGCCAAACGGATATTGCCGTCGTAGAAGAGTTTGTCGCCATAGACAAACAAGCTATCTCTTTGATTCATCTTGATGTTGCCGACTGCAATGATTTCGTTGCGCTTGTCGTAGAAGTAGGCACTGTCGCAATACATAAGCATGTCTTCGTGCCTGAATTGGACATTCCCCGTTAGGATTTGGCAGTCGGGCCATACATCGTTGTTGAACTCCAATTTGTCAGAGTGGTCCAAATAAATGGTGGTTTTCTGACCAATGGTTAAGCTGGGCAGCAAGAACAAACAGGCGAGTAGGCACAGGTGCTTCATACAGTAGCCAAAGGTTATTTAATCCAATGTGGGAATTGGAAGGTACAATTGCGGTAGTCAGGAGCAATGTAGATGTAGGTTTCTTGCTGTTTTTCAAGAATCCAGTTCTTGATGACTTCCTGATTTTTTAGTCCTGTTACCATCTCTTTAAGTAGCTGGTAATCGGTATCGGGATGGGCCTTGTGTGCTTTTGTTTTAGATTTTAGGCGTACAATAGCGATGCGTTCCTTGTTCTTTTCGTCTTTGTAGGAGAAAGGCGTCGAAATTTCACCAACTTCCATACCGTAAATGGCTTTGGCAATTTCGGAGGGAAGTTCTTGTAGTTGGAATTTGGTGGTTCCGTTTTGCATGTTAATCATGATGCCGTTGTTTTGTTGCGACATCTCATCTTCTGAATATTGCAAAGCATTTTGCTCAAAAGTGCTTTCTGCGTTGCGGATAGCAGCTGCAATGCTGTCCAACTTTTCGGTAGCTTCTTTGCGCTCTTGATAGCCGATTTTAGGGGTTAATAGGATGTGTCGGCAGTTAACTTGGTCGTTTTTGCGTTCGATGAGCTGAATGATGTGGTAACCAAATTCTGTTTCGACAATGCGCGATACTTTTTCTTTGTCGTACAAAGCAAAGGCTGTGTTGGCAAATTCAGGAACCAACTTGCCGCGTGTCATAAAGCCTAACTCACCGCCTTGAAGTGCGCTGGCACGGTCTTCAGAGTATAGGATGGCTAAGGTCGAGAATTCGTATTCTTTGTTCTCGATTTTTTCGCGGAAATCGCGTAGTTGACTCTTTACGCGTTCTTGTTCTGCCAAGGTTACCTGTGGCGAAATGCTGATGATTTGTACCTCTACTTGTTCTGGGATGGTAGGGATGCTGTCTTTGGGTAGCTCTTGGTAAAAACGTTTTACTTCGGCTGGTGTAATACGTACGTCGTTGATGATGCTACGTTGCATTTCTTGTGCCATGAGCTGGTCGCGTACAGCGTTGCTCATGGTTTCGCGTATTTCTTTGAGTGGTTTTTTGAAGTACTCTTCTAATTTTTCTTTGGAGCCAATTTGTCCGATAAAATATTTGATGCGTGCATCTACCTGTTGGTCAACCGCACCGTCGGTGACAGTAATACTATCCAATTTCGCTTGTGTAATCAGCAATTTTTGGATGGCAATTTGTTCGGGGATTGTACAGTAGGGATCGCCCTCGATGGTTTCTTTTTCGTAGCGTTTGCGTGCAATTTCATTTTCGATGTCTGAAAGTAGAACAGGTTCGTCGCCTACCACCCAAATTACCTGATCAATAATGCGGTTGTTTGCCAATGTGGTAGCCGAAAATAGTAGTGCTATGAAAAAAGCAAGGTGTTTTGCCATGTTGATTACAATTGTGCTGTTTGGTGTTCGATAATAAGCCCTTCGTTGATGGCTTTTTGGTACAATTCTTGTTGGAATTGGTTGATGAAACGGATCTTTTCTTGGTTGAGCAAGATGTTGTATAATTCGGGTTGAATCATTTCGTAGGGTTGAGGTGAACCTGCATCGCATTTGCCGGTGATGCGTAGGTAGTAGCTGTACTCCTCGCTTTGTTGTACCAATGTTCCACGGGTTAGGATGGGGTCATTGGCATCAATTTTTTGGGGCAATAGTGCACTGATCTTTTGGTAAGGAGTCCACGTGTCTAAAAAGAACTCGTATGCTACGCTGTGCTGTGTGCAGTAGCGCATGATGTTTTCGAGGTTCTCATCGGTGGTATTGCTGAGCCATTGTGATAGCTCGTTTTGGTCGCTGGTTGAGGTAGGTATTTTGATGAAGATACCTTTGATAACCGCTTCGTCCAGTAAAAACAAGGTTTTGTTGCTTTCGTAGTAGCTACGCAATGAATCCTCTGGAACTTCTCCTAATTTTTCGGCAATGAGCTGCTGTTGGTATTGGTTGATGATGAGCTCTTTGCGGTAGGATTCCGTTTGTTCTTTAATGGATGCGCTGTTGCCGATATTGTTGAAGGCTTTTTTGTAGAGTAGGGTGTGGGTTACCCATTGTTTCTTGTAACTTTCGACCAAATAGATGCTGTCTTCTTTAGAAAGGTTGGCTGGGATAAAATTGTCAATTTCGTCTTGGTACAAAAACTCTCCTTCTACTTCTAGCACTGCTTCACGTGTAAAATCACGGATAACTTGTTGGCAGGATAGAAGAAGATAGGCAAGGGTGATGGATAAAAGAATACGCCCTAATGCTTTCATGGATGACTATTTAGAACATCGTAATTGACCTTTACCGCATATTTTTCGCGCAACTGTTGTGTCCATTGCTTTTCGAGGAATAGCTGGTAGTCGTTAATGACGGGTCCTTTTGCATGAGTAAAGTCGGCTGGATAGTCGGCTTTGTGTTCTTCGAAGAAGGCTTTTAGTCCTTCTGTATCTTTGCTGGCTTTGCTCCAAATAAGGTCGTTGCAAATATTAAAAAGCAAAATGCCTTCGCGGTATTCGTTCATCAAAAGACCAAATTCAGGGTGTTTGGTTTCGAGATGGCTGTTTTCGTATGCCATCATGCGGGTGTAGATGTATTGGTTCAACGAATCTGCACCGTGTGGTGTTTCTTGTAAGAATTGTTGGTAATCTGCTTGTGTTAGTGTTTGGTCTGCAAAAGTGGCAACAATGTCTTTTTTACCCCATGTGAACTTGTATTCTTTTTTTAGTTTTTCGATGAAGCTATCTTGGATGATGCGACGACGTTCGTCCATGTTAACGCGTTGTTTAAGGTCTGCTTCGTAAAATTCGAATGGACGAACAGGACGTTTTTCGATCAAATAGATGATGTGCCATCCATAGCTGGCTTCAATAGGTTGACTGATGCGGTTTTCTGCATTGAGTGAAAAGGCTGCTTCTTCAAAGATAGCATTGGTAGCACCAATGCCAATCCAAGATAGGTCGCCTCCTTGTGCTGCGCTTGCATCTTCTGAGTAAGTGCGCGCTAAAGTTGCAAAATTGGCACCGTCAATGGCTTGTTGGTAAATGTTGTAAACATCTTCTTTTAAACGAGCAAGGGTAGCTGAGTCTGCTTGCATGGGCTTACGTTTAAAGATATGTGCAACATGCACCTCGCCACTGGCAGGGCGCTTGTTGTGCAACAAAATGAGGTGATAGCCGAATGCAGAACGTACGGGCTGGCTGATTTGTCCTTTTTTTAGGGAGTAGGCTGCTTGTTCATAAGGATAAACGAATGAACCGCCTGTTGCATAGCCCAAATAACCGTTGTTGTGCTGTGCAGAGTGGTCTTCTGAAACCTCTTTTGCGATGTCGGCAAAATTAGACTTTTTGAGTCGTTTGCGAATGTCTTTCGCTTTTTTTAGTGCGGCATCAGCCTCTGCGGGAGTGTTGACAGCAACAAGGATGTGGCTGGTCTCAATTTCTTCTTGCAAACGTTGATAGGCTTCCTGTACCAGTTTGTTGCGAGCAATGGTATCGGTAAGGTATGGACCTATAAGCTGGTTGCGATAACCCTCCAATTCGGTTTTAAAAGCAGTGGCAGTGTCGTATTGTTGCGCATAGGCTTCTTCTACCTTTAGCTTAAAATCAATAAACATTTCGAGGTAATCTTCCCTCGAAATGTTTTGTACTTGATTATGGTTGTTCTTTTGGTAGTAGTACTCAAACTCTTGTTGCGAAATCTCCTTGTCGTTGATGGTAAGGATGGTTTGAGCCAATCCTGCAAGGGTGCAGGATGCTAACAATAAGATACATGCCAATCTTTTCATTATTCTCCTCTTGAATAGTTAGGTGCTTCTTGTGTGATGGTTACATCGTGTGGGTGATTTTCTTTCACGCCAGCTGCCGTGATGCGGGTAAATTTAGCTTGGTGCAATTCTGCAATTGTACGTGCACCACAGTAACCCATACCAGAGCGTAAGCCACCCAATAGTTGATAGATCACTTCGTAAAGTGTTCCTTTGTATGGAACGCGAGCTGCGATACCTTCTGGAACTAACTTTTTAACGTCATCTTCAGCATCTTGGAAGTAGCGGTCTTTTGAACCTTTTTGCATGGCTTCGAGCGAACCCATACCGCGGTATGCTTTGAATTTACGTCCGTTGTAGATGATGGTTGCGCCAGGAGATTCTTCTACACCTGCCAAAAGCGAACCGGCCATGATACAGCTTGCACCAGCAGCCAATGCTTTTACGATGTCTCCTGAGTAGCGAATACCGCCGTCAGCAATGATAGGTACTCCAGTGCCTTCCAATGCTTTTGCTACGTCGTAAATGGCAGAAAGTTGAGGAACGCCCACGCCTGCAATAACACGGGTAGTACAGATCGAACCAGGTCCAATGCCTACTTTTACAGCGTCAGCACCTGCTTCTACCAATGCTTTAGCTGCTGCTCCAGTTGCGATGTTACCCACTACGATGTCGATTTGTGGGAATTTTTCTTTTGCCATTTTAAGGGTGTCAATTACGCCTTTAGAGTGACCGTGTGCGGTATCGATGATGATGGCGTCAACGCCTGCTTCTACCAATGCAGTGATGCGTTCGAAGGTGTTGTGGGTAACACCTACACCTGCAGCAACGCGCAAACGACCTTTAGAGTCTTTGCATGCCATTGGTTTGTCTTTTGCTTTGGTAATGTCTTTGTAGGTAACCAAACCAATCAATTTGCCGTCTTTGTCAACTACGGGAAGTTTTTCGATTTTGTTTTCTTGTAGGATTTGTGCAGCGGCTTCCAAATCGGTCGATTGGGTTGTAGTTACCAAGTTGTCTTTGGTCATTACTTCATCAATCAATTTTTTGGTATTGCGTTCGAAACGAAGGTCGCGGTTGGTAACGATGCCTACAAGGTAGTTGTTTTCGTCCACTACGGGGATGCCACCAATGTGGTATTCTTTCATCAAAGCCAATGCATCAGCAACGGTTTTGCCTTGGCGGATGGTGATAGGATCATAAATCATGCCATTTTCAGCACGTTTTACAGCATGTACTTGGCGTGCTTGTTCTTCGATGCTCATGTTTTTGTGGATGACACCGATACCGCCTTCGCGGGCAATGGCAATGGCTAATTTCGCTTCGGTAACGGTATCCATCGCTGCCGAAACAATGGGAGTTTTTAACTCGATATTGCGCGAAAAACGGGTGGTAAGAACCACATCACGCGGAATAACTTCTGAATAAGCTGGAATCAAAAGGACATCGTCGAAGGTAAGACCGTCCATTACAATTTTGTCTGCAATAAATGACATAGCGGTAGACTTTTTTAGAAATTTATTGCGTGCAAATTTACGAAAAAAGGCGGAAATTCCTACAATTTTGCGTTAAATTTTGTAAGTCGATACCTAATTTATATAAAAACAGGCATTACCACTCGTGTTTCATGCCATCAAACGACAAAAGCGTATTGGGGAAGACCTCTTTTGCTTCTTCCAACAAGTGGTCCAAAGTAGCGTATCGAGCGGAGTAATGTCCAATGATGAGCTGTTTTACGCCGGCTTTTTGTGCAATGGTAGCTGCTTGTTTGGCGGTAGAATGGAGGGTTTCTTTGGTGCGGAAGGCTTCTGCTTCGCCAAAGGTTGACTCGTGAAATAATACGTCCACTCCTTCAATGATGGGGATGATGCGTTGGCTGTAGGCCGTGTCGGAGCAGTAAGCGTAGCTTTTGGGAGGGGTGGCAGGGGTGATAAAACGGCTGTTTGGTATGGTTTTACCATCTGCGGTTACATAATCAGCGCCGGCTTTTAGCTCTTTTATGGCCTCGATTCCTACACCGTAAAAATCAAGTAGTTCGCGGTTGAGGTGAGGTTGTCCTTGTTTTTCTCGGAAGAGGAAACCGCAGGTGGGCATGCTGTGCACCAAGGGAATGGTGCTGACGGTGAGCCCCCTGTCTTCGTAAATGACCTCGTTTTTAAGGGGGTCAAGTGGTTCAAAGAACACTTTAAAAGTGAGGTCCTTGCAGAAATAATCCAGCTGAGCTTGGAGTACGGGCTGCAAGTCGGGGTGTGCGTGTATGTAAATGTCGTTAGTGTGGTGTAGCATCCCCAATGTTGATATGACAGAGATGAGGCCAAAACAGTGATCGCCGTGCAGGTGCGAAATGAACCAATGGCTCATGCGATTAGTCCTTATGCCGTATTTGCGTAGCTGAAATTGCGTTCCATCTGCACAGTCAATTAAGAAGCTTTTGTTGTGCGTGTGCAGTACTTGTGAACTTGAAAACCTGCCAAATGATGGAATGGCAGAACCGGTTCCTAATATGGTTAAGTCAAAATTCATAGCGGTAGGTGCAATTGGTTGTTTTGGTAATAGATTTCTTTCTTGTCAATGAGTATGCGAACGATTTCGATCACAGCAGTTTGCTTTTGTGGTATTCGTTCGAGCAACTCGTTGATGCTCATGGGCTGATCCTTTAGC
This sequence comes from Candidatus Enterocola sp., assembly GCA_045634045.1. Lineage (GTDB taxonomy): Bacteria > Bacteroidota > Bacteroidia > Bacteroidales > Paludibacteraceae > Enterocola. The sequence continues at coordinate 22,264 of JAZQZN010000017.1, read as the reverse complement.
AGGCTTTTGATTTGTTGTGCCAAATCAACTACTTTAGGCGGTTCTTTGAGGCAAAAGTCACATTGCTGACAAGGTTGTGAATTGTCTTCGCCAAAGTAGGAGAGTAAAAATTGGCTGCGACAATGATCTTTGTCGGTAATATAACGAATCATGGCACCGATGCGCTCTTCGTAGCGGCGTTTGCGGTTTTCGTACACTTCTTTTTCGATGCGTATGCGGTGTGTTTCGATGCGCTCTTTGCTATAGATGATGCAAGGTGACTTTTGGTGGGGTACGTAGGTAATAATGTGCTCGTGGTATAGATCCATGAGCCCTCTTTGTACGGCTTCTTCACTCATTTCTGCATAGGACGCAATGGTGCCGATGTCAATAGGTGTAAGTTCGGCAAAAATGCCCGTGTAGGTACGTAGCAATGTATGCATGACCTCTTCTGTTTGAGGATGCATCGATAAATCGTATAGCTTGTGTCGTGGACAAGTAAACTGTACACGTGCTTTGAATTCTAATTCGTCGTGGTATTCCAAATAACCTGCCAATTCCAGTATCTTGAGCGCGCTGTAGGTGATTTGTAGGGGCAGGTGAAATTTTTTACAAAAATCAGCGATGTGAAAGGTGAAAATAGAGCCTAGGCAGCTTCCTATCCCAACTTGTAAGTAAAAGGCAATTTTTTCGTAGAGTTGTACGATGAATTCCTTTTCGGGAAAGTTGTCTTTGATGCGTTTTTTTGCTTGCGTAATATCGCTGTTGTTGTAGATGAGTACGCAGTAGGCTTTTTTTTCGTCTCGACCAGCGCGTCCAGCTTCTTGGAAGTAGGCCTCAATGCTATCGGGTACATCCAGGTGAATAACCGTGCGTACATCGGGTTTGTCAATGCCCATGCCAAATGCATTGGTGGCGACCATTACACGGCAGGTGCCTTTTTGCCAAGCATCTTGTCGTTGGTCCTTTTGCGCAAGGGGTAGTCCTGCATGAAAGAATTGTGCGCTGATGCCTTGTGCAGTCAAGAATTCTGCAATTTCTTTGGTCTTTTTTCGATTACGCACATATACAATAGAGCTTCCCTTTACGTTGTTTAGTATGCGCAATAGCTGTGCTTCTTTGTTTTCACATTCGCGAATGCTATAGCTGAGATTGGGGCGGTAGAAACTTTTTCGAAACACGTTGATGTGTTGGAAAAGTAGCTGACGCTGTATGTCATAGGCTACTTGCGGAGTAGCGGTGGCAGTAACAGCCAAAACAGGGACGTGTGGAAGTAGCTTGCGCAAGGTGGCTATGCCAAGGTAGGAAGGTCTGAAATCATAACCCCATTGTGAGATGCAGTGTGCCTCGTCCACTGCAATCATGCTGACCGATAAAAGTGGTAGTTTCTCTAAGAAAAGTTTGCTCGACAATCGTTCGGGCGAAAGGTATAGAAACTTGTAATGGCCATAGATGCAGTTATCGAACGTTTTTTGAACGTCGATATTCTCCATACCAGAATAGATGGCCGCTGCTTTGATGTTTTTGGCACGCAGGTTGGCAACCTGGTCTTTCATTAGGGCTATAAGCGGTGTGATAACCAAGCATAACCCATCTTTGGTAAGGGCGGGCACTTGAAAAGTGATGGACTTGCCGCCTCCTGTGGGCATTAGTCCTAAGGTATCTTTCCCGCTGCCAATGGATTGGATGATATCGTGTTGGAGCGGACGAAAATTATCGTAGCCCCAATATTGTTGCAATATGGAACGATACTGGGGCATGGATTATGGAATTTTGATGTCTTTTACCATCAATTGGATGCTTTGTTTACCGTTGTAGTTGTTTTCCTCAAGCGTATAGCAGATGTGGAATGGCATTCCACTGTTGATGTATTTGATGGTATTTTCAGCGTCGTGCGCATTGAAGGCAATGCCACTCATAGAGGGACCGCCAATGATGTCGCGTACATCAATCTTGATGTGTTTGTTACCTTGTCCTACCAAGCGACAGCGGTGTTGGGTATCCACAACGTTGTAGGTGACAAAAACAGGCTTGTTATTGTCTGGACCAAAGGGAGCAAATTGTTGCAAGGTAGAAAAGAAACGATGGTTGATTTCTGTAAAATGCAACTCGGCATCGATGTCTATTTGAGGAACTTGCTGCTCTTCGTTGAGGTGTTCTTCGACGTATTGTTGGAAACGTTCTTTGAATTCTGCGATGTTTTCCAAGCGCAAGGTTAGGCCTGCAGCATAGGTGTGCCCGCCAAAGTTCTCTAGTAAATCACGGCACGAGTCAATGGCTTTGTAAAGGTCGAAGCCTATTACCGATCGGGCTGACCCTGTGGCAAATCCGTTGGAAAGGGTGAGTACAACGGCAGGTTTGTAGTAGTGTTCGCTGAGGCGAGAAGCTACAATTCCGATTACGCCTTTGTTCCATTCTTGGTTGTAAACAACGATGGATGACGTTTGCTCATCTTTGGGCATGGCATCGATGAATTTGCGGGCTTCTTCGGTGGCTTGCTTGTCAAGGTCCTTACGTAGCTGGTTGTATTGGTCGATGCTTTCGCTTTTTTTATTGGCGGTTTCTGCATGGTCTGCTACCAATAGTTCTACGGCTTCGCGGCCCGAACTCATTCTACCTGAAGCGTTGATGCGTGGTCCAATCTTAAAGACAATGTCGCTGGTGGTTACTTTGGTGGTAAAGCAGAGCTGTCCGTCGCTGTTTCTTTTAACCAATTCGCAGAGCTCCATGATGGCTTGTAATCCGACGCTGGGGGTGGTGTTGAGTTGCTTTAATCCCATGTGCATGAGCACGCGGTTTTCGCCAGTAATAGGAACAATGTCAGAAGCAATACTTACAGCCAAAAGATCCAACAATGGTTGTAATTTGTCCCAGCCGATGTTGTGTGTGAGCGCATAAGCTTGAATAAGTTTAAAGCCAACACCGCAGCCCGATAAATGGCCGTAAGGATAGGTTGAGTCGGTTCGTTTAGGATCTAATACGGCAACTGCATTGGGCAAGGAACTGTCTGGAGTGTGGTGGTCGCAAATGATGATATCGACACCTTTTTCGCTGGCATAAGCCACCTTTTCAATGGCCTTGATGCCGCAGTCGAGCACAATGATGAGCTTAAATTGATTTTCTGCAGCAAAGTCAATGCCTTTGTACGAAATGCCATATCCTTCGTCGTTGCGGTCGGGGATGTAGAAATCGATGTTGGTCGAAAAGTTTTGCAAAAACTTATAGACCAAGGCAACGGCAGTGGTGCCGTCCACATCATAGTCGCCGTACACCAAGATTTTTTCATTGTTCTGCAAAGCACGATGAAGGCGTTCAACGGCTTTGTTCATATCGTTCAGCAAGAAGGGATCGTGTAGTAATCCTACCTCTGGGCGAAAAAAAGCTTTGGCATCGTTGTATGTTTTGATGCCTCTTTGTACCAGCAGGGTGGCCAAAGTGCCCGAAATGTTGAGTTGTTGTATTAACGTTCTTCTACATGATTCTTCTTCGTTGGTTAGTTTGTTAATAATCCAATTTCGAAGCATATTATTTTTGTTTGTTTATAGCGATAGAATGTGTATTTTTGTAAAAACAAAATACATTCGGTAAAGTTAATTATTTTTTTTGACATTGATGGAAGAAATTAAAAAAATAGTAGAGGTTTTGAACCAGGGTGGCATTATTTTATACCCGACCGATACGGTGTGGGGTATTGGTTGTGATGCGACCAATGAGGAGGCAGTTCGAAAAATTTATCGGCTCAAGCAACGTGCTGATAGTAAATCGATGTTGGTGTTGACCGATAGCATGGCGAAAGTGTCGGCATACGTAAAGGATGTGCCAGATGTGGTGTGGGATTTGGTGGAATGTGCTACTCGTCCGCTTACCATTATTTATCCAGAGGGTAGAAATTTAGCTTCCAATTTGTTGGCAGAAGATGGAAGTGTTGGTATTCGCATTACAGAAGAGCCTTTTTCGAAACGTTTATGCCAGCAATTCAAACGCCCGATTGTGTCAACGTCTGCCAATATTAGCGGACAGCCAACACCTGCCCTTTTTGCTGAAATCTCTGCTGCTATCAAAGAGGGGGTGGACTATGTTGTAGAGGCAAAACGCACCGATACAGAAAAAAAACAGCCCTCATCGATTATCAAGTTTGAAAAAAATGGTACATTTGCCATAATTAGACCCTAACGTATGAACGAGAAGCGACAACGATACTGGTATTTGTTGGCAGATGTACTATCTGCCTTGACGGCTTGGTTGTTGTTTTATGCTTTTCGTAGGGTAGAGGTAGAAGCACAGCAGATTGGTATCAACTTATTTTTACCCCAGTACAATGCGCGTGTAGTCATACCACTTATCCCTGTCTTCTGGGTGGGCCTTTATGCGCTGTCTGGCTACTACAACAAAGGACAGGTATTGTTCAAATCACGTCTTCAAGAATTTGTATCCACCTTGTTCACCAACCTTATAGGGGTGGTATTACTGTTCTTTGCCATTGTGTTGGACGACCCTATTAGCGGGGTGGGCTTTATCTACTTTTACGTGGCGTTTTTGTTGTTGTTGACATTGCAGTTTTCGTTTACCTACCTGTTTAGGTTGACCATTACGCAAATCACGTTGGCAAAGATACAAAAGGGAGTATTGACAAGGCGTACGTTGGTGGTAGGAACGGGAGAAACAGCTCGTTTGTTGGTCGCAGAAGAAAAACGATTGCTGCATTTAGGGTATCGTATTGTGGGGTATGTAGCTGCGTTGGATGAAGTGCTTGCGCTGTTAAAGGAGAAACATATTGCCAATATCATCATAGCAGATAAGGATGTAACCCCCTCCCAAGTTTACCAGTTGTTGGTGAATGAAGCCTATCGAGGAATTACTATACAGGGAATACCCTCGCAGTTGAGGTGGCTCAAAGGAACGCTTGAATTGAGCCATGTACAAGGGATTCCGTTGATTGATATTACGGCATCACCGATGCCTGCATGGCAAGTGAATGTGAAACGGGTGGCGGATGTTTGTTTGTCGGTTGTGGCATTGCTATTGACATCGCCATTGCTGCTGGTTTGTGCGCTAATAATTGGCAAGCAGCCCATTTTTAGGCAGCAGCGCATGGGGCTAAGAGGGAAACCTTTTACCATTTACAAAATGCGTAGTATGCGGCTGGATGCCGAAAAGTTAGGTCCTCAACTTTCGTCGGAAAACGATCCTCGCATTACGCCCATTGGTCGCTTTATGCGCAAGTATCGCATTGACGAGTTACCCCAGTTTTACAATGTACTAAAAGGAGATATGTCGTTGGTAGGACCTCGTCCTGAACGAGCTTTCTACATTGAGCAACTGGTGGAAAGATTGCCAGAATACTACTTATTGAGCAAAGTGAAACCAGGCATTACTTCGTTAGGGATGGTGAAATACGGCTATGCCAGTACGCTGGAAATGATGTTGGAACGTGTCAATTTTGAACTATTATATTTGGATAAGATGTCGTTGGTGTTTGATGGCAAGATTTTGATATACACCATCAGGACCATTTTTATGGGAAAGGGGATGTAACGGTATGATTCGGACGATTTACACACGCATATTATCGTGGCGCGAAAGAAATATTTCGCTACAACGTTTTGTGATAATCCTAAGTTTGATGGTGGGTGTCCTAACAGCGTTGGCTGCCTGTTTGTTGAAATGGGCCATTCATGGTATTCAGCACTTGCTGACTACTAACTTTACTTTTTATTCGGAGAACTACTTGTATTTGATATACCCTGTTATTGGTATCGTGCTGGCGAGTTTGTTTGTGCGCTATGTGGTCAAAGATGATATCAGCCATGGGGTAACGAAAATTTTGTATGCCATTTCGCAACGCAAGAGTATCATCAAATTGCACAACATGTGGAGTTCGGTAGTGGCCAGTTCGGTGACCATTGGATTTGGTGGCTCAGTAGGTGCCGAGTCGCCCGTGGTGTTGACGGGTGCGGCGATTGGTTCTAACTTGGGTAGAGCCTTTAAGATGGACCAAAAGACCTTGATGCTTATGGTGGGATGTGGAGCAGCAGGTGCTATTAGCGGTATTTTTAAGGCGCCCATTACTGGGGTGGTTTTTACTTTGGAGGTACTGATGTTAGACATGACCTTTTATTCGGTAGTTCCTTTGCTGATATCTTCGGTAACTGCCACTGCGATTTCGTACTTCTTGATGGGTGATGCCGTTATGTTCCCCTTGCAAAGTGAAACCTTTATGCTTGACCGTATTCCTTACTACGTGTTGTTGGGCATCTTATGTGGTTTTATTTCCTTGTATTTTACCCGTGGTATGAATCAAGTTGAGGGTGTGTTCCGAAAGTTGGCCAAGCCATGGAAAAAAATCTTATTGGGTGGTGTCGTTCTTAGCTTGCTTATCTTCCTATTTCCTCCGCTGTACGGCGAGGGATACGATACCATTAACAGTTTGCTGAATCTTAACTATACGCACCTGCTTGAGAATAGTTTGTTTTACGAATACCGTTTTAATGTGTACTTTGTGATTGGCTATTTGGTGCTGATTGTATTGCTCAAACTTTTTGCCTCTGCAGCGACCAATGGTGCTGGAGGTGTAGGTGGTTTGTTTGCTCCCTCATTGTTTGTGGGGGCGATAACGGGCTATATTCTGGTGCTCATATTGGGTGAGTTTGGTGTAGAATTGCCTGCACAAAATTTTGCTTTAGCGGGGATGGCTGGCATTATGTCGGGCATCATGCATGCACCGTTGACTGGTATCTTCCTTACTGCTGAACTATCGGGAGGATATACGCTGTTTATGCCTTTGATGATTGTTTCTGTCTTTTCGTTCATTACCATTTATGTATTCGAGCCCCATAGCTTGTATGCGATGCGTTTGGCACAAAAAGGTGAATTGGTGACCCATCACAAGGACAAGGCAGTGCTTTGCTTGTTAAAAACAGAAAATGTGATTGAAACCGATATGCGTCCCATTGCTCCAACCGCCTACTTGGGCGACTTGGTCAAGATTATGTCATCGTGTAGCCGTAATGTTTTCCCTGTGTTGGATGATCAAGGCAACTATTTGGGTGAGGTACGTGTGGAGGAGGTGAGAAATATCATGTTCCGTCCAGAATTGTACCAACGTTTTTCCATTGGCAAATTGATGGTGTCTCCTCCTGAAAAAGTAGATATCAACGATTCGATGGAAGTGGTTATGGGCAAATTTGAACGCAGCAATGCGTGGAACCTGCCTGTGGTGGATGGAACCAAATACGTAGGGTATGTATCCAAGTCAAAAATCTTTAGTGCATACCGTAGTGTTTTGGTCGAATTTTCGGACGAATAATACAAAATTTGGTAAATTGCTGAAAATGCGCTACCTTTGCGCACGATAGATCCTAAGGGGGTGCCTTACTTTCAGGCTGAGATTATACCCATTGAACCGGATACGGATAATGCCGAAACCGGGAAGATAGCGTCTCCTTTGTGTATCATTTATTGTTTAACTTCAAAAAAAAGGAGATGTTTATGAAAAAAATCTGTTTTTTTGTCGCTTCTTTTTTGTGCTGTTTGGCGAGTTGGGCAACAAATGTTGATTCACTTCGACAGTACGATTTAGAGGAAATTAGTGTACGGGCAACACGTGCCCAAGTAGAAACCCCAGTTGCCTATACCGATTTATCGGGCGAGGAAATTGTAGCAAAAAATTACGGGCAAGACATACCGTATTTATTGCAGCAAACGCCATCTATGGTGGCAACGTCTGATGCTGGGGGTGGTGTTGGTTATACCGATATTCGTATGCGCGGATACGATGGTACACGCATCAATGTGACCACCAACGGTGTACCTATGAACGATGCTGAAAGCCATAAGATGTATTGGGTGGATACGCCCGACTTGCTTTCATCGGCAGGTTCGATGCAGGTAGCACGTGGGGCTGGAACATCCACCAATGGTGCGGGTGCTTTTGGTGGAGCCATAAGCCTAACTACCGATAACTTGCCTACGCAGTTTGGCGGTAGCGCAGAAATGTCGTATGGTTCGTTCAATACGAACAAGCAGGCTGTTCGATTGTCTTCTGGCTTGCTGGGTGGTAAATGGGCCATTGATGGTAGGCTGTCGCACATCTACTCAGACGGCTACATGGAGCGTGCATTTGCTGATTTGGGATCGTACATGCTGCAAGCTGCCTACTACAACAACAATACCATCGTAAAACTGCTGTCGTTTGGTGGTATGGAACGTACCTACAACGCATGGGATGGGATTACCAAAGCACAAATGGAACAGAATCGGCGCTACAACCCTTGTGGTGAGATTACAGATGCTGAGGGCAATGTGGTTGGTTTCTACGATAAGCAGCTGGATAACTACTTGCAGGTAAATAATCAATTGGTGGTCAATCATCGCTTCAATGCGTTGTGGAAAATGACGGCAACGGCGCATTATACGTATGGAGATGGTTACTACCAGCAGTATAAAAACAACCGTACCCTGTACACGTATCAGCTAAATGGTTTGGTCGATGAAGCGGGTAATGAGTTGAAAAAAAGTAATTTGGTACGTAAAAAAGCCATGTTTAATCACTTTGGTGGCTTGGTTTCTTCTGCCAATTTCAACAACCAGGTGGTTGATCTGAGCATGGGATTGGCATGGCATACCTATGGTGGAGATCACTATGGAGAAGTGTTGGAGGTGGCTGATGCTAGCAATTTTACGGCTCCTTTTGAATATTACCGCAATGCATCTTTGAAGCACGATGGCAACGTATTTGCGAAAGTCAACTGGCAGGCATTTAAAGGTTTTTATGTATATGCCGATATGCAATACCGTTTCGTAAATCAAAAGATTACGGGCTTTGATGACGTGTATGACTATGCCACAGAGGGTATGCTTGCCATGGATTTGAACAAGTACTTCCATTTCTTTAACCCCAAATTGGGTTTGACCTACCAGTTTAAGAAATACCATAGCGTGTATGCCTCTACTGCCATTGCAGGCAGAGAGCCAACGCGTAAAGATTTTACCAATGCACCTGCCGACAAGCAACCTAAACCAGAATACCTATTGGACTTGGAGTTTGGCTATCAACTGCGTCATAAGTACGTAACGGCAGGACTCAACTTCTACTACATGTGGTACAAAGATCAGTTAGTGTTGACGGGAGAGCAAAATCCCGATACGTACGAGGCATTGTACACCAATGTTGATAACAGCTATCGTAGGGGCATTGAACTAACGATAGATGCAAAACCCTTGTCGTGGTTGTCGTTGGGTGGAAATCTTACATTGAGCCAAAATGTAATTACCGATTATACAGAGTATGTGTATAACGATGATACATGGCAAACAGAAGCAAACTACATCGGCAATACGACCATTGCGTATTCGCCATCTGTAATAGCAGGGGTGTATGCTGATTTCCATACGCACGGATTCAGTGGCATTTGGCGTACGCAATATGTCGGTAAGCAATACATCACCAATGGTATGAACGAAAACCTCACCTTGGATCCTTATTGTATTTCTTCTATCGATTTGTCGTACACCTTGTCGTTGAAAGAGAATATGAATATTCGTTTTGGGGTATTGCTGAATAATATCTTCGATAGCCAGTATTGTAGCAATGCGTTTGCATCGTCAGGTATTTATGGTGGAGTGCGATACGATGAGGCTTACTATTTCCCACAAGCAGGCTTTAATGCACTCGCTAATGTGCGTTTCAACTTTTAACTCTAATATGAAACACTAAGATTACACATCTAATACATAAAAAATGAATTGGGCACTTTTACTACAAGTGATAGGTACAACGTTGGGTTTATTGTATCTATATTTAGAATATAAAGCCAATATCTGGTTGTGGCTAATAGGGCTGCTGATGCCTTTGGTACATGGAATTCTGTATTTTCAAAGCGGACTGTATGCCGATGCGATGATGAACGTATATTACGTATTGGCAGGATTGTACGGTTGGATTGTATGGAAAAACAAACGTCCACAAGGGAAACCATTGCCGATATCAACCACGCCGCTAAAAGTGGCAGTATGGTTGTTGGTGGTGTATGCTGTATTGCACGCAGCACTATTTTGCTTCTTGTACTTCTGCACGGATAGTAAGGTGCCCTTTTTAGATAGTTTTACTACGGCATTGAGCATGGTGGCGATGTGGATGCTTTCACGTAAATACATGGAGCAATGGCTGGTATGGTTGGCTGTAGATGCGGTTACAGTAGGTTTGTATTTTTACAAGGGTATTCCGATTACGGCTTGTTTATATTTGGTGTATTGCGCGTTGGCAGTTGCAGGTTATTTTCGTTGGAAGCGAATGATGCAGGAGAACGAAAATAATGTATCTTTGCAAGTATGAAGAAGAAAATTATAGGTATTTGCTGCTTGCTGATGGGTTGTTTGTCTATGCTGCAGGCGCAGGCTACGCATACACCGCCCAAAGTGGTAGTGGGTATTAGTATTGATGGTCTTAACCATCACTATTTATCGTTGTTTTGGCACGAATTATCGGCTGGAGGCTTTAAAAAGCTGATGGCAGAGGGTGCAACGTTTGAAGATTTCTCGTATGGTTATGAGGGCGCTGGCTCGGCTACCGATTTGGCAACCCTGCACACGGGAGCGCTTCCTTATTTACACGGTGTTGTGGGCAATCGTTATTTCCTTCGAAAGGTTGCCAAATCGGTAGCCTTTGGCGAAGATCCCGCATCCCACTCGTTCGGTCTTGGGAAAGCCTACTCCGCACACCGCTTGCAAGCATCTACCATTACCGACCAGCTTAACGAGGATTCTCAGGGAAGGGCACACATCATTTCCATTGCAACTGATCCTACTGCGGCAGTGCTGCAAGCCGGTCATTCGGGACTGGCGTTGTGGGTGGATGCCTCGACAGGTCGTTGGAATACCTCTTCGTACTACCAAACAGCTTTGCCTTCATGGTCAGAAAAGACCGTTGATGATTACCTCGTGGAGAAGGTTTGGGAACCGTTACACTTGGCAGCCTTGTACCATGCTGCGCCCCGTTGTAAGGTGAAAACATTTTCACGCAAATTAGATAACCTATGCACGGGCCCTACTCGCTATGAACAATTTTTGACTACGCCATATGCCAATACCATGGTGGTTGATTTGGCGTTGCAGGCTTTTCAAAGTTACGAATTGGGTAAAGATATGCAGTCCGATATGTTGTTGCTGCAGTTCTCGTTGCAGCCCTTGTTTTCACAAGCATCGCTCGGATTGACCTTAGAGTTAGAAGATGCCTACTTGCGTTTGGATAAGCACTTGTCCGAATTGCTTGATTTCTTGGAAAAACGTTTTGGCAAAGAAGAAGTGTTGGTTTACCTTACTGATCCTCGCAGTGCTGTGGCAGAAAAAACTTACAATGCGCAAATACCTGCCAAAGGTTTCTGTACATACCGCTACATGGCACTACTCAATGCTTATTTGATGGCACATTATGGCAATCATCAGTGGGTGTTGGGTGCTGAAAATGGGCATATTTACCTCAATCGTCAGCTCATTGAAGAACAAAACAAGGACCTTAAACAGGTTCAACAAATGGCAGTTCGTTTCTTCTCAACCATCCCTGGGGTGATGAATGTGACTGCGGCCTACCAACTCAACGAAAACATTGTTGCTGCGCAGCAGCTACGCTATGCCTATCATCCCAATGTGTCGGGCGATTTGCTGTTTAGTTTGCAGCCTGGATGGTTTGAGGTGGATAAGAACGAACAAGCAACTGGGTATGCGACGCGCTATCAGATGTCAACAAAATTGTATTTGTGGGGTTGGAAAATTCCGCATACCACCATTCAAGAGCCCGTGGCAGCAGTTAGTTTTGCGCCAACCTTGTCCCGCTGGTTGAGGATAGGATTACCCAATGCTTCGCAGGGGCATGTATTGCCGATTGTACTCCCATAGAAAAAACGCTCAACAGGTTGTAGCCAGTTGAGCGTTTCTTTTATGTGCGGTATCTTATGGAATCCAGATTCCTTTGCCTTTACGTTTCACGCTAGGTTCATCCTCGGTGCAGTCGATGATGGTTGAGGGTTCTAACTGTCCTTCTCCCCCGTCGATAACGCAATCAATTTTGTTGCCGTACCATTCTTCCATCAACTCTGGGTTGGTGCTGTATTCGGGTTCTTCTTCGTTGATCAAAATAGACGAAGAGAGAATGGGATTGCCCAAGGCTTCTACCAATGCCAATGCAATTTTGTTGTCAGGAATACGAATGCCGACTACATTTTTTTTCTTAAAGAGTTTGGGTAGATTGCTGTTGCCGTTGAGTAGAAAAGTAAAAGGACCTGGCAAGCAAGATTTAAGCTGTTTAAAAAGGGAATTATTGATGTATGAATAGTTGCTAACGTGGCTGATGTTGCTGCATACGAACGACAATGGCATTTTGTCTGGATTGATGTTCTTGATGGCGCAAATGCGTTCGATGGCCTTCGCGTTGGTAATGTCGCAACCAAAGGCATACAGCGTATCGGTCGGATAAATGATCACCCCACCATTTTGCAGAATTTTTACCGCTTCGTTGATTTCTCGCGGATTGGGATTGTCTTCGTAAATTCTTATAATCATACCAATATTACTATTTCAGGGTACTATCTGCGATGGCAGGTGCTACTTTGGGTTCAAAGTAGATGGGTTTTACCTGCTTTTCTTTTACAACAATGATTTCGCCCGCTTCTTTGGGGTAGGTTTGTTTCAACTCCTTGCTAAACATAACGGCTTCGGCATAGTGGGTAAAATCGCCAACGCGCACCTTCCAGAAAGGAGCTTGGTAGGTGATGTATGCCTTTTTGCCAACAAAAGTAGATTCGATGGTCTTTTTCCACTCTTGTGCCATCTCTTTTGCTTGGCGTGATAAGTTGCTCGAATAAATTTGTACGCGGTAGCCAGCAGCTGTTAATGCTTCCTCTTGCGACGATGCGCTTTGTTGCTTGTTTTGGTAGAGCAATGTTTCTAAGGTTGCATCTTGGGTAATGGCAACCGTTCCGACTTCTTGTGCAAAACATAAGCTGCTACACAAAAGTCCGCCTATCCATAGTATCAATTGTTTTCTGTTCATGCTGCAAAGATAATACAAAAAACCGAAATTCGTTACTCGTATCGGATGGCCTCAATAGGATCCAACTTCGCTGCCTTTCGAGCGGGGTACCAACCAAAGAAAATACCAGCGGTGGTACAAACGGCAAATGAAAGCAATACTGACCATGCCTGTACATCTGCGGGCCAACCAGCCAAAAACGTAATTAGGGAGGTGATGAATAGCCCGAATAGTACGCCAATGATGCCTCCTGAAACGCTGATCATGATGGCTTCTATGAGGAATTGTAGCATAATGTGTCGCTCTTTTGCGCCAATTGACATACGCAAACCTATTTCTTTGGTACGTTCGGTAACGGAAACAAACATGATGTTCATGATGCCAATGCCACCTACCAGTAGCGAAATGCTGGCGATGCAGGCAAGTAGAATGGTAAGCATGTCGGTAGCAGAAGTAAGGGTTGAAACCAACTCTTCTTGCGAACGAATGTCAAAATCATCCTCTTTGTCTGCCGTAATTTGGTGGTTGCGGCGCAGCACGGTGCTGATTTCTTCTATTGCAAGTGGCGTTTCGCTTTCGGTGGTTGCCGATGCGATGATGCTCTGAAAATGTGTGGTAGCTAAAATACGTTTTTGTACGGTGGTGTAAGGCATTAAAACGATGTCGTCTTGGTCTTGCCCCATGCTGTTGCTTCCTTTGGATGCCAAAACGCCCACGATGGTAATGGGAATTTTATTGAATCGAACCACCTTTCCAATGGGGTCTTCGCCTTCTTCAAACAGGTTTTTAACGACGGTTGTTCCCACTACAGCCACCTTAGCATAGGTTTTTACGTGGTTGTCCGAAAAGAACGAACCTTGCTCTACCTTGTACTTGCGAATAGAGAGGTAATCTTCGTTGACGCCATAAACGGATGCTGGCGCATTTTTGGTGCCGTTGATGAGCTGTCCGCTGCTGTTTACTTGTGGAGTGATGGCGCTGAGGTGAGGACATTCGTTGCGCAGATCTTCCAAATCTTTGGCCTTTAAACTTTGCATGTCTGCGCCACTCATGCGTACGCCGCCCATTTGTCCACGGTTAGGATGAATCATCACCATGTTCGATCCCATTTCGGAAATTTGGTTGCGAATACTCATTTTAGAGCCTTGCCCGATGGCGAGCATGGTGATGACCGATGAAACGCCAATGATCATGCCCAGCATGGTGAGCAAGGTGCGCAACTTGTTGCTCAAAATGGCTCTAATTGCGATATAAAATAGGTTCCAGTAGTTCATTACAAGTCGGATTTAGGCAATTTTGCAAGCGTTTCGGCTGCAGATAGTGGTTGCTCGTTTTTCGTGTCGCTGATGATTTGACCATCGCGTAGCAAGATAGTACGGCTACTATAAGCCGAAAGTTCGGGGTTGTGTGTTACAAAAATAATGGTCTTTCCTGCACGGTGTAGGTCTTGGAAAAGACTCAAAATTTCGAACGAGGTGCGGGTGTCCAAGTTGCCGGTAGCTTCGTCTGCCAAAATAATAACGGGATGGTTGACCAAAGCGCGGGCAATGGCAACGCGTTGTTGCTGGCCTCCAGACATTTGGTTGGAAAAATGGTACATACGATTTTCCAATCCTACGTCAATCAATGCTTTTTTTGCACGTTCGATGCGTTCTGTTTTGCCGATATGTCCGTTGTAAAGTAGCGGCAAGGCGACATTGTCCAAAGCAGTGGTGCGTGAAAGCAAGTTGTATGACTGAAAAATAAAACCAATTTTTCGGTTGCGGTATTCGGCACGCTGGTCTTTGCTCATGCTTGCAACCGAAGCTCCGTCTAAAAGGTATTCGCCTTGAGTAGGGGTGTCGAGGCATCCCAAAATATTCAGCAAGGTGGATTTACCAGAACCACTGGTGCCCATAATAGTAACAAATTCGCCTTCTTGGATCGAAAATGAAACCTTACGCAAGGCATGTACCGTTTCGTCTCCTACCTGAAAGTTGCGCACCAAATTGTTGATCTCGATGATGTTTCTCATGGTGATTAGCGTTTACGGTTTCTGCCGGGAGGTTGTGGCATAAAGGGGCTGCCTCCTGCAGGCCCTCCGGGTGCTGGAAAATCAATTTTAGCGGTTTGTTCGATGATGATGGTATCGCCAGCGGTTAGTCCGCTTTTAATTTCAGTTTTGATGCCGTTGGTCATGCCTACTTCAACTGCAATGGGGTGCATGCCTCTTGCATCTTTTACAAAAAGAAGTTGGTGTCCTGCTGGCAATTCTTTGTGCGGAGGATGGGGCATGCTGGTGCTGTCAGGTAGTTCACCTTTAGCGGGTGCTGGAGGTGCGGGCAATTCAGGTTTAAAGGAAAGCGCCTTAACAGGTACCAAAAGTACATCGTTGGCCACTTCTGTAATGATGGTAATATTGGCGGTTAGCCCTGGTTTTAGTTTCAGGTCTTCGTTGGGTGCGTCAATCACGACCTCGTAGGTAACTACATTGGATGTAGTGGTGGCTTGTAAGCGAACTTGACTTACCACACCATGGAACGTGTCGTTAGGGTAAGCATCGACGGTAAAATTAACCGATTGTCCTTCTTTTACCATGCCTATGTCAGCTTCATCAATGTTGGCAATGACACGCATTTTACGCAAGTCTTGAGCAATGGTGAAAAGGGTAGGAGTGTTGAAGCTAGATGCTACGGTTTGACCTTCCTCAACAGCTTTGTAAAGCACTACACCACTGATGGGCGAGTAGATGGTCGCGTAGTCCAAGTTCTTTTTGACACGAATCATTTCGGCTTCCACTTTGCTGTAGGCTGCTTTTGCTTTGTCGTATTGGTATTGTGCTTGCTCCATCTCTACATCGCTGATAACTTGACGTTCGTAGAGCGATTTTACGCGGTCATAGTTGGCTTTTTGGTAGGTTAATTCAGCTTTGCTGGATGCCAAATTGGCTTTGCTGGAGAGCAAGTCGGCTTCCAATGTGGTTCTGTCCAACTCGGCAATGATTTGTCCTTCCTTTACTAGGCTGTTGTAGTCCACGTAAATTTTATCGATGATGCCCGATACTTGCGTACCGACGTCAACGCTATTGACAGGTTCTACGGTACCCGTTGAGGTTACGGTGTTGGTGATGCTACCTCTTTCGACAACGGCAGTCTTGAAAGTATCGGTAAATTGTTCCTCTTGTTTACAAGCAACAAGTGCGAGCAATGCGGATGCATAAATAAGGTATCTTGTTTTCATGTTGTATGTGGTTTAAGGTTGGATTCCTACGATGATGTCTTTATCTTGTAAAATATTGAGCAATTGGATGCTGATGACTGCTTCATAGCGGCTTTGTGCCAACTCTAATTGTGCTTTGAGCAAATCGTTCTGACCGCTCAATAATTCGACGGTATTTTTCATACCAACGTTGAATTGCTCCGACAATAGGTTGTAGCTTTCTTGTATTGAATTGAGTTTTTCGGCAGCAGCAAGGTAGTTGCTTTGCGCAGACTCGGCATCAATGTAGAGCGATTCGACGTATTTGGCAATCTGTTTCTCTGCTTGTTGGTAATTGAGTTGTGTCATGTCGTACGAAATTTTGGCCTTGGCAACGTTGGTTTTCGTTTTGCTTTGGTCATAAATTGGGATCTTGATACCAACGCTTGCACTAGGTGCCAAACTTCTGGTAAACTGGTCGAGAAGACTGGCATCTTCTGCTGTGTTGTAGTTGCCCGATAATCCTGCCGATAGTGAAATGGTGGGGATGTAGCCTGCTTTCGCTGTTTTAAGATCGTATTCTGCTGATTTTAGGCTTAACTCGGCTTCCTTGATTTGCGGCATGGTAAGCATGGCTTGGTGGTAGATTTCCAGCATATCGGGGAGTGCTTGCAAAATTTCCTCGTCCGCAATAACGGGGATTTCGACGTTAAACTTAGTGGTAATGTCCAATTCGAGTAGCTGTTTTAGCTCCATGATGCTGCTGCGCAATTTGTTTCTGCCAGCGGTAAGGTTGTAGTTGTTTTGGCTGTATTGTGCCTTGACTTGTGCCAAGTCTGCCTTGGTGATTTTGCCTGCCTCGAAAAGGATGTTGGAACGTTCTAACTCTTGTTGGCTTAAAGTGAGCATGCTTTCTGAAATCTTTACGTTTTCGTGGGCATACAATACTTGTAAATATGCCCTTAGGATAGAGATTTCAATTTCTTTTTGTGTTGACAAAATGCCAGCTTCGCGTACCTCTACCAAAATGTCGCTTTGCTTTTTGTTGTAAATCAATTTTCCTCCCTCAAAAATGCTCATGCCCAAGTTGATGCCGTAGTTAGCTCCATACGATCCTTCTCCGTTGCCAGTAGTCATGCCTTGGTAGTTGAAGTTTTGATTGCTTGAAGCCGAGATGTTAGGAGCGAATGCTCCTTTGGCAGCAGTTGCATTTTGTTGGGCAGTTTCTTTGTTGCGAATAGCCTGCAATACGCTGATGCTATTTTCTTTAGCATAGTCGAGGCATTGTTGCAATGTCCACGAATCTTGTCCCATTACAGGCAGAAGACTCAAGAGGAATAGCCAGGTGATAATGTATTTTCTTTTCATGCTGCAAAAGTACTGCTTTGTTGTTAAACCTTTGGTTGTACGGAGTTTAAAGTGTGTTAAAAACAATCAACCCCTTGTTCCTTTTAGACGAAGCAAGGGGTTGAAAGTTTATCAGTTGAGGCAAGAATGATTATAAACTCCATTCAAAACCGTCTTTGGTATCTTTGATGTTGAAACCCATGGCGGTGAGCTCGTTTCTGATTTTGTCAGAAGTTCCCCAATCTTTGTTGCGTTTTGCTTCCAAGCGGATGTTGAGCAAAAGGTCAATGGCTTTTTTGTAAGCCTCGTTGCTTTCGGACGATGCGCTTTCGCTTTTCAATCCAAAGATATCTTCGATAAATAGTTTGAAGGTCGCTTTTAGCTCATTAAGGTCAGCCTCCGAGAGTGTCGCTTTCCCGTCGTGTACCAAGTTGATGGCTTTGCAAGTTTCGAACAAATGTGCAATAGCAACTGGCGAGTTGAGGTCGTCGTTCATGGCTTCTTCCAAACGAGCGCGTAAACCAGCTGTTTCGACGGTAGAAGTGCTTGCTGGTGACAATTTTTGCAAACGTTCGTATGCATCCATCAAACGGGCAAGGCCTTTTTCAGATGCTTGTAGGGCTTCGTTGCTAAAGTCTACGGTGCTGCGGTAATGTGCTTGCAAAATGAAGAAACGGATGGTCATGGGTGAGTAGGCTTGCTCCAACAGCGGGTGAGTGCCGTTGAACAATTCGTCAAGCGTGATGAAGTTGCCTAACGATTTGCCCATTTTTTGTCCGTTAATGGTAATCATGTTGTTGTGCATCCAGTAGTGCACGGTTTCTTTGCCCAAAGCGGCTGTCGATTGGGCAATTTCACATTCGTGGTGAGGGAATAGCAAGTCCATGCCACCGCCATGAATATCAAATTCTTCGCCCAAGTATTTGGTGCCCATGGCAGAACATTCCATGTGCCAGCCGGGGAAACCATCGCTCCAAGGCGAAGGCCAACGCATGATGTGTTCGGGTTGTGCTTTCTTCCAAAGGGCAAAGTCCACGCTGCGGCGTTTTTCGCTTTGACCATCCAATGCGCGGGTGGTTTCCAAGAGGTCGTCAATATTGCGGCCCGATAGCTTGCCGTAGTGGTAGTCTTTGTTGTATTTTTCTACGTCGAAATACACAGAACCTTCGCTGATATAGGCATAACCTGCATCTAAAATCTTTTGTGTAAAGGCGATTTGTTCTATGATATGACCCGATGCATGTGGTTCGATGCTGGGAGGAAGTACGCCCAAAGCATCCATGCTTTTGTGGTAGCGGTTCAAGAAATATTGTACCACTTCCATGGGTTCTTTCTGCTCTAAGCGAGCTTTTTTCGCAATTTTATCTTCGCCCTCGTCAGCATCGTGCTCCAAGTGACCCACGTCGGTAATGTTACGTACATAGCGTACTTTGTATCCTAAATATTGTAGGTAACGAAACAAAAGGTCAAAGGTAATGGCTGGACGAGCGTGTCCCAAGTGGGCATCGCCATATACGGTTGGTCCGCAAACATACATGCCTACGGTCGATTCGTGTAAAGGAACAAAGGTTTCTTTTTTGCGACTTAGGGTGTTGTAAACGGTTAGTTTGTGTTCCATGTGCTAAAATAATTTTCAGTAACTTTATCTAAATGTTTTACAAAGATAGCGGTAATTTAACATAAACCCATCTTTTTGCGACAAAAATATGCGAAAAACATAGGATAAATAAAAGTTTTTTGTATCTTTACCAAGTTAAGCGCAATCAATAACCTATAATTAAATATTTTATGAAAAAAGTATTACTAGTATGTTCGATGTTAGCTATGGCCATTATGGCAATGGCGCAAACACCTAGACCCGCTGGGGTTACAGAGGGTATCTTCTACGACAAACCCAACAAAGGAGATGTGACCGTGAGTCTTTATGCCGCTGACAAGAATGGCAATAACCCTCTTAGGGTGTACGTTCTTTCGGATTTGAGCAAATGGAAAACCAACAAAAACTACCTATGTAACCAAGATGGTGGTTATTTCTGGTATACCTTCTCTGGTTTGGAACAAGGCAAAGAATTTGCATTCCAATACTTGGTAATGAAAACCAGTAACACAAAAGTTTGTATTGGTGATCCTTACTCGTCTAAAGTGTTGCACCCAGATGATAAATGGGAACCTGCAGCAGCAGACCCAACTTTGATGCCTTATCCAAGCTCTGATAGATTCACTGGCAGTATGGCTAGTGGCTATGTATCTGTATTGCATCCCGGCAAACCTGCTTTCCCATGGAGCGATGCTACCAAAAACTTTAAACGTCCTAACAAAAACAACTTGGTAATTTACGAAGCTTGGGTGTACGACTTCTCTCCTGAACGTACCTACAAAGCCATGACCAAACGTTTGGATTACTTGAAAAACTTGGGTGTTAATGCCTTGGAATTGATGCCTGTATCGGAGTTTGAAGGTAATAAATCATGGGGTTACAACCCAACCTACTACTGTGCTGTAGACAAAGCGTACGGTAGTGAAAATGATTTCAAAACCTTGGTAGACGAATGCCACAAACGCGGCATCGCTGTGATTGTGGACATGGTATTCAACCACGCTACTGGCTTGCAATCGTGGAATGCCTTGTGGGGTAAAGACAAGAGTCCTTACTACAACCCTAACAACCCACACTCTGATGCTTTCTTCGAAGACTTGAACCACAACTACCAAGGTACTCGTGACTACTTTACCTACGTATTGAAACACTGGTTGACCGAATACAAAGTGGACGGTTTCCGTTTGGACCTTGCACACGGTCTTTCGGGTAGCTCGTACAACGAAACTGATGTAGTAAACAACCTTAAAACTTACTACAACAACGGTGTTAAATCAGTAGCTTCTGATGGTTACTTCATCCTAGAATACTGGAGAAGCCAAACAGGTCAATGCGTTAACGCTGGTATGCTATGCTGGGATAACCAAACTACTGCTTTCTACAAAGCTGCAGAAGGTCGTGGTACAGAAGGTAACTTCAGCAGCGTAAACCGCGACGGTTATGTAACCTATGCTGCATCGCACGACGAACAACGTCCATCATGGAAAGCTTATAAATACGGTTTGGGTGGTCAAGCTGGTTCTTCTGCAACCGCTGTGAAAAATCGTCTAAAACGTGTTCCTTCTGTTATTGCATGGGGTGCGTTGTTGAATGGTCCTCAAATGATTTGGATGTTCGACGAAATGGGTTACGATTACTCTCACTGCTCTAACCCAACAGGTACTGCTGGTAACGACCAAGATAAAGGTGGTAGCCCTTGCTACGAAACCGATGGTAAACCAGTTCCTGAAAACTTAGGTTGGTACCAAAATGCAGACCGTATGGCTGCTTACAAAAAGGTAGGTCAAATTATCCAACTACGTACTCGTTTGGCATCGTCTGTATTTAATGGTAACCCTGCATCGGCAGACGTTAGCTCTAACAAACAATTACGCAGCGTAATCTGGGGTACCGGTAACGAAAGAATCTTTGCGATTGTAAACCAAGGAACTTCTTCTCAAACCTTTACTTTGCCTACAGGCAATAGCTGGTACGATTACTTGGCTGGTAGCACATCGCTTATGGCAGAAGGTACTTCTCTTACTCTTCCAGCTGGTGAGATGAAAGTTTATACCGCTAAAAAATTCACCTTGCCTAACATTCCAGATAACTACACCTTTGTAGGTATCAACGATGTATATGAAGGTAACGCAACCATCTATCCTTCTGTTGCAACAGACTTTATTACCGTTAATGCAGATGAAGCAATTACCGATGTACGTTTGATGGCATTGTCTGGTAGAACTTATGCTCCTACCTACAGCGATGAAGGTGTAGTGGAAGTTGCAGGTTACGAAGCAGGTTTGTACTTGATGGTAGTACGATTCGAAACATTCGAACAAGCATTTAAAGTGATTATCCGCTAAGGATAATCACTCTATAATAAAAGCCGGTCACCTGTGAGTGATCGGCTTTCTTTTTTGTGTGTATCTGGTGGATTAGATAACTTCGATGCCTTGTTCTTTGCAAAGCTGTAAGCTCATCTCTTTTAGCTTGTACTTTTGGATTTTGCCACTGCCTGTAAGTGGGAAGCTATCCACAAAGAATACGTATTTTGGGATCTTATAGCGGGCAATTTTGCCTTTGCAGAAATCTTTTACGTCTTCGGCTTCTAGGGTAGCACCTTCTTTAAGAATGATGAATGCGCCTACTTCTTCGCCGTATTTTTTAGAAGGAACGGCAGCTACTTGTACGTCGCTTACGCCTTCTAGGTGGTATAAGAATTCTTCAATTTCGCGTGGGTAAATGTTTTCGCCACCCCTAATAATCATATGTTTGATACGCCCGGTAATGCGGTAGTAGCCATCTTCGTGTTTTACGCCCAAGTCGCCCGAGTGTAAGAAACCATTTTTGTCGATGATTTCGGCCGTGGCACTGGGGTTTTTGTAGTATCCTTTCATGACGTTGAAACCACGGCAGCACATTTCACCTTGGACTCCTGGAGGACAAATTTCGCCGCTTTCGGGGTCGATTACTTGTACCTCTACAAACGGATAGTCGCGACCTACGGTGGTGCAACGTTTTTCAAAACTATCGTGGATGGTAGTTTGGGTCATACCAGGCGAGGTTTCGGTTAGGCCATACACGCTGGTAATGGTCATGTGCATTTTGTCCGATACTTGGCGCATCAATTCAACAGGGCAAAGCGAACCCGCCATAAT
>JAZQZN010000016.1:0-12411 GCA_045634045.1 Candidatus Enterocola sp. | reverse complement strand
TAATGAAGCATTGAGCATTGACAACTTATCCTATTTGTAATTAGCAAATTTAAACTACCCAATTTTTCGTAAAATTCATTACCCACTTATTTTCGTTCTCTCTATTGTTTTTTATCTGCGTTATTATCGCTAAAAATTGTTTTTCTGTTCTCCATACGGTCATGTTTTGCCTAAATGATAGTAGAAGTAGTTGCTTGATTTGGCTCATGTTTTTACTCTTTCCTGCCATGGTCGTATAGTATGTAGATTATTTCTGCATACAAAATACGGATAAAGAGTTGAAATGTGAACGGAAATGCTCCGATTTTTAAAGTCAAGCAATTGATTCTAATGCACTTACAAAAATCAGAATGAACGGATATGATCCGTTTTTTGCTTGATTTTAGAACATTTTTCTTACATTAAAGTGTAGTGAACGGGAATGCTCCGTTTTTTTGAGAGTTTTTTAAGCGTTTTGTGCATTTTGAATGGATATGCTCCGTTTTTTAATGCCATTTTGGCGCCTATATTACAAAATTTTGGGTGGATTTAGCCGATTTGGCTGGGTGGACATGCTCCGTTTTCGGCATTATGAGAAATTGTTCTATAATCAGCAATTCTCAATGAGCGAGGTTGATTATAGTTCGTATTCAAGAGTTGCCGAACCTATTGAAGCCACTAATAAAGCGGTAAAACCGGTGGATAGTAAGCCTACCATAAAAACTGAATCGGTAAAGCCAATCGTTCAAGTACCGCCTGTGATACCAACAGAGGTTGTTGCTCCATCGCTAGAGTCACAAACAATGCACGACCTTGAAACCAAATTAGAAACAATCGGTATTGATAACACTGTCATTCATAAAAAGTTTGGCAAAGGAACCGTTGTAAAAATCAACTAGAACGAAAAGTTTATCCACATCAAATTTACCCTCGGTGAAAAGAAGTTCATCTTCCCCGACGCCTTCCAAATGGGGTTCTTGGAGATAGAATAATATGATTAGAGTCTTTATAACGGAATAGGCTGCGACCTCGCAGCCTATTCCGTTATCTCATCTTTGACATCATCTCATAGAATAGAGCCTTGAATAAATTTGCATCATTAACGATAGCAGCTAAAGACTTCAAATGATCTCCTGCGGATTCTATATTTCGTTTAATTTTCTCTGCTTCGTGTGGGTTCCTAGCATTTGGTAAAAATAATGCCTTTGAGATTTCTACAGCCTCATCTATCTGTTGTTCTGGTGTCTTTTGCATATTATTCATATTCATTTCACTAATAAAATTATCGTTCTACTTCCGCAAAGATAATTATTCTTCATTGATAATAACAGATTTGAGAAATTATAAGTAATTTTGCAGAAAACATAAAAAATAATGAATATAGAAACTATGCTAAACAAGGATAATATAAAGAATTTCTTAAGAAACCCTCTTGGAGTAATTGCGTTATTTGTTACGATATGTTATTTGATTGCAGGACTTGTATTTTCCATCGGATTAGATAAACTGAATGGGGCTGAAGAACGACTTCCGTTTATTTGGTTTATTATTATCTTCCCTGTAATAATTTTCGTTGTTTTTGTATTATTAGTTTGTTTTCACCATGAAAAATTATACGGTCCTACAGATTTTAAAGATGAAGCTAATTTTATTAAACTTACAAATACAGAACGCAAGACGAAATATATAAGAGAAGCCACAGAGAATTCAATTTACGAGGATACAAAGCCCATAAATATAGATGATTCGTCTGAAGTGATTAAAAACGAAAAATCAAATATTTGTGCATTGGCTTATTCTGCAGAAAACTCGGCTCATTTAGCAATACAGGAATTGAATACAATATACAATACAAAGTTTGCCGAGGAAGTAAAAATTGGAAGATATACTTATGACGCAATAGGTGTAATTGATGGCAATACGCACATTGTTGAGTGTAAGTATGTACGAGATGTAATTTCTGTCAATAGACTTCTCTTGACGTATCATCAAGTTTTGGAGTTGAAAGAGAATATATTACAAAAGAATCCACATATAATTCTCGTGTTTGTATTGGAGAAATTCACTGATAGGAGTAGTAAAAAAATCCAAGAATACTACAATACAATTGATTCAGATTTGAAAATTCTAGTGTTGGATTACAATCAACTTAAAACTAAGTTTAAAAGTATAGAATAAGTATGTCTCAAAAGTATATATCCTACATATTGCAAATATAAATTATGATAGTTAAGAGTAACTAATTGTGTGATAGGTTATTCAATCTCGATATTCCCATTCTTTGTAAGTTGCTTTATTCCCAATTAGTCTATCGTCATGAAGAAAGGGGTCAAGCATATCTTCTTAGCCGAAATCCAAAGGCTCAATGTTATCAATGGACTTGTCTGCCATAGAAAGAGCCCAAATCGTCTGTACCGAGAAACTCTTTGCCAATAAAATACCCCAGATAATGGTGGTAATGATGCGTTTGCCGCTCATGCGCTTCCAATAAGTAAGGATGCTAAACAGGTACGATAGGCAATAAATCCACCAGGTGTTGTTGTAAATGTTTTCTAGGATTTCGTTTTCGTAGGGATGTTGTATGTAACCATAGTCGATAATAATAGCGCCCATGGTTAATGACGCCACCAAAAATAAGCAGAAATGCCACCAGGAGGTTATTTTCTTGCGTGTTGTAGTGGGGAACCATTTATTGAACTGCAACCGTTTCATTGTACAGTATTTAAATATCCTCTCGGCAAAAATACTAAAAGTTTGTAACTGTTAGCATTTTATCGATGCGATTTTAAACTATCTAAACACTACGGGATGTCTATGTGTAAAAAAACTTAATGGCCTGTAAATTTTGGAATCGATTGCGTGCGATGTTCATACAAAAAACTACATTTGCTGCAGGTAGAAGCGAATGTTAGTAGCTTCTAAAAGTTATTCATTAACCTTTTTAAATGTAAGCATTATGGCAGTACAATTTTTCAAATGTAATCACTGTGGTAATGTGATTATGAAAGTAGTAGATTCTAATGTTCCCGTAGTATGCTGCGGAGAAAAAATGGCCGAATTAGTAGCCAATACTGAAGAGGCGAGTGTAGAAAAACATTTGCCAGTGGTAACTAGGCTGGATAGCTGCAAGCTAAAAATAGAGGTGGGTAGTGTTCCGCATCCGATGTTACCAGAACACCACATTGCATTTATCTATGTCGAAAATGAAGATGGCGGTATCCGCGTCGATTTAAAGGATAAGCCCGAAGCATTTATTTGTACGTGCAAAGGGGAACCGATTGCGGTGTACGAATATTGCAACATTCACGGCTTGTGGAAAGCGGAGTTGTAGGCAATAAATCTTTTGAACAGAAACATCCTAATGGTCATTTGCTGTTAGGGTGTTTTTTTATTGCAAATATTTTCGTTACTTTGTAACAAAATATATTCATTACTGAATTCCCAATGAAAATAGCCTACTTATTAGGATCGTTAAGCAGGGGTGGAACAGAAACCTTGCTATTGGATGTGTTTAAAAGTGCAGATAAAGCTGCGTATGATTTTATAGGCGTGCACCGCAAGGATGGTCCTTATAAAGATGATTTTTATGCAACCCAACCTTTGTTTGTTCAATGTGCACCCAATGGTAAAAATTTTGTGTCGTATTTGTGCCGTTTGCGCAAATTGTTAAAGAAAGAACAAGTAACCATTGCTCATGCGCAACAGTTCATAGATGCCGTGTATGCTATTTTGGCTACCATGTGTACCAAAATTAAGGTGGTACAAACTTTTCATGGATACGATTTTGGTACCAAGGGGTTGAATAAATGGTTGCTTAAATGGAGCATCAAACACAGCGATGCGGTATGCTTTGTAAGCGAAGCGCAAAAACAATACTACATCCAAAAATACAACCTAAAATGTTTGGATAAGTTGCACGTGGTGTACAATGGTATTAACTTTTCTAAATTAGATGTTCTAAAAGAACCATTGCAACTACCTGTTGCCAAAATTGACCGCCCAGAGGGCGGAATAACTTCGCTGAAATTGGCGATGGTAGGCAATTTTGTGCCCGGACGGGCACAAAATTCTATGTGTCAATTTCTTAAAGGACTAAAAGACAAAGGCGTAAACTACGATTTTTATTTTGTTGGTAAAAAAAGCGATGCAGAGCCTTGGCGTTACGATAATTGTGTGCAATATTGCCAAGAAAATGGATTATCGGATTGCGTACACTTTTTAGGGGGTAGGGGCGATGTGCCACAAATCCTCAAGCACATGGATGCATTTGTTTATGCTACCGATCATGATACCTTTGGTATTGCGGTAATTGAAGCTGTTGCGGCTGGTTTGCCCACCTTTGTGAACGATTGGGAAGTGATGACGGAAGTAACTGCACAAGGCAAATGGGCTTCTATCTATAAAACCAACGATACGGACGATTTTTGTGCGAAATTTATGCATTTT
This sequence comes from Candidatus Enterocola sp., assembly GCA_045634045.1. Lineage (GTDB taxonomy): Bacteria > Bacteroidota > Bacteroidia > Bacteroidales > Paludibacteraceae > Enterocola. Next base: position 7,986 of record JAZQZN010000016.1, on the reverse strand, counting down.
GTAACGAACATCGAACAATATCAAAAACAAGCCATCGATAATGCCAAAGCGGTAAGAGAGGCATATTCTATTGAGAAACACATCAATACGCTGGATAAGGTATACAGAAGTTTATAAAGATAATAACCAACCTAAAAAGGGTGATTAAAGAGTCGTAAGACCACTTAATCACCCTTTGTTGTATGCAGTGGGAAAGTCTACTTCCTTCCCGTAAATTGTTCCATGCCGTGGAAAATGCCAACTACTTCGCCAAAAATGAAATCGAATAAGAAGGTAGGCAAAATAGCTTGCCAGAAACGGATAAAGTGGAATCCAAAAGGAAGGCCTTTAAAGTTTCTGTTTTTCTCGATGGCTTTGATGATTTTTTTAGCGGTGGGTTCTGCTTTTAGAATGGGGAAGAAACGCGATTTTACGCCATCGAACATGCCTGTGTTGATAAAGTAGGGGGCAATGGTGCTAACGTGCACGTTGCTTTTGGCTTGTTTTAGTTCGATGCGTAGCGAGTCCGACCAACCAATGGTTGCCCATTTACTAGCGGCATACACCGACATGCGGGGGTTGGAAATCATACCGGCAGCCGAACCGATATTGCAAATATGACCAAAGTTGCGTTTGATCATATCGGGCAAAAAGGCCAAACTTACCAACATGGGCGCAGTGGCGTTGATGTTCATGGTGCGCAAAATGTCTTGCTCCGATTGTTGATCGAAGGTTTTGTTGTTGGCAACAATGCCAGCGCAGTTAATCAAAATATCAATTTGCGAACAAACTTTAAGGGTAGCTTGTGCTGCAGCTTTTATTTGTTCAGGGTTAGAAACATCTACTTTGTGGGTGTAAACGGTTCCAATAGGAGCCAATGCTTGTTGGGTATCGGCCAAGTTTTTCTCGTTAATATCCCAGATGGTTAAACTTTTTGCACCTTTTTCTAGGGCGATACGTCCCATGATGCGGCCAATGCCCGAGCCTCCGCCCGTAATAAGAACATGGCTGTTTTTGAACTTTGTCATACAAATTGGTTTAAAATTTTGCACAAAAGTAGTTTGTCTGTGCATATTACGTGTATTTAATTGCACAAAAATGACTTTAATGTGCAAAATTTGGTGATAAATAATGTAAAATGAAACAGAAATGTCATATATGAGCAAATTTTACTACATTTGTGTCATGGATTTTAGTTTACGCATATACCAACAATTACTGGAAACCCTGCAAGCGCATGGTTATCAGTTTATCACCTTTCAGCAGTATTGTGAGTTCGCATCATCGAAATTAACAACAAAATACATCATCCTCCGCCACGATGTGGATCTAAAGGCTGAGAATTCGGTAGAAACGGCAAAAATTGAGCACAGTTTGGGCATACCTGCTAGCTACTATTTTAGGGTAGTGCCCGATAGCGATAAACCCGAATGCATCAAAGCCATTGTAGCGTTGGGCCACGAAATTGGTTACCATTACGAGGATATGTCGCTTTGTGGTGGCGAGCCCGAAAAAGCGGTGGCGCATTTTGCCGAGAAACTGGCGTATTTTAGAACGTATTATCCGGTAAAAACCATCTGCATGCACGGTGCGCCCACCAGTAAATACGACAGCAAAGATATTTGGCAATTTGCCTCTTATAAAAAAGATTTTGGCTTGATTGGAGAACCTTATTTTGATGTCGATTTTTCGGATTTATTTTACCTAACCGATACCGGTAGACGCTGGGATGGCTACAAGGTAAGCGTGCGCGATAAAATTCCTACTTACCAAGATATTTGGACTGCGAATGGTTGGGTATATAAGCGTACTAATGATATTATTCGCGCTTGTAAGGACGGCACTTTGCCTCCTCGCATTATGATTACCACACATCCGCAACGTTGGACCGATAAATGGGTCCAAGGCATACAAGAATCCATCGCACAAAACCTCAAAAATACCATCAAATACCTGCTAATTAAATGGCGCAAACACTAAACATAGTAGCTGCCAGCGCGCACATGGAGGAGTGGTATGATTTGTTGGAAGTGAGTCCTTATGCTTCCTTTTTTCAGTCGCCACAAGCTTTTCGTGTGTACGATGCTCAGCCGTATCTGGATGTGTTTGATGTGGCGGTACAGGAAGACAATCAGCTGGTCGGTGTGGCGGTAGGGTATATACAGGCAGAAAAGGGATTGAAGTCCTTTTTTTCGCGTAGAGCCATTGTTAATGGAGGGCTGCTATTGCATCCTCACATTAGCACCGAAGCCTTGCAAACTTTGCTAATTGCCTTCAAGAAACGCACCCGAAAAGCCATTTATATCGAAATTAGAAACCTACACGATTATAGCCAATATGCGGATACATTTGCCCAATTCGGCTTTGATTACCAACCTCACTTAAACGTAAAGATTCCTTGCGATACATGGGAAAATGCCTTGCAACGTATGGATAGCAACCGCCGTAGGGTGCTGAGTAAACCCATACCTGCTGGTGTTACCTTCCAAATGGCTACGTATCCTGCTCAAGTCAAAGAATTTTACGCGATGCTAAAAAGGCATTACCAGCAAAAGGTACGCAAACCCTTGTTCCCTTATGCTTTTTTTGAAACCATGATCATGGGCGAATCTGGCAAGCTTTTGTTGCTCTACAAAGATGAAAAAATGATAGGGGGGATGGCGTTGTTTGAATGGCCCAATAAAGCCCTCTATGATTATTATGCCTGTGGATTGGATGAAGCCTACAAAGAACTGTCGCCTTCGGTTTGGGTGTATGGATTGGCCATACAATATGCCATCAAACAAAATTTGCCCATTTTTGATACCATGGGAGCCGGAAAACCAGGCGTGCCCTACGGTGTTCGCGACTTTAAACTGCGTTTTGGTGGCGATTTGGTGGAAGAGGGTCGTTTTTTGGCGATTAACAACCCATTCCTCTACCAATTGGGCACTACTGCACTGAAATTTTACCATTTTATCCGCTAATTTTTTGACGGCTTGATTTGTCGATATTTTAACTTTTTTATTCAATTTTTTATAATTATATTTGCGTGATTGTATTATTGTATTCATCATCGTAAAAATTATACGAATGAAAAAGTCAAATGCAAAACGTCCCAGCATCCTGCATTTTAAATCGCGCCATTTTATTGCGGATGTTATTAACCTTATAGTCAGTGTATTTGTAGTACTATGGTTAGTTCCATTCAACACTGAAAATCCCTTTGAAAAGTACCTGCCTGTGTATGCTTGCTTTGGCATCGGTTGGCTATTTTTTGCATGGCTATTGGGCAGGTATGCATCCACCATTCGTCAGCAAGGTTATTTCCCCTCTATTTTTAAGGCTGCCAATGCTTCGGTAGCATCGTATGTAATTGCCGTTATCGTGTTCTATTTTGCCTTGCCCAACTATTCCATTTGGGTATTAACGGCAGTAGTGAGCGTTGCATTTGCAGTTTGGTTTGTGGCACAATCGCTTTATTTTGCCTTTTTGTATGCCTCAGATCCCGAAGAAGAAGTTGCACCTACCGTCAAACGTGCACCTCAATCCGTATTGACGCCACCCGTTATGATATCGGACGAAGCCTACGAAGCGATTCGTTTGGCTATGAGCAAATGGATGAGCAAGCGCGCTTTCAACTGGCTATGCCAACAGGTAGATTTGCACAGTAGCAACACGTACGTGTTTGCATCCACCGCCATTTTTAACTTAGAAAGACTAACTCCCTACAAATACGATACCATCATCAATGTGCGCAGCTTGAACAACATTCGTGGTATCAACAAAATGTTCTCCATGGCCAATGAAAAATTGCCCGATGGAGGTTTGTACGTAGGGGTATTCAAAGATAAACACGTCAAGAAACAGCAAATCCTGCAAAAATACCCAGCAGGCATCAACTGGATTTTCTACACGTTCTACTACTTTGTTAAACGTGTTATTCCCAAATTATTCTTGACCAAACGCCTGTATTACGATATAACCCGAGGCAAACGCCGTGTGCTATCGAAAACAGAAGTGTTTGGCCGTCTTTATTTCTGTGGTTTTGAAATTGTCGCAGAAAAGAAAATCGACCATTATACCTACTTTGTGGCACGTCGCAGACAAGAACCACCCATGTACAAAAAACGTCGTTACGGTCCGATTATTTCCCTCAACCGTGTAGGTAAAAATGGCAAAACCTTTAAGTTCTACAAGGCACGCACCATGTATCCATATTCCGAATTCTTGCAAGAATACATTTACCAAAAATGCGGTTTGCAAGAGGGTGGTAAATTTACCCACGATATTCGTGTGAGCACCGTAGGGCGATTTATGCGTCGCTGTTGGTTGGATGAGCTACCCATGCTGCTCAACCTGCTCAAAGGCGATATGAAATTGGTAGGTGTACGTCCCATTAGTAAGCATTATTTTAGCCTATACAGCAAAGAATTGCAAGAGTTACGCACCCAGGTAAAACCAGGTTTGCTTCCTCCTTTCTATGCGGATATGCCCAAAACGCTCGATGAAATTCAGGCGTCCGAAATGAAATACCTTAAAATGTGCATCAAGCGCGGCGCGCTGATTACCGATACGATTTATCTTTGGAAGATTTTTGTGAATATAGTCTTTAAACGCGCCAGAAGCCACTAGCGTAATTTTATAAGGCTGTAAAGTATATCTTGAGATTGATAGAATTATAAGACGTATCCAGGAGATCGGAGATACATTTTATTGTGGTTTTTCGTTAAACAAAATCAGTGGAAGAAAGCGAAGCGTATCTGATTTTGTAGAAAAACTATGATAAAATGCCGATTGGATGGTCAGGCTTATAATTCTATCAATTGAAAAAAATGATTTCGTAATTATTCGAAAATATGAAAAAACTCTATATCATCACTATATTCTTAGGACTGTTTTGCGCTGGATTGGTTGCGCAAAACATTCCGCAAAACATGGAATATACCCGTTTGTATAGTTTTATTGACGAATTAGCTACCGATGGTTTGGTAGATGTAAACTCGGCGATAAAGCCTTACAACCGCAACGCCATTGCCGAGATGCTAAAGCAAGCCAAAGCGCAAGATTCGCTACTCAACAAACGTCAAAAAAAGGATTTGGCCTTTTTTATGAGCGATTTTGCCAACGAATTAGACACCATGCCCAAAGCATACGTGCATTGGACCGATAAAAAATCGTTCGATTTATCGCTATTGCAACCTCAATTTTTGTGGCAAAACAAGCATTTTAAATTTCATTTGCGACCTATTTTGGGCATGGATTTGATGTACAATCGCCATGGTTTGATTATGAAACGTCGTTGGGGATTTGATGTGCAAATGGATATTGTCAAACACGTATCGGTGTGGGGTAGTTTACGCGATATTTCGTTAGACGGCAGGCAGTTGAGCGATGAGTACTACGCCAATATCTATGAAAAAATTGATGCCGCCAAAATAACCAAACCACAGTATTTGTACAACCTACCAGGCTATCAGTACAAAGAAGCCAGTTATGGTGGCGACTACAGCGATTTTAGGGGCGGTATCAAGGCCTACGCTTGGTGGGGTAGCATCGGTTTGGTAAAAGACCAATTGGCCTGGGGCGATAGCTACAATTGCTCCAACATTATATCGGGCAGGGCACCATCGTTCCCCATGATTACCCTTAGCCTAACGCCCTGCAAATGGTTTGAATTTAACTACATACACGGTTGGATGGTAAGCAACGTGCTAGACAGTACCTATTTTTACACCGAAGAAACTTACACCACCACCGAATCGGAAAAACATTACAGGCCCATGAATAAGTTTATTGCGGCCAATATGTTTACCTTTACCCCCATTCCTCGATTAAAATTATCGGTAGGTAACTCCATTGTCTATTCAGAACGCACCATACAACCCATGTTCTTGATTCCATTTGCGTTCTTTAAATCGTTGGACCACTTGATGACCAAAGGCGTCGGGTCTGAAAATCAAAACTCCCAAATCTTTATTAACCTAAGCTCACGCAACATCAAGCACTTGCACCTGTTTGCCTCGATCTTTATCGATGAGTTTGCCACCAAACGTTTGTCGAACGATGAGCACAACCTGATTTCGTACAAGGCAGGCTTTGAAGTGAGCAACTGGCCACTGAAGAACCTGTCGTGTGGTTTTGAGTTTACTCGCACCAATACGCTCAGCTATAAGCACTCCATTCAGGCCATCACCTGGGCATCGAACAGCTATAATTTAGGTCACTATTTGGGCGATAATTCGCAACAGTTCTTTGCCTTTATCAACTACAAGCCTGTAAAAGGATTGAACTTGAATTTGTCTTATACCAAAGACCAAAAGGGCAACGATTACGATTACGTACGTCGCAATACCAAACAAATTTTGGCGCAACCCATTTTAAAGGACATTGTTTGGGAGAACGACATTGTGTCATTTAAAGCCTTGTACGAGGTTTGGCCCAATGCGTACGCCACCGTTCAGGTAGATTGGAACAATGCACGTGGATACGATATTGATTCGCCTGTAATTGATGGCGAAAATCGCCTAACGGCACAAGGTTATTTGGATAAGTTTACGCCAAGTTTTTACCAAGGTGAGAATATTACCATTACTTGTGGTTTAAATATTGGTTTTTAGCAGTTAATTTGTATATTTGTGAAATTAAAATAAACAAACAAAGCCCACAATGGGCACATTAAATACCAAACGTATAACAAAATTTTTATGAAAAAAATTCAAATGGTTGACTTAAAAAGTCAATACGAAAAAATCAGAGAGGATGTAAATGCCGGTATTCAAGAAGTGATTGATACCACAACCTTTATTAAAGGTGGCAAAGTAAACGAATTCCAAAAGAATTTGGAGGCTTATTTGGGCGTAAAACACGTTATTCCTACAGGTAACGGTACCGATGCGCTTCAAATTGCGTTGATGGCATTGGGTCTTAAACCAGGCGACGAGGTAATTACTCCTACCTTTACCTTTATTGCAACTGCAGAGGTTGTTGCTTTGTTGGGCTTAACTCCTGTGGTAGTTGACGTAGAAGAAGATACCTTTAACATCGATATCGAAGCTGTTCGTAAAGCCATTACTCCCAAAACCAAAGCCATTGTTCCTGTTCACTTGTTTGGTCAAAACGCCAACATGGATGCGCTATTGCAATTGGCTAAAGAAAATAACTTGTACATTGTAGAAGATGCTTGCCAATCAATTGGTGCCGATTATACTTTTGCCGATGGTAGCAAAGCAAAATCGGGTTGTATTGGTAACATTGGTTGTACCTCGTTCTTCCCATCTAAAAACTTGGGTTGCTACGGCGACGGTGGTGCTATCTTTACCAACGACGACGAATTGGCAGCTAAAATGCGTGCTATTGCTAACCACGGTATGGTGGTTCGCTACTACCACGATATGATTGGTGTAAACAGCCGTTTGGACAGCATTCAAGCAGCTGTATTGGACGTTAAATTGCGCCACTTGGACGAATACATTGCTAACCGTCAAGCAGCTGCTGCTTACTACAACAATGCATTTGCATCGTGCGATAAATTGATTACTCCTATTACATCGCCCTTTACCACCCACGTATTCCACCAATACACCCTTAAATTGGTAAACGTAGACAGAAACGGTTTGCAAGAATACTTGAAAGAAAAAGGCATTCCAGCCATGATTTACTATCCAGTTCCTTTGCACTTGCAAAAAGCTTACCAAGATCCTCGCTACAAAAAAGGCGACTTCCCCGTAGCCGAAAAATTGATGGATTGCGTATTGTCGCTACCCATGCACACCGAATTGGATGAAGAACAATTGGAGTATATTACATCGTCTGTGTTAGAATTTATTAATAAATAATTGGTGATTCGGTGATTTGGTGAGTCGGTGAGTCGGATTTTGATATCGCATCACCGTATAACCGCATCACCGCATAACCAGAGCGAAGCGATATGGAATATTTTAAGCACGAATCGTCTTATGTAGACGAAGGTTGCCAAATTGGCAACGGAACCAAAATATGGCACTTTAGCCACATCATGAGCAATTG
>JAZQZN010000015.1:0-55412 GCA_045634045.1 Candidatus Enterocola sp. | reverse complement strand
GTAAAGTGTTCCGCCAAGGCGAAAAAGTGGCAGATGATTACTAGAAATGGTTCTTGCCAGAAGCAGAAAGCGCATTGGGCTACTTGGTAGACGACAAAGTATTGGTACTAATCAATGCTGGTCACGAACCAATCGACTTTGAAAACGTAGAACTACCAAAAGGCAAATGGCAATTGGTGGGTACTGCTGATGCGATTAACATCAAAGGCGTAAAATCGAAAAACAAAACTACCAAAGTGAAAGCAGGCGTAAACAAGGTTACTGTTGAACCACTTTCGCAATACGTTTGGATTAAGAAATAATCTGAAGCATTAACTTCTAAAGGGCAATCACATCACGTGGTTGCCCTTTTTTATTCAGCAATAAAGAATTGTGCGATGATATTTTTCTGCAACCTATCCTTACCACGGCTTCGCCTATGCGTATTGATAGGTTGCAGAAAATATATACCAGCGGCACCTCGGATAAACCAAGTTTGCTTATCTTTACTTACTTCGTTCGTGAAGATAAGCGGCACCTCGGCAATGACCGCAAACTGCGTTTGCTGTTACGCCTCATTTTTTTCAAATAATTTTATGCAAGCATTAATTATTTTCAAAAATGAGTCTAAAAAACTTCGTTTTTTTGTCATTGCTCTCGGTTTGCATTATCTTTGTCTCCCACTATGAACGAGATGAATCTTTTAGGAAATTTGTTGGCACGCTACGTGGCTACAATGGTAGCTGGAGGTACGCATAGCTCGCGTATTAGCCGAAGTGCCAAACGAATAGCAGAAGCCTATGGCTACGATTTACGCCTCAATCTGTCGTTGCGTAACCTGAGCATCATGCTGTGCGAGGCAGGTAATCCCGCCAATCATTATTACGAGCTAATAGCAGTGCCCGTTTCGCCCATTAGCCTATCGAACAATGCCGATCTAAGCCGCCTTAGTTGGGAAGTGTATGATAAGAAAATGCCCTTGGCAGACTTTGAAGCAAAATTCAATGCTATTATCGCCAGACCTCGGTACTCGCACCTAACAGTCGCCCTCATGGCATCTATCGCCAGCTTTGGGCTATGCTTCCTATTTAATGGCAATATTTGGGCAATGCTGATGGTCTTTGTTTCTACCTTTATTAGCTTTAACCTACGCAGTTTTCTAACAAAAAAACAGGTGAATAATCACTTAAATGTGCTTATTTCTGCGTTGGCAGCAGCTTCGATTGCAGCTTGCGGAGCATTTGTTGATGTCGATACGGCGCAAGTAGCTGTGGCTACCAGTGTGCTATATTTGGTACCTGGAGTGGTATTCATCAGCGGACTGATAGATGTGCTCGAAGGCTTTGTGGTGATTGGCTTTTCGCGTTTGGTGCATGCAACCTTGCATACCATTATGTTGGCAGTCGGGTTATTAATCTCTATCAATTTAATTCATTGCTTGTAGTATGTTGCTGTATATGTTATTAAAATCCGTTGCTGCAGCTGTAGTTGCATTGGGATTTGGATTGATTTCAAACCCTCCTCGCAGGGCAATATCTGCTATTTTATTGACAGGATTTTTGGGTTACCTAACACGCTTGTTTATGATAGAATTAGCAGGTGGTCATATTTTTGTATCTTGCCTTGTAAGCGCTATTGTGATGGGTATTTGTGGACTTGTTTTTGGACGATTAACCCGCACGCCTGCAACCGTAGTGTATATTCCTGCTTTGCTACCCATGATTCCTGGTATGTATGCCTATAAGGCGATATTTGCGTTGTTGCACTTCTTGCAACACATCGAATTGGCCGATAAAGCCGTTTATTTTGACCAGTTTTTTACCAACATGGCATATGCCATTGGCATTTTGGTGGCCCTTGCTTTTGGTAGTATCATGCCCATGTTTGTATTTACGAAAATAGCCAATTCGTTAACAAGAAATTAAGTGTATTGCTTTTGTCTTGAAAAAACATTACCTTTGTTGTTCTGAATAATAAGGAGTAGAAAATTAAACGTAGCTATGTCAAAAATTATATTAACAGGCGATAGACCAACGGGAAAATTGCACATCGGACACTATGTAGGTTCGTTGCGTCGTAGGGTAGAATTACAAAATTCGGGCGAGTTTGATAAAATTTTTATCATGATTGCCGATGCACAAGCATTAACCGACAATGCCGATAACCCCGAAAAAGTGCGTCAAAATATTATCGAAGTAGCATTGGATTACTTGGCTTGCGGTTTGGATCCAGCCAAATCAACCTTGTTCATTCAATCGCAAGTGCCAGAACTTACCGAATTGGCATTTTATTACATGAACTTGGTAACCGTATCGCGTTTGCAACGCAACCCAACGGTAAAAACTGAGATTCAAATGCGTAATTTCGAGACTAGCATTCCTGTAGGTTTCTTTACCTATCCCATTAGCCAAGCAGCCGATATTACCGCCTTTAAAGCAACCACTGTTCCAGTAGGCGAAGACCAAGCTCCCATGATTGAGCAAACCAACGAAATTGTGCGTCGTTTCAACGGTATCTATGGTGAAACTTTGGTAGAACCCAAAATCTTGTTGCCTCAAAACGCTGCATGCTTGCGTTTGCCAGGTATCGATGGCAAAGCTAAAATGAGTAAATCGTTGGGCAACTGCATTTACCTATCGGAAGAGGCTGACGAACTAGCTAAAAAAGTAAAAGTAATGTACACAGACCCAGGTCACCTACGCGTAGAAGACCCAGGTAAAGTAGAGGGTAACGTTGTATTTACCTACCTAGACGCTTTCTGTACCGACGAACACTTTAAATCATACTGGCCCGATTATGCCAACCTTGACGAGCTAAAAGCACACTATCGTCGTGGTGGTTTGGGCGATGTAAAATGCAAAAAGTTCTTGACCGCTGTATTGGAAGAAGTGTTAGGACCTATCCGTGCTCGTCGTAAAGAATTTGAAAAAGACATTCCTTACGTGTACAACGTACTACGTGAAGGTAGCTTAAAGGCACGCGAAGTAGCTGCGCAAACCCTTAACGAAGTACGTGCCGCTATGAAAATTGATTACTTCGATAATCAAGAATGGATTAACGAACAAGTTGCTAAATTCAAGTAAACAATGATAGAAGATGCAAAACGCCTGTTGCAGGCAGGAAAAGCAGAGCAAGCCATTTCGGTGTTGGATCAGTACTTAGAATTTCGTGATGCCAATTCCGATGAGGCTTACTATTTAATGGGTAACGCTTATCGCAAGTTAGAGAACCTAAGCGAAGCGATGAACTGCTACCTAAAGGCAACCGAATTAAATCCTAAAAGTCCCGCGAAGGAGGCGTATGAGCAGGTTTCGGAGATTTTGGATTTTTATTTTAAAGATATGTTTAATCAGTAAATACTTATGAAATACATTAAATTTTTGCTTGTCTCAATAACGGCGCTGTTGTGTGCTTGTGTAGGTCCAGCAGGACCTCGTGGCCCTCAAGGCGAACCTGGTGAAGGTGCTAATTGGAATGTGAGATGGTTTACGGTAGAATCAAATGATTGGGAATTGGTTGACAATGTTCAAGAACCTTACTATAGGTACACCATTACGGGAAATGATGTGGCTGCATTGGATAATTACACGGCACGCGAAGGTTTGTTCTTCTTGTATGTATATCCTTATGGTGTTGAGAAAGATAGAGACGATAACCCTATTGGTTACCAAGCATTGTTGCCATATACTCGCTATTACAAAGACTATAGCTATGCTACGGATTATGAGTTTTACCCTGGTGAGCTAACCATTTACGTAACCTATAGCGATTTTAATGTAGAAGTTAGGCCAGAAACCTTTACTTTCCGTTTGGTTACTTTGTGGTAGTTGCCACAATGTTACCGTCGCGCATTTCAATAACGCGGTCTGATATTTGCGCTAATTCGTTGTCGTGTGTGACCAACAAAACGGTTAAACCATCATCGTTGCACAACTTACGTAGTAGGTTGTGCAATTCTTTTTTATTGTTACTATCCAAACTGCCCGAAGGTTCATCTGCCAAAATAAGGGAAGGGCGGTTGATGAGGGCTCTGGCAACAGCGACACGTTGTTTTTCGCCGCCCGATAGCTCGGATGGCTTGTGCTGCATGCGGTTGCCAAGTCCCATACGCAAAAGTAATTCCTTGCCACGTTTTTCAGCTTCTTTGTTTTTGGTACCTGCAATGAGGGCTGGGATGCACACGTTCTCCAAGGCAGTGAATTCAGGTAGTAGTTGATGAAACTGGAATACAAAGCCAATGTGTTGATTTCTAAAAGCAGCCAATTGTTTGTCGGATAGTTGGTTGAGTGCGATGCCATCAACCATTAGCTGACCCGCATCTGCTTTATCGAGCGAGCCGATGATTTGGAGCAAGGTGGTTTTGCCTGCGCCACTTGCGCCAATGATTGAAACAAATTCTCCTTTTTGAATGTGCAAGTCAATGCCTTTTAGCACTTCCAATGTGCCATAGTTTTTTTTGATGCCTTGTGTGTGTATCATAGGTTGCTGAGTTGTCGAATACAGTACGATGCTAAATAGCAGCCGAATAGGGCTGGCAAATACGAAATGGTGCCCACTGTCGTGCATTTGTTGCGTTCGTCATCCACTTTAATCACTGCATCTTTGTTGGCAGGCTCGATGGAATAAACCACAGGCAACCCTTTGTAAATGCCGTTGGCTTTGAGTCGTGTACGAACGGTACGCGCCAAGCTGCAGTAGGAGGTTTGTGAAATATCGGCATACCGCAGTGCGGTAGGGTCGATTCTGCCTCCGGCTCCCATGGAAGAAACAATGCCGATGCGCTGTTGTAGGCAGTAGGTAATGAGGGCGATTTTTGGGGCAATGGAGTCGATGGCATCAATCACAAAATCGGGTCGGTATTGCTGCAGGATGTCGGCAACATTGTCGGGGGCGATAAAAACAGATAGGGCATTGACCGTAAGGGCGGGGCAAATGCGCAGCAAGCGTTCTTGCATCAGTTGGGCTTTTTCTTGGCCCAAAGTAGTGGTATCTGCCAATAGTTGACGGTTGATGTTGCTTTCTTTGACGGTGTCTGCATCAATGACCGTGAGGGTGCCCACGCCTGCACGTGCCACCATTTCGGCAGCGTATGCTCCTACACCGCCAACGCCCACAATCATAACGTGTTTGTCGGCAAGCATTTTGCAGGTATCCTCTCCGAGTAATAAAGCCGTTCTACTTATCCATTCGTCCATAAATACAAAAGTAAGCAAATTTTATGAAGTAGTTGTTTGTGTATTCTCAATAATTTGAAATTGATTAAAAAAATCTTACTTTTGCGCTCTATTTTATCTAATGCTATTTGATACGTCATTTTTTTTTGAACGATGAAAAGAATTCTTTTTTACTTATTTGCATGTTTGTTCTGTGTTGCTTGTGAATCGCCAGATGTACAGCCACCAGCCAACGAAAATCAAACAGAACAAGAAACTCCCGCACCTCCTCAAGGTCCTCAAGAAGAAGAAAAACCTGCTCCTCCCGAAGAGTTGCCAGCCAATGCAAATGGCCATGAATATGTAGATTTGGGGTTGTCTGTAAAGTGGGCAACTTGCAATGTAGGAGCTAACAAAGCAGAAGAATGTGGTAGTTTTTTTGCATGGGGCGAAGTGCTTACAAAAGAAGGTGATGCTTGGAAAGATTACAAATGGTGGGTGGATAATTTTACCAATATGACCAAGTATTGCGTTGATGCAGATTTGGGAATAGTGGATAATAAAACCATGTTGGAGTTGGTTGATGATGCCGCTCGTTATAATTGGGGTGGCAGTTGGCGCATGCCTACTAAGGCAGAACAGGATGAGTTGCGTGAACAATGTACTTGGGAATGGACGCAAAAAAACGGCGTACAGGGATATTTGGTTGCATCGAAGCAAAATGGCAAGTCGATATTTTTGCCCGCGGCAGGTTTTGTCAATCAAGCAGGAGTGCTGCCCGCTGGACGATATGGAGCATATTGGAGTTCTTGCTTGATAGAAGGTCCATGGGTATCACATTCTGCCTATTCGTTAGACTTTAATAGTAAATCAGTGTACCAAATGTCGAGCCAACGACAAATGGGTTGTTGTGTTCGTGCGGTATTGCCGTAAGAATTTAACCAGAAAAATTTGTGCAATTATATTTTAATGATTATCTTTGCATCGAGTTGAGGGGAACAGTCGTTCCCCTCTTGTGTTTTCTTATAGTAAAGAAATGATAGATAAAAATATTGTAAATCAATTAGTTAGCGAGTTTTTGTCCGATAAAGATTGCTTTTTGGTGGATGTACAAGTACAGCCAGGTAATTTTATTGTGGTTGAAATTGATAGCGAAACAGGTGTTGATATCGATACCTGTTGTGCCATTAGCCGCCATGTAGAGGCAAATTTGGACCGTGAAGTAGAAGATTATGAGTTGGAAGTCGGTTCGACAGGCCTTACCGCTCCTTTTAAAGTGTTGCGCCAATACCAAAAAAACATTGGCAATGAAGTGGAAGTGTTGGCGGGTGGTAAAAAAATGGTAGGCACTTTGCTTGCTGCCGACGAAAATGGTTTTAGCATCGAGGTAGCTAAAAAAGTGAAAGGTCAAAAACAACCTGTGTTAGAGCAAATCAGCCTAACCTATGCAGAAGTAAAATACACAAAATATAATTTTAAATTCAACTAATCAAAATGGCAAAAGATTCAACAAAGTCTTTGAGCATGATCGAGACTTTTTCAGAGTTTAAAGAACTAAAAAACATTGACAAATCGACAATGATCAGCGTGTTGGAAGAATCCTTCCGCTGCGTAATTGCAAAAATGTTTGGAACCGATGAAAATGTGAACGTGGTAATCAACCCCGACAAAGGTGACTGCGAAATCTGGCGCGACCGTGAGGTAGTGGCAGATGGCGAAGTTGAAAATCCTAATACTCAAGTTTCGTTTACCGAAGCTCGTACCATCGACCCTGAATGTGAAATTGGCGAAGAAGTAACTGACTCGATCAATTTCTTGTCGTTTGGTCGTCGTGCTGTGTTGAATTTGCGTCAAACCTTGTCTTCTAAAATTTTGGAATTGCACAAAGAAAGTGTATACGAAAAATACAAAGACATGGTGGGTCAAGTGGTATACGGCGAAGTATATCAAATTTGGAAGAAAGAAATGTTGTTGGTAGATGCCAATGGCAATGAGTTGTTGCTTCCAAAAACCGAGCAAATTCCTTCTGACTTCTACCGCAAAGGCGATACCGTTAAAGCGGTAGTAGTAAAAGTAGACAACAAAAACAATAACCTAAAAATTATTGTTTCGCGTACTTCTCCTATGTTCTTGCAACGTTTGTTCGAATTGGAGGTGCCTGAAATTCAAGAAGGTCTTATCACCATTAAAAAAATTGCTCGTATCCCAGGCGAACGCGCTAAAGTGGCAGTTGAATCGTTCGACGATCGTATCGACCCAGTTGGTTCGTGCGTGGGTGTGAAAGGTTCTCGTATCCATGGCATCGTGCGTGAATTGCGCAACGAAAACATCGACGTTATCAACTACACCTCTAATACTTCGTTGTTCATTTCTCGTGCATTGAGCCCTGCTAAAATCGTTTCGATTAAGATTGACGAAGAAGCGAGAAAGGCTGAGGTTAGCTTGAAACCAGACGAAGTTTCGTTGGCAATTGGTAAAGGCGGCCACAACATTCGTTTGGCAATGATGCTTACCGATTACCAAATTGAAGTGTTCCGTGATATCGATGCATCTGACGAAGAAGACATCTACTTGGATGAATTTAGCGATGAAATCGATCAATGGATCATTGATGAATTGAAAAAATTGGGTTATGATACCGCTAAAAGCGTGCTAAATGTGCAACGTGGTGACTTGATCAAAGCCACAGACTTTGAAGAAGAAACCATTGATGAAGTTATCGCTATTTTGCGCGCCGAATTTGAATAATTAAAACTGCTATATGTCCGTAAAATTAAGTAAAGTTACCAAAGATTTGAATGTAGGTTTGTCTACTGTTGTCGACTTCCTACACAAAAAGGGGTATTCGGAGGTCGCCGATAACCCCAATGCTCGTATTACTGATGAGCAATATGACTTGCTATTGCAAGAGTTTTCGAAAGATAAAAGTGTAAAAAAACAATCTGAAATGGCGGCTCAACGCCACAAAGAACGTCCAAAAAATGAAACGGTAGTGTTGGATAGCTATGCGCAAAAAGAGGCATCGGCTGCCGCTGAACAACCCAAAGAAGCACCTATTCAGTTTAAAACAATAGGCAAAATTGATTTGGATGCGCTTAACAAAAAGAAATCAGAAGCACCTGCTCCTCAACCTGAGGAAGTGGAAGAAGCTGCTGCTCCAGCGCCTGTGGTAGAGGAGGCTCCTGCTCCTGTTGTGGAGGAAACTCCAGCGCCTGCCCCAGAGCAACCTGTAGCACCTACTGTTCAAGCATCGTCCGAAGAATCGACCGCTACAACCAAATCGGACGAGGTATTTACTTACGGAAACAAAAATATACAATCGACCATTAACGTGGTGGGTAAAATTGATTTGGCTGCGCTCAACCAACAAACTCGTCCTAAGAAAAAAACCAAGGAAGAGAAACGCAAAGAGCGTGAAGAAAAATATCCACCTAAAAACAATAACAACAACGCAGCTGCTGGCAATGCCAATGCAGATGAAAAGAAAAAACGTAACCGCATCCAAAAAGAGCGTGTTGATATCAACAAGCCTGTTGATGCGAAGAAAGGTGGCAAACCTGGTAAAAACGACCGCAATCGTCGTTCGGTAGAGCATACACAACCCGACGAAGAAGCCGTACAACGTCAAGTACGCGAAACTTTGGCGATGTTGACCAACAAGCAAAAATCGAAAGGTGCAAAATACCGCAAAGACAAACGTGAAGCCGCATCGCAACGTATGCAAGAGGTGGCAGAACAAGAACGTTTGGATAACCAAACCATTAAAATTACCGAATTTGTTACGGTAAATGAGTTGGCTACCATGATGGATGTGCCTGTTACTAAAGTAATTGGTACTTGCATGAGCTTAGGATTGATGGTGTCTATCAACCAACGTTTGGATGCTGAAACCATTAACATTGTGGCTGATGAGTTTGGCTTCAAAACCGAATACGTAAGTGCAGATGTATCTGAAAACTTGCAAGAGGAGGAAGATAAAGAAGAAGATTTGGTGCCACGTGCTCCTATCGTAACCGTTATGGGTCACGTGGACCACGGTAAAACTTCGCTACTTGACTACATCCGTAAAGCCAACGTAATTGCTGGTGAGGCGGGGGGTATTACCCAGCACATCGGTGCTTACAACGTAACCTTGGAAAATGGTCAACACATTACCTTCTTGGATACTCCTGGTCACGAAGCGTTTACTGCGATGCGCGCTCGTGGTGCTCAAATTACTGACGTTGCCATCATCATTGTGGCTGCCGACGACAGCATCATGCCTCAAACAGTAGAGGCCATCCACCACGCAGCAGCAGCGAATGTACCTATTGTATTTGCCATCAATAAAATTGATAAACCCACTGCCAACCCCGATAAGATTAAAGAAGCGTTGGCGGGTATGAACTACTTGGTTGAAGAATGGGGTGGTAAATACCAATCGCAAGATATTTCGGCGAAAAAAGGTATTGGTATCAACGAATTGTTGGAAAAAGTATTGCTCGAAGCAGAAATGTTGGAGCTAAAAGCCAACCCCAACAAAAATGCCGTTGGTTCTATCATCGAATCTTCTTTGGACAAAGGTCGTGGCTACTTGGCAACCGTATTGGTAGAAGGTGGTACTTTGCGTCAAGGTGATGTGTTGGTATCTGGTACGCACTTTGGTCGTGTTAAAGCTATGTTCAACGAACGTAACCAACGCGTACAAGAAGTAAAACCAGGCGAACCTGTGTTGCTATTAGGCTTGAACGGTGCTCCTCAAGCTGGTGAAAAATTCAACGTAATGAACACCGAGCAAGAAGCACGCGAAATTGCTAACAAACGCGAACAATTAAAACGTGAACAAAGCATCCGTACCAAAAAACACCTTACTTTGGACGAGTTGGGTCGTCGTATTGCATTGGGCAACTTCCAAGAGTTGAACATCATTGTAAAAGGCGACGTGGACGGTTCTATCGAAGCATTGTCGGATTCATTGATCAAACTTTCGACTCCCGAAATTCAAGTCAATGTTATCCACAAAGCCGTGGGTGCTATCTCGGAATCGGACGTATTGTTGGCTGCAGCATCCAATGCTATCATCGTTGGTTTCCAAGTGCGTCCATCTGTAGATGCACGTCGTTTGGCGGAAAAAGAAGAAGTAGATATTCGCTTGTATTCGATTATTTACGATGCCATCGAACAAATCAAAGATGCGATGGAAGGTATGCTTTCGCCCGAAATCAAAGAAGAAGTTACCGCAACCCTCGAAGTGCTTGATACCTTTAAGATTACCAAAGTGGGTACTGTGGCAGGTTGCTTGGTACGTGAAGGTAAAGTGAAACGCTCTAACAAGTTGCGCCTCATCCGCGATGGTATCGTGGTGTACTCGGGCGAGTTGGGCTCACTAAAACGTATGAAAGACGATGTAAAAGAAGTATCAACTGGCTTTGAATGTGGTTTGAACATTGCTAACTACAACGATGTACGCGTAGGTGACTTTATCGAAACGTTCGAAGAAATTGAAGTGAAACGTACGTTCTAATTGTGGAACTTAATTGGTTAGACATTATATTGGGCATTCCCTTGCTGTACGGGCTCGCTAGTGGCCTGTACAAAGGGATTGTACAATCAATAGGATCGCTCGTTGGATTGGTATTGGGCATTGTTGTGGCGTATGTATATGCCGAAGAGTTGTCCTATGCCATGGTAGAGTGGTTTACCCTCACCCCCTCGCAAAGTTACACCCTTGCTTTTGTGGTGTTGTTTCTGGCGGTGATGTTGCTGTGTTTACTAGTGGTAAAACTATTGACTAAACTATTGTCTGCCATTACGTTAGGATGGTTGAACAGATTGTTAGGAGCCTGTTTTGGGCTGCTAAAAATAGCGTTGTTGTTAAGTGTATTGGTAAATCTGCTGGACAATCTCGATCAAAAATTAGGTTGGATTCAGCCAGAGAAGAAACAGTCATCGTTGCTATACGAGCCTGTTAAACAGGTAGTTCCAACGGTGATGCCGTATGTACACTTTTACCTCGACTCACAACATGAAAGAACAAAGTAATAATACGATATTAGAAAATTTAGCCACTTCCGATTACAAGTACGGATTTACCACAGACATCGAAACCGATGTAATTCCTGTGGGTTTAAACGAAGAGGTAATACGGCTAATTTCTGCTAAAAAGAATGAACCTGAATGGTTGTTGGAATTTCGCCTCAAGGCATTCCGCTATTGGCAGCAACAACCCTTGCCTACGTGGGCGCATTTAGACATTCCTGAAATCGATTTTCAGGGATTGTCGTACTATGCCGCGCCTCGCAAAAATGCTCCACAAAGTTTGGATGAAGTTGACCCCGAATTGCTCAAAACTTTTGAGAAATTGGGTATTCCGTTGGAAGAACAGAAGATGCTATCTGGTATGGCCGTTGATGCGGTGATGGATAGTACCTCTGTAAAAACGACCTACAAGGAGGAGTTGGCGAAGTTGGGTGTTATTTTTTGCTCCTTTAGCGAAGCGGTACAAGAATATCCCGAATTGATCCAACAATACTTGGGTTCGGTGGTGCCTTATACCGATAATTTTTATGCAGCGCTCAACTCGGCTGTTTTCAGTGATGGCTCGTTTGTCTATATTCCTAAAGGGGTAAGATGCCCGATGGAACTATCGACCTATTTCCGCATCAATGCAGTCAATACAGGTCAGTTTGAACGCACCCTTATTGTGGCAGATGACGATGCGTATGTATCGTACCTCGAAGGATGTACTGCACCACAGCGCGATGAAAATCAGCTACATGCTGCTATCGTAGAAATTGTGGCGATGAATCGAGCCGAAGTCAAATATTCGACCGTACAAAATTGGTATCCAGGTGATAAAGACGGCAAAGGGGGGATCTATAACTTTGTAACCAAACGTGCTATCTGCAAAGGGGAAGGTTCAAAAGTATCGTGGACACAAGTAGAAACAGGTTCTGCGATTACGTGGAAATACCCCAGCTGTATCCTAAAAGGCGATAACTCCATTGGCGAATTTTATTCAGTTGCTTTTACCAATCACCGTCAGCAAGCTGATACGGGTACCAAAATGATACACTTGGGTAAAAATACCCGCAGCCACATTGTTTCGAAAGGGATTTCGGCAGGCTTTAGCCAAAATTCTTACCGTGGTTTGGTCAAAGTGGCAAAATATGCCGATGGTGCTCGTAATTTCTCGCAGTGCGACAGCCTTTTGTTGGGCTCGTCATGTGGTGCGCACACGTTCCCCGAAATTGATGTGCACAACCCAACTGCGGTGTTGGAACACGAGGCAAGTACCTCAAAAATCAACGAAGATCAACTTTTTTATTGCAACCAACGTGGCATTTCGACCGAAGATGCAGTAGGTTTGATTGTGAATGGGTTTGCAAAAGAAGTACTCAATAAATTACCCATGGAATTTGCAGTAGAGGCACAAAAATTGTTGCAAATTTCATTAGAAGGAAGTGTAGGTTAATATGTTAGAAATAGTCAATTTACATGCCGAAGTAAACGGCAAAGAAATATTGCGTGGCATCAATTTGAGTGTAAAAGCTGGTGAAGTGCATGCCATTATGGGACCTAACGGTTCAGGAAAAAGTACACTTTCGTCGGTATTAGCAGGACATCCTGCCTTTACCGTAACGGCAGGTTCCGTCACCTTCAACGGCAAGGATTTGTTGGCGATGCCAGCTGAAGAACGTTCGCGTGCAGGCTTGTTCTTGAGCTTCCAATACCCCGTTGAGATTCCAGGTGTAAGCATGGTAAACTTCATGCGTGCCGCCGTTAACGAACACCGTAAATACAAAGATTTGGCACCCTTGTCGGCTGGCGAATTTTTGAAATTGATGCGTGCTAAAAAAGACATTGTAGAGTTGGACAATAAGTTGGCGAATCGTTCGGTAAACGAGGGTTTTTCGGGTGGAGAAAAGAAACGCAACGAAATTTTCCAAATGGCGATGTTAGAACCTTGCTTGTCGATTTTGGATGAAACCGACTCAGGTTTGGATATTGATGCTTTGCGCATCGTGGCAAACGGTGTTAATCAGCTAAAAACTCCCAATAACGCATCCATTGTGATTACGCACTACCAACGTTTGTTGGATTACATTGTGCCCGATGTTGTGCACGTGTTGTACAAAGGTCGCATTGTGAAAACTGCAGGCCGTGAATTGGTGGCTGTTTTGGAAGAAAAAGGTTACGATTGGATTAAACAAGAAGTAGGAGAGTAATGGTAAGGGATAGTTACATATCACTATACAAGGACAATAAGTCGTTGTTTACGCAAGGTTTACCAGATTGGTACAACGATAAGCGCGAAGCAGCCATACCTGTACTTGCCAACACCGAATTTATTTCGTTCGACGATGCTTATGGATTCGATTATGGCATCAATTTGCGTCGTGTGCCTTTTCAAGGAGATCCTTTCAGCTTGTTTAGGTGCGATATTCCTGGTATTACTACGCACAATTTCTTGGTGCTCAACGATAGCTTCTATGCGCAAGAAACCACCCATGCATTGCCAGAAGGCGTAATTGTTTGTAGCCTATCGAAAGCGCTCAAGGAGCACGAAGCGTTGCTACAACCTTACTTGCAAGCCAACTACTGTTCTACGGCAGATGTGGCATTTAATACCATGATGGCGCAGGATGGTATGTTTTTGTATGTACCCGATGGTGTACAGTTGGAACGTCCCATACAGCTTGTCAACCTCATGTATGGCAACGTCGATATGATGGCAGTTAGCCACAACGTTGCGATTCTTGGTAATAATGCTAAAGCGCAGGTATTGGTGTGCGACCATGTTTACGGTGATGAGCATAGCTACCTATCGAACCGATATACACAGGTTTTTGTGGGCGAAAATGCTACCTACGAGCACTACAAGTTAGAAAGTTCATCCCTAAAAACCACCAATATTTCCACCTTGCAAATCCACCAGCAAGCAGGTAGTCAGGTGTTGTCGAACATTATCACTTTGGCAAATGGCAAAACCCGCAACGACGTGGAAGTCAACCTGAACGGTAAAGGAGCCTACTTGTCGCTCAATGGATTGGGTTTGGGACAAGATGATGAAGAAATCAGCAATCGTACCTTTATCAATCACAACGTAGCCGGTGCAACCAGCAACGAGTTGTTCAAATACGTACTCAACAACGAGTCAAAAGGTGATTTTTATGGCCTCATCAAGGTGTTGAAAGATGCACAACAAACCAAAGCTTTTCAAACCAACCGCAACTTGTGCTTGTCGAAAACAGCGCAGATGTTTACCCGTCCTCAGCTGGAAATTTATGCCGATGATGTACAATGTAATCACGGTTCGACCTGTGGTCAACTCGACGAAAATGCTTTGTTCTACATGCAAGCAAGGGGTATTTCGCTCGAAGAAGCTCGTATGCTCTTGATGTTTGCATTTGTACACGATGTGTTAGATAACGTACGCATTGAACCTTTAAAAGACCGTTTGCAGTTGCTCATCGAACGTCGTTTACGTGGTGAACATGCGCATTGTAGCGGTTGTAAAATTTGTCGATAATGGAAATAGCACCCAATATAACCCGCATACGTGAGGATTTTCCCATCCTTACATCGACTGTACACAAACATCCGTTGGTGTACTTGGACAATGCGGCAACCACCCAGAAACCTTGGGCGGTGATCAAAAAAATAGAAGAGGGTTACACAACTCAAAATGCCAATGTGCATCGTGGTGTACACTTTTTGAGCCAAATGGCTACCGAGGCACATGAAGCTGCTCGTGCTACGGTGCAGCAATTTTTAGGTGCTCAACACGCACACGAAATTATTTTTACACGTGGCACTACGGAGGCTATTAACTTAGTAGCCTATAGCTTTGGCGAAACTTTTTTGCAAGAGGGCGATGAGGTGATTGTTTCCGAAATGGAGCATCATTCCAACATTGTTCCTTGGCAATTGTTGCAGGCTCGCAAAAAGATTACCATCAAAGTCATTCCTTTCAATGAGCAAGGTGAATTGGATCAAACCATTTATGCTTCCTTGTTTACAGAACGCACCAAATTGGTAGCGGTTACCCACGTTTCAAATGTATTGGGTACGGTCAATCCCATAGCGCAGATGATAGCCACTGCGCATCAACACGGAGTACCTGTGCTGGTGGATGGGGCTCAATCGGTGCCACACATTGCCGTCAATGTGCAAGCGTTGGACGCTGATTTTTACGTATTTTCGGGTCATAAGATTTATGGTCCTACTGGCATGGGCGTGTTATACGGCAAAGAAAAATGGTTGGATGCCATGGTGCCTTACCAAGGTGGGGGAGAAATGATTGCACAAGTGTCGTTCGATGCCACTACCTTCAACGAGCTTCCCTATAAATTTGAAGCAGGAACGCCCGATTTTATAGGCTCAACCGCATTGGCAACTGCCATTCAGTACGTGCAAAATATAGGCATGGATAACATAGCTGCCTACGAACATTACTTGCTCAACTACGCAACCGAAAAACTATTGGCGTTGGGCGATGTAAAAATCATTGGTACTGCTGCACAAAAAAGTGCGGTCATTTCGATGCAAGTGGGCAATATTCACCACTACGATATGGGTACCTTGCTCGATAAATTGGGCATTGCCCTACGTACAGGTCATCATTGTGCACAACCCATTATGAAGCATTTTGGCATAGAGGGAACCTTGCGTGCTTCTTTTGCCTTGTACAATACAACACAAGAGATTGATGCCCTTGTTGCTGGCATCAAACGTGTAAAACAACTTTTCTAAGGATTTGTTATGACAATCAACCAACTACAAGACGATATCATTGAAGAATTTGCCATATTTGACGAATGGTTCGACAAATATGGACGTATCATCGAATTGGGCAATGAGCTGCCTCCTTTTGATGAAGCCAAACGTACCCCTCAAAATTTGATTGAAGGTTGCCAAAGCAAGGTGTGGATTGATGCGCACCTCGACGAAAATGGCAACGTCATTTTTCAGGGCGATAGCGATGCTGTCATCGTAAAAGGTATCTTGGCATTGTTGATTCAGGTGATGAGCGAACACAGTCCTGCCGAAATCTTATCGACCGAGTTGTACTTTATTGACCAAATCGGCTTGAAAGAGCATCTTTCTCCTACACGTTCCAACGGTTTGTTGGCAATGGTGAAGCAAATGAAATACTATGCGTTGGCATTTCAGGCCAAAGCATAATCCTAATAGTAGTATCTTATAGATGTCCATCCGATCGTGGTGGGTTTGCTGCATAAAGCGGTGGAACTGGTCAGCCAGTTTCATCGCTTTTGTTTTTGGCATTGATTTGTGGCAGTTCGCCCATTCGCCACACTATGGCGATAACTCGCCACAAATCCCCTCTGCAGTCATCCCAAATGCAGTTTTTTAAGAATCTATCTGCTCCGAATCCTCTACCTTTGCCCCCCGAATTTAGATAATTTACAAAGCATGAGAATTATTGGAACTGGAAGTAAACTTCCTAAAAGAGTAGTTACGAACGATGATTTATCGAACTTGATGGACACAAGCGATGAGTGGATTAAGGAACGTACGGGGATTGCGACTCGCCATGTGATTACCGATGAAGCATTAGAAGACTTAGCTACCATTGCAGCCCAGAATGCGTTGGAAGATGCGGGTATCTTGCCCACACAATTGGACTATATCATTTGTTCAAACATGGTCAATGAGTATGTTGCACCTTCGATGGCAAGCATTATAGGTGGGCACATTGGCTCACTTTGTCCTGCATTTGACTTAAATGCAGCTTGCACTGGCTTTATTTATGCCTTGGATATGGCAGAAGTGTTGCTCAAATCTGGTCGAGCAGAAAACATCCTTATTATTAGTGCCGAAGAGCCCTCTCGCATTGTCGATTGGAGCGACCGACGTACGTGTGTGCTATTTGGTGATGGAGCTGCAGCTGTGGTTGTTACCAAAGGCGACGAATTGCGTTCTATTAAGGTATCTTCTAAGAGCGACACCTCCGTGTTGTACTACAGAAGATCGTTGGAACCTACACCTTTCTTGAATCGTGACGAAAAAGCAGGTCCTTTGTGCATGAACGGTCAGGAAGTGTTTAAGTCGGCCGTGTCGAGCTCGTTGCGTGATATGAAATACGTGTTGAACGATGCAGGCATCACCAAGGATGAAGTTACCTATTTTGTATTGCACCAAGCCAATATGCGAATTCTGGATTTTATTCGCCATCATTTTGATGCCAAAGCTGAACAATTTCCTATCAACGTGAATAAGTACGGCAATACCTCGTCTGTAAGCATTCCTTTGCTGTTGGACGAACTAAATAGAAATGGAAAACTCAACCAAGGTGATTTGTTAGTATTTAGTGCATTTGGCGCTGGTTTTACATCGGCAGCTTGTGTGCTTGAATGGAATAAATCTGTCAATAAAAAAGAAAAATAATATGGAACGTAGAGTAGTAGTAACTGGAATGGGGGCAATTACCCCAGTCGGAAACAACGTAGCTGAATTTTGGAATAGCCTAAAAGAGGGCAAAAGTGGGTTAAATTACATTACTGGATACGATGATGTAGAATTGCCTGTTAGAATTGTAGCGCAGGTAAAAGATTTTGATCCCATGGCCAATGGTTTGGAACGTGGTGATGTGCGTAAATGGGACTTGTTCTGTCAGTATGCCATGGCAGCTGCCTATCAGGCTATGAACGATAGCGCATTGGTGAGTGGCGAAAATATTGAAGCACACCGTTTGGGTGTTTACATCGGTTCAGGTATCGGTGGCATGGATGTTTTTGTAAAAGAAGCGACAAAAATGATCAATGAGGGTGCAAAACGTATTTCTCCTTTGTTTGTACCAACTTTAATTGCTAATATTGCAGCTGGTAACGTAGCCATCAAGCACAAGGCAGAAGGTCCTTGCTTGCCTGTGGTAACAGCATGTGCAACGGGTACTCATGCCATTGGTGAGGCCTACTTTGCAGTTAAGAACGGAATGGCAGATGCCATTATTGCTGGTGGTGCCGAGGGAGCCGTGTTGCCCATCTCTATTGGTGGTTTTGCCAACAGCAAGGCATTGACCAATGCGCAAACATTGGAAGATGCTTGTACTCCTTTTGATGCTAGAAGAAGTGGATTTACCATGGCAGAAGGTTCGGGTGTGCTGATTCTGGAAGATTACGAACATGCCGTAGCAAGGGGTGCGCACATTTATGCCGAAGTGGTAGGTTATGGCAATACCTGCGATGCACATCACTATACAGCGCCTCGTCCAGATGGTATTCCAGCGTCGCGTGCCATTCGATTGGCGTTGGAGCAAGCAGGCTATTCGGAAAATGATTTGTTGTACATCAATGCGCACGGAACAAGTACACCCCTCAACGACAAAACAGAAACCAATGCCATCAAGATGGCGTTGGGCAACGAGCAAGCCTACAAAGCATTGGTAAGTTCGACCAAGTCCATGACAGGACACATGTTGGGCGCGGCAGGTGCTGTCGAATTGATTGCTTGTGTAAAAGCATTGGAAGAAGGCATTGTGCCTCCCACCATTAACTACCAAGTGCCCGATGAAGAGTGTGATTTAAATTATGTTCCCAATAAAGCTATCCAAGTACCTATTACCATGGCAATTTCCAATTCGTTGGGATTTGGCGGACACAATGCTTGCGTAGCATTAAGAAAAATGGAAGGATGAACAGAGAAGAAATAAAAAGCTATTTGAAGCATCGCGAACCGATGTTGCTGCTCGATACGGTCGATTTGGCAACCGAAAAAGATGCAAAAGGTGAAGATGTGTTGGTGGCATATGCTTCCTACTTAGTAAGAGGTGATGAATTTTTCTTACAAGGACATTTTCCCGATTATCCCGTGGTTCCAGGCGTTATTTTGTGCGAAATGATGGCACAATCGTGCGCCTTGCTGTTGGGAGAAGAGATTAAAACCAAACTTACTTTTTATACTGGCATTGACAATGTGCGTTTTAAAGGACAGGTTCGTCCAGGCGATTTGGTGCAAATCAAATCGCAGATTGTGGATAGAAGACAAGCCCTTATTTTTGTCAAAGCCCAAGCATCAGTGAACAATAAAGTGTGTTGTAAAGGAGATTTAAGTTTTGCCCTATTGTAAAGATATGAGTGCATTATTAGCAGGAAAAGTAGCCTTGATTACTGGTGGCTCTCGTGGCATCGGAAAGGCGATTGCATCGGCATTTGCTCAGCAAGGAGCAACCGTAGTATTTACCTATGTTTCGAAGGAGACTGCCATGCAAACTTTAGAAGCCCTACAGGCGTTGGGTGGTCAAGTGGTAGCCTATCAGGCAGATGCTACCGACTATGACGTGGCCAAAACCGTCGTAGATAACGTTATGGAACAATTTGGACGTATCGATGTATTGGTGAACAATGCAGGTATTACGCAGGATGGATTGTTGATGCGTATGCGACCAGAACAATTCGATCGTGTGATACAAGGCAACCTTCGCTCGGCATTTAACTATTGCCAGCTGTGTACTCCCATCATGATGCGCCAACGTGCTGGTAGCATCATCAACATGTCGTCGGTGGTAGGCCTACACGGCAATGCAGGCCAATGCAACTATGCTGCATCGAAAGCAGGTATCATTGGTCTTACCCAAAGTATGGCGAAAGAATTGGGAGGAAAGGGAATTCGAATCAATGCCATCGCACCTGGTTTTATTCAAACGGATATGACCCAAGGTTTGTCGGATGACGTAAAAGATAAGTGGATCAAAGAGATTCCTTTGAAACGCATTGGTATGCCCGAAGACATTGCACAAGTTGCTTTGTTCTTGGCTTCGGATATGTCGGCCTATGTAACGGGTCAGACCCTGTCTGTGGACGGTGGTAAATGTATATAAACAAATAGATGCAACAGTTTATGAAGTTGAACATAGTTGTTTTAATGAAACAGGTGCCTGATACACAATGTGTGTGTCAGGATACCCTCAATGCAGATGGTACCATCAACCGTGCTGCTTTGCCCACAATTATTAACCCAGATGATAACGTGGCATTGGAGCAAGCACTTCGCCTAAAAGAGCAATTTGCAGGTTCGAAGGTAACGGTGTTGACCATGGGATTGCCTACAGCACAGGTGGTGGTGAAAGAAGGACTTTACCGAGGTGCAGATGCTGGTTATGTGCTATGCGATGCCCAATTTGCGGGTTCGGACACCTTGGCTACCTCTCAAGTGTTGAGCGCAGCGATTAAGCAGTTAGGATCGGTTGACCTTATTTTTGCAGGACAGCAAACCTTGGATGGAGATACCGCACACGTGGGTCCACAGGTTGCGTGTATGTTGGATATACCTGCCATTACCGCTGCCAGTGCTGTGCGTATGACCGATGCAGCCAACGTGGAAGTGAAAAGATGGGTGGACGAGGGTGCTGAAGTGGTGCAATCCACGTTACCCGCTCTTGTTACGATGAATGTGGCAGCTATGGAGCTTCGTCCTCGTCATGCCAAATGGGTCATGACGCATAAAAATACAGCGATTGAACAATGGACTGCCGCTGATTTGAACATGGATGTGACCAAATGTGGTTTGCATGGTTCTGCAACACAAGTAACGCAAACAACCCCCATTATTTTGCAAAAGAAAGAGCAGGTTTGCTTCGCTACAGATGAGATGGAAGCATTGGTTGATTTATTGCAAGAGGGTGGGGTGATTTCTTAAATTGTTGACGATGAATAATATATTGGTTTATATAGAAACAAACGCTGCAGGGCAGGTTGCTCCTGTTAGTACCGAATTGCTCACCAAAGCTAAAGAGTTGGCGCTGCAATTGCAGGTATCCTTGGAAGCCGTTGTGATGGGCAGTGATGTGAGTCGAGTGAAGAATGTGGTGCTACCATATGGGGTAGATGTGCTACACGTTTTTGAGCACGAAAAGCTACAACCTTATACCACCTTGCCACATACCCGCATCCTGACTCAATTGATACAGCAGGAACAACCACAAATTGTGCTCTTGGGAGCAACTTCATTGGGCAGGGATTTGGCTCCAAGGGTAGCAGCCGCTGTTCAAACAGGCTTGACAGCCAATTGCATCGACTTACGCATCCATCCAGCAACTGGATTATTGGAACAAATTCGTCCTGCTTTTGGCGATAATATGATGGCAACCATCGTTACACCCCAACATCGTCCACAAATGGCAACCGTGCGTGCTGGTGTTTTTGTTAGCCAGATTTATGATGTGGCTTATCCAGGCAAAGAGGTGGTGTATGACGCTGCTACATGGTTGTCGCCCAGCGATTTTATCGTACAAGTGTTGCAACAATACCAGCAAGAGCGTAGCCATAGTTTGCCAACCGCACAAGTGGTTGTTGCTGGGGGCTATGGAGTTGGTTCTAAAGAAAACTTCGAATTGTTGCACCTGCTGGCAAATGTATTAAGGGGCGAGGTAGGTGCAACCCGTGCTGCTATTGATGCAGGATGGATCGAACACGATCGCATGATCGGGCAAACGGGTATTACCGTACGTCCTAAATTGTACATTGCTTGCGGCATCAGCGGACAAGTACAACACATCACGGGCATGCAAGAAAGCGATGTTATTATTTCCATCAATACCGACGAACATGCACCTATTAACCAAATTGCAGATTATGTCGTTGTTGGGAAAGTACACGAAGTGTTGCCCAAATTCATTCAAGCTTTACAAAATAGAAACATTAAAAATGGCTAATTTTTATTCAGATATCTTGGCGTTGCAGCATCACCTACATCATCCCTTGATGCAGCGCATTGTAACATTGCGTGAGCGTGATTTTGTTGAGAAAGAAACCTATGCATATGCTCCCAATGATGTGGATGATGCATTGGATAGCTATGCGCATGTATTGGAAATTGTGGGTGGAATTTGTGCCAAAAACATTGCTGCCAATGCAGCTTCGGTCGATCAGGAAGGTCCTGTTTGTGCCAATGGTGGTGTATCGTATGCAGCTGGTACTGCGCAAAACTTACAGCTATGTCAGCAAGCAGGTTTAATGGGTATGTCTATGCCCCGCTGTTATGGTGGCTTGAATTTTTCGTGTGTACCTTATATGATGGCTACCGAAATGGTTAGTAGAGCCGATGCTGGTTTTGCCAATATATGGGCATTGCAGGATTGTGCGCAAACCATCAAAGAATTTGGTACAGACGATCAAAAGAGCCGCTACATTACACGCGTTTGCGAGGGAGCCACTATGTCGATGGACTTGACAGAACCTGATGCAGGTAGCGACTTGCAAAGTGTGCAGTTAAAGGCAACTTACAACGAGGCAGATGGCTGTTGGTACTTGAATGGTGTGAAGCGATTCATTACCAATGGTGATAGCGATCTTCATTTGGTATTGGCCCGTTCGGAAGAAGGTACCAAGGATGGTCGTGGCTTGTCGATGTTTATTTATGACAAGCGTGATGGGGGAGTTGAGGTACGTCGTATTGAGCATAAATTGGGTATTAAGGGATCGCCTACTTGCGAGTTGGTGTACAAAAATGCCAAGGCAGAGCTATGTGGTGAACGTAAGTTGGGGCTGATCAAATACGTTATGGCACTGATGAATGGTGCACGTTTGGGCATTGCTGCCCAATCGGTCGGCATTTCGCAAGCGGCATATACGGAAGCTTTGCAATATGCCCAACAACGTAAACAATTTGGCAAACCCATCGTAGAATTGTTGCCCGTGGCAGAAATGCTTTCGTCTATGAAAGCAAAATTGGAAGCCATGCGTTCGTTGCTGTACCAAACTGCACGTTACGTAGATATTTACAAGGCATTGGAAGAGGTATCAAAAGAGCGTAAGCTATTGCCAGAAGAACGTCAAGAGTTGAAAAAATACAGCAAGTTGGCAGATGCCTTTACACCTATTTCAAAAGGTTTGGGTAGTGAACTTTGCAACCAAAACGTATATGATTGCGTACAGATACACGGTGGGTCAGGTTATATGAAAGACTACACCTGCGAGCGTTTATACAGGGATGCTCGTGTTACCAGTATTTACGAGGGAACTACTCAAATGCAAGTAGTTGCCGCTATCAGGTATGTGACCAGTGGATTTTATGCTACGGTGATGCAGGATTATGCCAATGAACCAGTAGCTGCATCGATGCAACCCTTGCTATCGCAGCTCAACGAAATGGCACAACGTTATGCCTCAATGGTAGAGAAAACCACCTCTTTCCAAAGTCAAGAAGCCGTTGATCTATTGGGAAGACGATTGGTAGAAATGGCAGGAAGTATTCTAATGGGTTATTTGTTGGTGCAAGATGCCTCTGCTAACGAACAATTGTTTGGCGATGCTGCACGTGTGTTTGTGGCGCATACTGCTGCATTGGTAGATCAGCACGTAGGCTATATCCAACGCTTCGACCCCGCTTACTTGTCGGTGTTAGCCAATATCTCCTGAATGTGGCTGGCGTAGGTTCGCGAAACAGGTATCGGTTGTATGTCGTTATGAACAAGTTTGATGTACAAATTTTCTCTGTCGTTGTTGAAGACTGAGATTTTGTCCTTGTTCACGATGTACGACCGATGGCACCTTATCATATATCCTTTGCATTTGTCCTCAATGGCCTTGGAGGTACATCGTAGCATGTAATGACAAAGTTTTCCTTCCGATTCGTAGTACACCTTTACGTAGTTATCTTGTGATTCGATGTAGTAGATAGAATCAATGCTAATGCTCATCTTAAATTTGCCCGTGTTGTCGATAAGCGGAATAAGTTTGGTGGGATTGCTGCTTGCTTTTTCGCTGCTCCTTTTTGCTGCTATACGGTTCAGCAATTTGCGTTGATGAATGGTAATGGCAAACAAAATGCTGATGATGTAGGGAATAAACAGGATAAAGAGCAATACCACAAACGATTTGGCCAAAATTGCCAAGAAAAGTTGAGGATTGGGTATAATAAATAGCTCCGTAAACAGCGTATAGGTGATGGACAGTGCCCCTGCTTCGGCAAATGCCCAAATCAGTAATGTTCCGAAATTTAGCGGACGCTTGCGCTGAACAGTACTCATAAAAAATTTGCTCAACACAAAAATGGCAATCGCAACCAGGTAGAATGATACACTGGCAAGTACAATTCTGTAGTAGTTGGGTTGGTGTGCTTTTACGAGCGATAGCCACGAAGTTGACGAAAATGGATCGTATATCAGCAAGAAAAGTATAGAGAATAGGATGGTAAAGATAGTGGTCCCTACCATGGTTTTATTCTCTATCCAATATCTGGGTACTTTCCTTGTAAAAAACATAGGTTATTGGTTTATTTGCCTCTTGCCATAGCAGCGGCAATCGACAAAATGAGCCCTAATACAATGCTGAGTGATGCGGCAAATAGCACTTGGTATTCGCCAGGCAACAAGAAGGTAATGGTGTGTGCGGGAATCCAGAAAAGTGGTAAGGTCTTTTTGAAGACAAATCCCCATTGTACTTTCCAGTTGATTTCCGATAAAATTTTGCCAAATTCGATGGGCGTTACCAAGGCTTTTAGCTGACCACCACATGCCAATATATGCGTGTCCGTTACCTTGTGTACAGTCATAAACATGGGGGCGAAGAAAGTGTTCATAGCGGTTGAAATGCAAAGTGCACCGACTAATTTTTCCCAGGAGAAGCCGCCTTTCATGGCAGCTACCATGTTTTCCAGTCCCATGCTTTCCAAAATAACAGGTGTTCCAGTTTTAAAGATACCCATAGCAATGGCAATGAGTACGCCAAAGCATCCCCAAACCACAGAACGGGGTAAAATACCGTATCCTTTGTAGTGATAAACGCCCTCTTTGATGCGCAATCCAATCATTTCTCCCACGCTCGAAAGTAGCATAAATTTGGCAAAAGCCAAGAGGTAGGGATGAGCGGCATTGGCACTTTTATAGGCTTCAAAAACAGCATCGCTCACAAAGAACGGTGTTAGCAACGCTGCAACGATCACAATAAAAATAACGTCTGCTTTTTTCATGTTCAGGCTTATTTTGGACGTAAGTCTTTTACGCGTACGGCTTTGCCTTCCGAAACAGGGATCTCGCCTTTCTCGCGCAAGATAACGCAAGGAGTGAGCAGCAATTCATCTTTCAGTTTACGTACAATGTCTTTGCACAAGGCACGTTCGTCTGCAATGTCAGCAACGCCTTTTTCTACCTCAATGATCAGCTCGTCGTTGTTATTTTCAGGCTTAATGGTGATGAGGTAGTTGGTGCCAACTTCTGGGTATTGCATCAAGATTTTTTCGATTTGCATGGGGAAAATATTGACCCCTTTTACAATGAACATATCATCGCTACGTCCTTTGATGCGGTCGATGCGGCGGTGTGTTCTACCGCAAGGACATTGACCAGGAATGATGCGGGTAAGGTCGCGGGTACGATAGCGAAGCAATGGCATGCCTTCGCGGTCCAAGGTGGTAAGTACCATTTCGCCAATTTCACCTTCAGCAACAGGTTGCAGGGTAACGGGGTCAACGATTTCGACGATGTAGCAGTCTTCCCAAAGGTGCATACCGTATTGTTCGGTACATTCAAAAGCAACACCAGGTCCGCTCATTTCAGTCATGCCGAAGCAGTTGTAGGCTTTTACACCAAAACGTTCTTCAATTTTGCGGCGGGTTTCTTCAGTATGAGGCTCTGCACCAATCAAAAAGGTGGTAAGTTGGGTGTCTTTTGCAGGGTCGATACCCATTTCTTCGAACACATCTGCCAAACGTAGCGCATAGCTAGGGATGGCGTGAATAGCAGTGGTGCCATAGTCGGTGATGCATTTGATTTGGCGACGGCTATTGCCTGCGGCAGCAGGAATCGACATAGCACCCAAAGCTTCGATACCATATTGAATGCCCAAACCACCGGTAAACATGCCGTAACCCGATGAGTTTTGGATGACGTCTGTATTGCGTAATCCTACCATGTAGAAGCAACGTGCTACACGGTTAGCCCATGTTTGGATGTCGTTTTGGGTATGGCAAATTACAGTAGGGTTGCCAGTTGTGCCGCTGCTCGAGTGCAAGCGCACCAACTCTTTTCTGTCGCAAGCCAAAAATCCAAAGGGATAGTTGTCGCGCATATCTTGTTTGGTGGTAAAAGGTAGCTTGCTCAAATCGCTCAACGACTGAATGTCGTCGGGCGAAATGCCCATTTCTGCAAATTTTTGTTGGTAGTAGGGAGACTGAGCAGCGCGTTTTACCGTTTCTTTTAGTCGTTCAAGTTGTAGCGCCTGCAAATCTTGGCGCGACATGGTTTCGATTTCTGGTTCAAAATAAATCGAGTTGTTCATAATAAATGGTATAAGGTCTTAATGGTTTTGATTGAATAGTTGCAAGCGTTCTTCCAATAGCTGATAGTGGTGAGGCAAAATGTTCGACGAGCAAGCACGGATGCCTTGTCTGGTCGAACCAGTAGTAGCCAAGTCGATGCCACTTACACCGTAGTACAACAATTCTTTGAGCAATTCAGCACCGCTCATGTCTTTGTAACCAATGGTGAAGAAGAAGCCGTCGCTCACAGGGCAGTCGCAATCTTTGTCATATACAATATGGAAGCCATTGCGATGCAAAATATCTTTAATCTTGCGGGTACGTTCGGCGTATTCTTTTACGTCTTTCACGAAAGCGTAGGTGCCGTCGCAAGCCGCTTTTAGCATGGCTGCCATGGCATATTGAGCCGAGTGAGATACACCCGAAGAGAATGTGTACAAGAAAATATAGCTGTAGGCAGCGCCAAAACGACCGATGCCGTAGCGTTGCATCAAGCTTTCGTATTGTCTTTGGTAAAGCGCGTCCGAAATACATGCCACAGCAATGCGTTGTCCAGCATAGCTGAAAATTTTCGATGCACTCATCAGCAAGATGTAGTTATCGGTATAGTGCGATACAGAAGGTTGATAGGGTGCTTGGAAAGGAATGCCAAAATCTTGACGGAAGTCCATGGTCATGTAGGCCAAGTCTTCGATAACGATGACATCGTATTGGGTTGCCAATTCGCCAATAATAGCCAACTCTTCGTCGGTGAGGCACATCCATGTAGGGTTGTTGGGGCTGGAATAAAGCACAGCGCAAATGTTGCCTTGTTGGAAGTAGCTTTCCAATTTTTCACGCAAGTTTTGACCACGATAGTCTGCAATGTCGAATGATGCGATTTTGCAACCGATTACGTTGGCTTGCATTTTTTGTACGGGGAAACCTGGATCAATGTACAAAACAGTGTCTTTTTTCGCATCCAATTGCGAGCAAAGCATCAACGAAGCAAACGAACCTTGCATCGAACCAACGGTAGGTGTACAGCCTTCTGGGTTGATGTCTGTGTTTAAAAAGGCTTTGATAAAGCGTGATGCTTGTGTTTTTAATTCTGGAATACCATCAATGATGGGGTATTTAGAGGCTACGCCATTTTGTAGTGCTTCACATTCCGCTTGTACGCCAACAGCAGAGGGTGGCAAACCTGGGATGCCCATTTCAAAATGGATGTATTCGTTGCCAGTAGTTTGTTCGGCTTTGCGTACCAATGCGCCAATTTGACGAATCGATGCGGTTTGAATGTCTTTGATCTCTAACTCTTGCATGATGCCATCAATCACAGATGGCTCTATAATGGTTTTCATAAGGCAAAAATGCGGTTTGTATAATAGGTGGCAAATATACAAAATTTGCGGCAACTGACCAAAGAAAAGGTGTGGGGTAGGGAAAAGAAGATAGAATAATGCGTGAGAATAAGCATTTGTGGTATAAAAAAAGCCTGCATTCGCAGGCTTTTAGAGGTTCCTAGCAGATTCGAACTGCTGTAGACGGTTTTGCAGACCGGTGCCTAACCACTCGGCCAAGGAACCTTGTCGCTTTTCTTAAAGCACTGCAAAGGTACGAAAAGAATTTTAATATGCAAATAAAAGAGAGAGATTTTTATTTATTCAATGCTTCGCATTTTCCCATTTTATTTGTTATCTTTGTATTTCCTATAAAAACAATAAACAATAACATTAAACATATTATTATGGCATCAAGTAAAAAGCAAGTGGAAACTCCACAAGAGTTGGAAAACTTTGAAAATGCAGTGTTGACTTCAGAAGCATTTATCGAGAAAAATCAAAAATCGTTGTTGATTGCATTGGTTGCAATCCTTGTAGTGGTAACAGGTTGGTTGTTGTTCCGCAATATGTATCAAATTCCTATGAACGAGGAAGCAGATGCATTGATGGCCAAAAGCCAAGCTCATTTTGAACAATTGCAATACGATCTTGCACTAAATGGCGATAGCATTGATGCAGTTGGTTTTGTTTCGATTGCCGACGAATACGGCAGCACCCCTGCTGGTAATTTGGCGAATGCTTATGCAGGTCTTGCATACTATAAATTGGGCGACTTTGATGCAGCAATCGACTACTTGTCAAAATTTGGTGGTTCTGACGAAGCTGTTGCATTCAGTGTGGTGGGTACTATTGGCGATTGCTATGTACAAAAAGGTGAAACCGAAAAAGCCTTGTCGTATTTCAAACAAGCCAGCAAAAGCGGCAACGTTATGGTGGCTGCTACCTATGCCTTGAAATTGGCGCGTGCTTATGTTGCTTTGGATGACAAAGCAGCTGCTTTGGATGTGTACCAATCTATCAAAGACAATTACAAAGGTGTACTTCCTGGTATGACCGACGTTGATGATGTGGATAAATTCATTGAATCGTTGAAATAATTATGGCAAGCTGTTTGCAAAATTTATCATCGTACGATGCTTCGAAAATGCCTTGCAAAGAGGTAGTTTCGAAGCAACGTTATGCCATTGCAGTGGCAGATTGGAATAGCAACATTACCTATCCTTTGTTGGAGGGTGCAGTGGAAGCACTGCAAGATAATGGTGCCGAACACATTGATGTGGTACATGTTCCAGGCGCTTTTGAATTGACCTATACCGCTAAATGGTTTCAACAACAAGGCAAATACGATGCGATCATCGTGTTGGGTTGTGTAATTCAGGGTGATACACCGCATTTTGACTATGTATGTGCTGGAACTACCCAAGGTGTTGCAGCGCTAAATGCACGTGAGGGTATGCCTCCTGTTATCTTTGGGTTGCTAACGGTTAATACCTTGCAGCAAGCATTGGACCGTTGTGGTGGTTGTTTGGGCAATAAGGGTGTAGAAGCCGGTATTACTGCCATCAAAATGGCCAACTTGGCAATGTGTAAGTAAAATTATACCAAGTCAGTATATAATAAGAAAGGGTGGGAAATATTTCCCACCCTTTCTTGTATAACTTTATTACGGTTGCATTATTTTGCAGCTGCAATCGAGTCTTTGCGGAATTGTTTCAAAAGTTTTTCAATGTCCAAAGAGATTTTGCGAGCACGAGTACCTGCAGCTTTGTTACCTTTTTCAACTTGATCGTTTGCATTTTTTGCAAATTCTGCCATTTTGGCTTCGATTTCTTTTACTAATTGTTCCATAATAATAATTTTAAGTAAGTGTAATTTCTTTGTGATTCATATTTTACTAAGGCAAAATAAAATCTTTTTTTTTAATTATGCAACAAAAATGCAATTTTTTTACAAGGAAAAATAGTTTATTGTTTACGACGTACAACAACAGCTTGTTTGTGCGCCATTAGCTGTTCGTTGGCAGCCATAATTTCAATGGTATCGCCTAAAAGTTCCAAACCTTCAGCGGTAATTTCTTGAAAGGTAATCTTTTTGACGTAGCTGTCCAAGTTTACACCGCTGTATGCTTTGGCATAGCCGCTGGTAGGTAGGGTATGGTTGGTGCCCGATGCGTAGTCGCCTGCACTTTCGGGGGTATAGTAGCCCATAAATACCGAACCTGCATTGGTGATTTGCTCTGCTACCTTGGTATAATCCTTACACATGATAATAAGGTGTTCGGGTGCATATTCATTCGACATGGCAACAACCTCGTCCATGCTGTGCAAAACAAAAATTTTGCTGTGCTCCAATGAGCTTTGGATAAACTCTTTGCGAGGAGCAATGGCTACCTGTTTTTCCACTTCAGCTTGGATTTGTAGCGCAAAGTCGGCATCGGTCGTAAAAACGATAGATTGGCTGTCTCTGCCGTGTTCGGCTTGCGATAGCATGTCGGCAGCAACAGCAGCAGGTTGAGCGGTGCTGTCGGCAATGATGGCAACCTCTGAAGGCCCAGCTGGCATATCAATGGCTACGTCGTGCAAGCTGACTTGCTGTTTAGCTGCGGTAACATATTGGTTGCCAGGGCCAAATATCTTGTACACTTTGGGTACGCTTTCAGTGCCGTATGCCATAGCGCCAATGGCTTGAATACCACCAATTTTAAATACCTTGCTTACGCCCGAAAGTTGAGCGGCGTACAAGATAATGGGGTTGATCTTTCCTTCTTTATTGGGAGGTGTACACAATACAATTTCCTTGCAACCCGCAATTTGTGCAGGAATAGCCAGCATCAATACGGTCGAAAACAGAGGCGCAGTACCGCCAGGTACGTACAAACCTACTTTTTCGATGGCCACTGCCTTTTGACGGCAAGTAACTCCTGTGGCGGTAACCACCTCGATGCCTTGGTGCTTTTGTGCCGCATGGAACGTAGCAATGTTTTGTTTGGCTGTTTGTAATGCCTTTTTAAGGTCTTCACTCACCAAAAGAGTAGCTTCTTGTAGTTCTTCTTCGCTTACTTGCAGTTGGCTAAGTGCTACTTTGTCGAACTGTTGTTCGTAGTCCAACACGGCAGCATCGCCTTCGGTGCGTATGCGCGAAAGCACACCCGCAACAATCGATGATAGGTCATCGCTGTTGAGGTGAGGACGTTGCAAAAGGCGTGCCCAAGTTTCGGTTGCTGGATATTGAATAATTTGCATACGCTTATAGAATCATTTTTTCGATAGGAACGACCAAAATGCCTTCTGCACCAATGTTTTTAAGTTGGTTGATGATGTGCCAGAAGGTTTTTTCTTCAATTACCGACTGAAGCGACGACCATCCTTCTTGTACCAAAGGAGTAACAGTAGGCGATTTCATACCAGGAAGCAATGCACATGCTTCGTCAATTTTGTCGTTAGGAATATTTAGAATGATGTATTTTTTGCCTTCGGCATTTTTGTACGAATCAAAACGGAATAGCAATTCGTTCAGAATTGCTTGTTTTTCGTCGTTCAAATTTTTGTTGGCAATCATCAGGGCTTCCGATTTCATAGCAACTTCAACCTCTTTTAGGTTGTTGGTTACCAAAGTGCTGCCAGAGCTTACGATGTCAAAAATGCAATCAGCCAAGTTGATGCTGGGGGCAATTTCAACAGAACCGGTAATAACGTGGATGTCGGCTTTTACGTTGTTTTTGTCCAAAAACTGACGCAAAATATTGGGGTATGAAGTGGCGATGCGTTTGCCGTTGAACCATTCAACGCCTTTGTAATCCACTTCTTTGGGAATGGCCAATGACAAACGGCATTTGCTAAAGTCCAAACGTT
The DNA here is from genome assembly GCA_045634045.1 of Candidatus Enterocola sp. GTDB lineage: Bacteria > Bacteroidota > Bacteroidia > Bacteroidales > Paludibacteraceae > Enterocola. Next base: position 23,906 of record JAZQZN010000015.1, on the reverse strand, counting down.
TGATGATGGCAGCGTCTTCGCCTTTTTCTACAAATTCGTTTTCACCTACGATGCCCACATCTGCAATACCCGTAGCTACGGCTTGTGGAATATCGTCGTCGCGCAAAAACAAAACTTCAACAGGGAATGATTTAGAAGATACCAAAAGTTGACGTTTGCCCATGTCTAATTTGATGCTCGATTCCTCTAGCATGGTCATGGTTTCTTCGTGTAAACGTCCTTTGGCTTGTACAGCTATACGTAGCATAATAATAAAGTATTAAATAATAAGGCACAAAGGTAACAATAAAATGCAAAATAGGCAAATAATGCGTATCTTTACACGCTCTTAAATAAACCAGCCTATGAATCCTTTTATCAGCCTCCATGCCGTGGTGCCACGCATTCCCGATGTAACGTTTGCTGTGCCTTTCTCATTTTCGATGAATAAGGGCGAGGTTTGGACGTTTTATGGTCGCAATGGCAGTGGTAAAACCCTTTTGAGTGAGGTGATAAGCGGTAGATATGGCTTGGCAAGTGGCTGCATCGAGTATCCTTTTATGGATGAAGAACGAGCCAAAACCACTCAATTTATTTATCCTCGACAATTTATCAAAACCATTCATTTCCAGTCCACCTATTCGTTTTCTGATTTTCGGGATGCTTACTACCAACAACGTTTCAATGTATATGAGGTAGATTGGTATCCGACTGTAGAGGAAGTATTGCGACAAGATGCGGTGGAGGAAGCATGGTGGTTGCAAGTGGTGTCGGTGTTCCGATTGCATAACCTGTTGTCGCATCGACTTATTACGTTGTCGAGCGGTCAGTTGCGTCGCTTGCTCATGGCAAAAGCCTTGTTGGAAAAGCCACGCATGATGATTTTTGACAATCCATTTATAGGTTTGGATGAGGCTACACGAAACATGATGGAAGAGGTGTTTGCTGCCATGATGCAACAAGGTATACAGCTGCTGTTTTTGGTGGCAGACGCGCGCGATATTCCCTCGTGCACTACGCATTTGTTGCATTTGGATGCTTGTGCGCCTGCTTATGTAGGTCCTGTGCAAGATTTTCAAGCCCCCTCGTGCTCGGTCACCGCTGAAAAGCCCTATCATTTTGCTTCGATGCACCAGGGAGCAGATGATTATGCGGCTGTGGTGGATATGCGTGGAGTATGTATTCAGTACGACGGATTGGTGTTTCAACCAAACGTAACCTGGCGGATCAATAAAGGTGAAAAGTGGGCGTTGTTAGGTCCCAATGGTTCGGGCAAATCCACCTTGTTGAGCTATATATTTGCCGATAACCCACAGGCGTATTCCTTGCCCATCTGGTTGTTCGACCGCAAAAGAGGATCGGGCGAAAGTATTTGGGATATCAAAAAACGCATCGGCTATACTTCGTCCGAAATGCATTTGTACTACCGCGAAAATGTGCCCTGTCAAAAAGTGGTACAATCGGGCTTTTTCGACAGTGTAGGGTTGTACCAAAAGTGTTCAGAAGCACAACTGCAACAAGCTGACGAGTTGATGCGTGCCATGGGATTGTTGCACCTGAAAGACCGTCCGTTTTTGCGTACTTCGGCGGGCGAACAGCGCATGCTTTTGTTTGCACGTGCATTGATCAAAAACCCAGCCTTGCTGATTCTGGATGAGCCTTTTCATGGCATGGACAGCATCAATAAACAAAAATGCTTGAATTTGATTGACAAGTATGCGCGTCAACCCGATAAAAGTCTTATCTTTGTTACACACTATCAAAAAGAAATACCAGCCTGCGTGCAGCAGGTGTATCAATTAAAAGAACCAGCAATTTTAAAGCAACGCAATGATAACGATCGATGAACTTTTTGTGGCAGGCAAAGTGAGTAGAACCCATGGGGTAGCAGGAGAGTGGGTGTGCATAGGCACAACGGATGTGTTGGATGTGTGTCCGTATGTGGTGTTCTGCATGGATGGATTGTTTGTGCCTTTTTTTGTTACATCGCGTCGTTACCAAAGCAATACTGCTTGGTTGTTGCAAGTAGAGGGCATCGATTCGGAGCAAAAGGCCAAAGAGTTGGTGGGTAAGCAGGTGTATTTGCCTCTGTCGATGCAGGAGGATGCGGAACAAGTGAGTGGGGAGTATTTTGTTGATTTTCAGGTGTATAATAACGATGAGTACATAGGTGTTATCGAATCGGTTAACGACCAGACCGAAAATGTGTTGTTTTGTATTCAGCACGATGATGCCTCTTTTATGGTGCCTGCAGTAGAAGCTTTTATTGTGGATATTGACCATAAAAACAGGAAGTTATACCTTGATTTACCAGATGGCCTGTTAAATATTAACGACTAAAAGGTACAAAATAGAAAAAAATCATTAACTTTGCGTATCTATTAAATCATATTCACATGAGTATTTTAAGTGAAAGATTGGCACAATATGATGTGCCTCAAAAAGCAAAAGCAGCTGGTGTTTATCCTTATTTTAGACCTATTTCATCAGACCAAGACACCGTGGTACAAATTGATGGAAAACCAGTATTGATGTTTGGTTCAAACAGTTACTTGGGCCTTACCAATCACCCTAAAATTAAAGAAGGTTCTATTAAGGCAGTAGAAAAATACGGTACAGGCTGTGCTGGTTCACGTTTCCTAAACGGAACGTTGGATATTCATATTGAGTTGGAAGAAAAATTAGCCAAATTGGTAGGTAAAGAAGAAGCCCTTGTGTATGCAACAGGTTTTACCGTAAACTCGGGTGTGGTTCCTTGTCTTGGTGGTAGAGAAGATTACCTATTGCTAGACCGCTTAAACCACGCTTCTATTATCGAAGGTTCTCGCTTGAGCATGGCAAAACAGTTCAAATATCGTCACAACGATATGGAACACCTTGAAAAATTCCTTCAACAATGTGAACCAGATAAAATTAAGCTGATTGTAGCAGACGGTGTTTTCTCGATGGAAGGCGACGTGGCTAAACTTCCAGAAATGGTGGATTTGGCTAAAAAGTACAATGCATCTATCATGATTGACGAAGCTCACTCGCTTGGTGTATTCGGTGAAACAGGTGCTGGGGTTTGCGAACACTTTGGTGTGCAAAACGACGTAGAACTTGTAATGGGTACATTCAGTAAATCACTTGCTACCATTGGTGGTTTCATCGCTTCAAACAAAGATGTAATCAACTACCTAAAACATAACTCACGTACCCTTATCTTCAGTGCAAGTATTACTCCTGCTGCCGCAGGTGCTGTATTGGCTGCATTGGAAGTAATGGAAGAAGAAAAATGGCGTCAAAAAGCATTGTGGGACAACACAAACAGAATGCTTCAAGCTTTCAAAGACAAAGGATTCGAAACGGGTCATACCACCACTCCTATTATCCCTCTTTACGTGCGTGATAACGAAAAAACATTCCGCCTAACCCGTATGTTGATGGATGACGGCGTATTCGTTAACCCTGTGGTTTCTCCTGCAGTACCTTCTCAAGATACACTTATCCGTATCTCTTTGATGGCTACACATACCTTCGACCAAATCGACGAAGCAGTAGAAAAGATCACCAAAAATGCAAAATTGCTTGGCATTATCGAATAACATTCGTTACGATAAAGACAAAAAAATCCGCTTCTTAATGGAAGCGGATTTTTTTATGCCCTTGCGGGATGTTTTATTTCTTTGCCCAGTTGTCTTTGAGCGATACGGTGCGGTTAAGGATAAGTTTGTCGTTAGTGCTGTCTTTGTCAACCGTAAAGTAACCGATTTTCAAGAATTGGAAATGGTCACCAGGTTGTGCGCCTTCCAAATGTTTTTCAACCAAGGCAGTTTTTACTTCTAACGAATCTTCGTTGAGTAGGTCGTGGAAATCTCCGTCGTATGCAGCAGGATCCTCTACCTTGAACAAACGATCGTACAAGCGAACTTCGGCCTGTATGCAACCGTCTTTGTCCAACCAGTTGATGGTACTCTTAACTTTACGCTTGCTGCCTTCGCTACCACTTTTGGTGTCAGGGTCGTAGGTACAGTAAACGGTGGTAACGTTGCCATTTTCGTCTTTTTCGCAACCAGTACATTGGATGATGTAGGCACTTTTTAGACGAACCTCACGACCACCAGGAGTTAAGCGGTAGAAATCTTTAGGAGCATCCTCCATAAAGTCGCCTCTTTCGATAAAGATTTCTCTACTGAATGGCATTTCGCGCGTGCCAGCGGCTTCGTTGTCTGGGTTGTTATCGGTGGTCATGTACTCTTTTTGACCTTCTGGGTAGTTGGTGATTACCAATTTAATGGGGTCGAATAGAGCACTTACGCGGTGTGCTTTGCGTTTAAGGTCTTCGCGAATGGAGTGTTCCAATAGCGATACGTCAATCATGCCGTCCACCTTGGTATAGCCGATGCGGTCGATAAAGTCGCGGATTGCCTCTGGGGTGTAACCTCTACGGCGCAAACCACAAATGGTTGGCATACGAGGGTCGTCCCAACCTGCTACAACGCCTTCTTGCACCAATTGAAGCATTTTACGTTTACTCATTACGGTATAGGTAATGTTTAAACGGTTAAATTCGTATTGGCGTGGGCGATAGTCGCTATCGGCAAATTGGTCGATGAACCAATCGTATAAGGGGCGGTGTACCACAAATTCTAACGTACAGATAGAGTGGGTAACGCCTTCGAAATAGTCTGATTGACCATGTGCATAGTCGTACATGGGGTATGCTTTCCAGGTAGTACCCGTACGGTGGTGAGCATGGGAAGTAATGATGCGATACATGATTGGATCGCGGAAGTGCATGTTGGGTGATGTCATGTCAATTTTAGCACGCAACACCATGGCACCCTCAGGAACTTCGCCCGTGTTCATTTTAGCAAACAATGCCAAGTTTTCTTCTACAGGTCGATTGCGATAGGGGCTCTCTGTGCCTGGTGTGGTAGGAGTGCCTTTTTGTTTGGCGATTTCTTCTGCCGATTGTTCGTCGATGTATGCTTTGCCGTCTTTGATAAGTTGAACAGCCAAATCCCATAGCTGTTGGAAATAGTCAGAAGCATAATATACATTGCCCCATTCAAAACCCAACCATTTGATGTCTTCTTGAATGGAATCAACGTATTCTACATCTTCTTTGCTGGGATTGGTGTCGTCAAAACGAAGGTTACAAATGCCTCCGTATTGTTGGGCAATACCAAAGTCCATGCAGATGGCTTTAGCATGACCAATATGTAGGTAACCATTGGGTTCGGGTGGGAAACGGGTTTGTAAACGTCCGTCGTTTTTACCTTCGCGTAAATCTTTTTCTACAATCTCTTCAATAAAATTAAGCGATTTTTTTACAGCTTCTTCCATGATGGTATATTAGTCTTGATAACCGCGGATAATGCCGCGTTGCGATGTTTTTAGGAAATTCAAAATAGTGTCACGTTCGACCGATACAGGTAGTTCGGTTTCAATTTTTTCAATGGCTTGTGTGGTATTCAATGCCGATTGGTACAAGGCACGGTAACATTCCTGAATGGTGGCAATTTGGTCGCTTGAGAAGCCCCTACGACGAAGACCAATCAGGTTAAGGCCTGCAAAAGCCAAAGGATCGCGTCCTGCTGTTACGTAAGGAGGAACGTCCTTGCTAGTACGTGAGCCACCTTGCATAATGATGTGCGCACCAATGTGGCAGAATTGATGGATCAAACAGTTGCCGCTTAAAATAGCCCAGTCGTCAATTTCTACCTCGCCGGCAATTTGGCTAGCATTGCCAATAATGATATTATCGTGCAAGATACAGTCGTGTGCAATGTGCGAATAAGCCATTAACAAGCAGTTGCTACCCACAATGGTGGTACCTTTCGAGGCTGTGCCACGGTTTACGGTAACACATTCGCGTAGGGTGGTGTTATTGCCAATTACTGCGGTAGTTTCTTCGCCCCTAAACTTTAAGTCTTGCGGAATGGCCGCGACAACAGCACCTGGAAAGATGCGGCAGTTGTTGCCAATGCGAGCGCCCGAAAGAATGGTGGCATTAGAAAAAATGTGTGTGCCATCGCCAATAACAACATTGTCGTCAATGTAGGCAAAGGCATCAACCCTTACGTTGTTACCCAACACGGCATTGGGGTGAATGTATGCTTGTGGAGAAATCATAAGCAATTTATTTGTTTGTATCAAGTTCAATTAAATGTTTAGCTACCTGCGCATTGAAGGTATGGCCTGGTTTGTGGGCAATGACCTTGCCTTTGATGGGCATGCCAATCAGCGATAAGTCGCCAATTAAATCCAACAACTTATGGCGGGCTGGCTCATTCTCAAAGACCAAAGGTTTGCGGTTGAGGTAGCCTAATTTTTCGATGTGTATCGAGGGTATTGACAGCAATTGACACAAGCTGTCAATCGCAGTTTGTGGCATCTCCTGGTCGTAAATAACAATGGCATTGTCCAAGTCACCGCCCTTGATCAAATTGTGCGCCAATAGGGGAGCAATTTCACGTACAAATACAAATGTACGTGCTTGCGATAGTTCGCTATCAAATGGAGCAAGTGTATCAATGCTGGCGGTTTGAGCAGGTAGTACAGCCGAATGAAAATCAATGTGTACTTCTGCGCAGAAATGGTCGCAAGGCAATAGGTCGATGCTGCTACCATTTTGCTCCATATGAATGGGTTCGGTTACTTCGAAATAGCGACGAGGAGCTTCTTGTTGTTCGATGCCTGCTTGCAGAATAGCTTGTACGATGTAGTAGGCACTGCCGTCCAAGATAGGCATTTCGGGCGCATCAATTTCGATGCGGCAGTTGTCGATGCCGTGTGCCATAAGCGCAGCCATGGCATGTTCAATGGTGCTTACGGTAGCATTGCCGTTGGCAATAACGGTGCCTCTTTCTGTAGCAGCAACGTTCGATGCCAATGCTTCAATGGCAACAGGGCTTTCTAAGTCTGTACGCACCCATACAATACCACTGTTAGCAGGTGCAGGGCAAAACGTGGCAGTAATGTTCAGCCCCGTATGCAGCCCTTTTCCTGTTAGGGTAAATGGTTGTGATAGCGTATGTTGGTTCATGTTAGTGCGATGCGTTTAGTTGATCTTTTAGCTGCGCTACTTCTTTTTGTAGGGCATGCAATTCTTTGCTCAAATCGGGCAAGTTGCGGTAAACGGCAAACGATTTTTTGTTTTGCAAAGCGGGTAGGGCAACAGCACCTTGATACACCTGACCTGGTGTTTTGATGCTTTTGGGAACGCCCGAAAAAGCACCGATGGTGGTGTTGTCGCTAATTTCAATATGTCCTGCGATGCCTACAAATCCTGCAATGATGCAATCTTTGCCAATTTTGGTCGATCCAGCCACTGCTGAGCAAGCTGCCATGGCGGTGTTGTTGCCAATTTCAACGTTGTGACCAATTTGAATTTGGTTGTCCAATTTAACCCCTTGGCGAATAATGGTGGGTCCCATGCTGCCACGGTCGATGCAGGTGTTGGCGCCAATTTCAACGTAGTCTTCAATGATTACGCCACCGTTCTGTGGCATTTTGAAGTAGGAACCATCAGGATTTTTAGCAAATCCAAATCCATCTGCTCCAATAATGGCACCTGCATGCAAAATGCAGTGGTTGCCAATTTGGCATTGGTGATACACTACCACGTTGTTGTAGAGCAAGCAGTTGCTACCAATGCTTGCACCGTCGTTGATGGCGCAATGTGCATAAATTTGGGTGTTGTTACCAATAACAGCATTTTCGCCGATGCAAGCAAACGGACCGATGTAGCAATTTTCGCCAATGGTGGCAGATGCCGCAATGTGAGCAGTGGGGTCGATGCCAGTTTTAGCAGGTTTATTGGCTTCTGCCAGTTGCAGCAGGGTGGCCAATGCTAAGTAAGCATTGGGAACACGGATAAGTGTAGCTTTTACAGGCATTGATGGTGTAAAATCATTGTTCACCAACACAATGCTTGCTGCAGTTTGGTAGATGTAAGGCTCGTATTTAGGGTTGGATAAAAAGGACAAAGTGCCTGGTTTGCCTTCTTCGATTTTTGCATAATCGTGAACACGTACGGAGGCATCTCCTTCTATCGTACCTTTGAGTATGGCTGCTAATTGTTCGGCAGAAAATTCCATTTTGGCTAAATTTAGACAAAAATACGATATAATACCTTATTATGCAAATAAAAGTGGCTTGCTCAACTATTTATGTTCGTTTTCTAACCGATAATGGCAGTAATAGTATTTGTGAATGGACTTCGATAGAACGTCCAGATTGAACATGTCCGATGCTTGTGAAATGCTTTTGGTTGTGCCATCACTAAACAAGATGTCAATGGCAGCATCATCTTCTCGGTACAGGTTGTTGGTTACTTTCTTGTAGGAAGTGAGGTATTCAGCTTCGCTTTCCGTGAGTTGTAGCTGTTCTTGTAGCTGTTTGGAACCTGCTTGCAAGTATTCGTCCGAAAAAGGTGTATGCGAAACTTCGACCTTAAAAATAGTGCGATTAACAATGCCACGACTCAAAATCGAAAGCACTTTGTCGGGGTGGTTAGCCCATGCTTTCAAGGCAACCCAAATGTCGGCATCGTCTAAGTTGGCAAAGTGATGCAAGGCTTCGCTCGACAAGGCTTCGGCACCTTTCGATAGGAAGTAGCGCAACGATTCGCTACCAAAGAGAGTAGGATCTTGCTGTGCAACAAAACGAGCGCGTTGCAAGGTTTTGTGGAGCATGATTTCTGCGGCATAGGCTGTTTTGTGTAAGTACACTTGCCAATACATCAAGCGACGGCTCATCAAAAAGTTTTCAATGGAGTAGATGCCTTTGGCTTCAACGACCAATTTGCCGTCTTTGATGTTGAGCATCTTGATGATGCGTGCCGATCCGATGTTACCTTCCGTAACACCCGAAAAGAAGCTATCCCTACGCAAGTAGTCCAAGCGGTCCATGTCTAGCTGACCAGACACCAGCTCGTGCAAGTATTTTTTGTCGTAGGTATCGCGCAAAATTGATAGGGTAAGGTCCAACTTGCCGTTCATCTCTTGGTTGAGCTGTTCGATAAGCGCCAAACCTACATCTTCGTGCGAATGGTGAAGGAAGAAGAAATCTTCCAGCGTATGTGAAAAAGGACCATGGCCAAGGTCGTGTAGCAAAATAGCAGCATATACGGCATCGGCTTCGGCAGAAGTAATGTCGTTGCCTTTGCTTTGCAAGGTTTTGATGGCTTCGGTCATCAGGTGCAATGCTCCCAACGAGTGTTGAAAGCGGGTGTGTTGCGTACCCGGATAGACGTACGAAGTCAAGCCTAACTGCTTGATGCGTGTTAAACGATGCACCAGCGGGTGCTGTAGTAAATCGTACAGCAGCTCGCTGGGCAGTGTAATAAAACCAAAAACAGGATCGTTGATGATCTTCTTTTTATTGGCCATTCGGTAGAATTATAGCAAGTTATGTTCTTTAAGTAGGGCTGCCATTTCAGCTTGAACTTCGGCGGCTGCTTTGCCTGCAGCTGCAGCAAATTCTTCGCTCTTGTCGGCATAAATAATAGCACGCGAAGAGTTGACCAATAAGCCACATTGTTCGTTCATGCCGTATTGAGCAACAGCTTGCAAGCTACCACCTTGTGCACCAACACCAGGAACCAACAAGAAGTTGTCGGGTACAATGGCGCGGATGTCCGAAAGCATTTCTGCTTTGGTTGCACCTACTACGTACATCAATTGGTCAGCATTGCCCCATTTTTTAGAGGTTTCCAATACTTTTTCGAACAAGCGTTTGCCGTCTTCTTTGTCTTCAATTAGCTGAAAATCAAATGCTCCTTTGTTAGAGGTAAGCGCTAACAACGTAACAAATTTGCCAGGATACGACAAGAAAGGAGTAACGCTGTCTTCGCCCATGTATGGAGCAACGGTTACGGTGTCAAAGTCCATATTGCCAAAGAAGGTGCGGGCATACATGGTAGAGGTGTTGCCAATATCGCCACGTTTAGCATCGGCAATGATGAATTGGTCGGGGTAGTTGGTACGGATGTATTCAACCGTGCGATCCAATACGTCCCATCCTTCCAAACCAAGGCTTTCGTAAAAGGCCAAGTTGGGTTTGTAAGCCACACAGTAAGGGGCGGTAGCATCAATAATGGCTTTGTTAAAGCGGAACATGGCATCTTCTTCTTCGAACAAGTGTTCTGGAATTTTGGTGATGTCGGTATCCAAACCTACGCAAAGGAAAGATTGTTTGCGTTTGATATTTTCAAAAAGTTCTTCTCTTGTCATATGTTGTTGTTTTAAGTAAACTAGCCTTTGTATTGCTCTAATAGTTTAAAACCTCAATTGCATTGAGGTTATGCTCTCGCTTGCACTATAATTCACTTTCTTTCATGCGTTCGGCATTTTCGGCAACAATAAGATGGTCGATGCAGTCCTGAATGTCGCCATTCATAAACGCATTTAAGTTATAAATGGTATAGTTGATGCGGTGGTCTGTAATACGGCCTTGTGGGTAATTGTATGTACGAATCTTGGCACTGCGGTCGCCTGTTGAAACCATGGTTTTGCGGCGCGATGCAATGTCGTCCAAGTATTTTTGATGCTCACGGTCGTAAATCATCGTACGCAAGCGAGATAAAGCGCGTTCACGGTTCTTAGGTTGGTCGCGGGTTTCGGTACATTCAATCAGGATTTCCTCTACCGTGCCAGTAACAGGGTTTTTCCACATGTAGCGCAAGCGTACACCTGATTCTACCTTGTTAACGTTCTGCCCACCAGCACCCGATGAACGGAAAGTATCCCATTTAATTTCGCCTTCGTTGATTTCTACGTCAAATTCGTCGGCTTCTGGCAATACAGCTACGGTAGCAGCCGATGTGTGTACACGGCCTTGGGTTTCGGTTGCTGGTACACGTTGTACACGGTGTACACCCGATTCGTACTTCATCGTACCATATACATTTTCGCCCGTTACGTTGAATACGATTTCTTTGTAGCCCCCAGAAGTACCTTCGTTCATGGAAGTAACTTCGACGCGCCAGCCCTTGATTTCGCAGTATTTGGTGTACATTTTAAACAGGTCACCCGCAAAAATAGCCGCTTCGTCGCCACCTGTGCCACCACGGATTTCGACAATGGCATTTTTAGTATCTTCGGGATCGGCTGGAATCAGTAGTAGCTTGATTTCTTCTTCCATAGGAGCTACTTGTGGTTCCAATTCGTCCAATTCGGCTTTTGCCATTTCACGCAAATCGGCATCGTTTTCGGTTTGCAAAATTTCTTTTGCCTCGTCGATGTGTGCCAATAGGGTTTTGTAGCGGTTGCCTGCATTGACAATTTGCTCCAAGTCGCGGTATTCTTTGTTCAACTTCACAAAACGACGCATGTCGGCAATTACCGAGGGGTCGGTAATGAGGGTCGATACTTCGTCAAATTTGTGGTACAGCCCTTCAATTTTTTCTAACAATGAACTTTCTGCCATGTTTTATTGACTAATCGTTTATTTGTTTAATTGTTTAGTCGTTTAGTCGACTTTTGACTTTCGACTTTCGACTTAATAAGTAAACGTACCAAACTCGCTATTGATGGTTAAGCGAGTGGTATCGCTTTCTTCGATGCGACCAATAATTTGTGCATCAATGCCAAACGATTTAGAAATTTCAATTACTTGGTCGGCATATGCAGGATCAATGTACACTTCCAAACGGTGACCCATGTTGAATACTTTGTACATTTCTTTCCAATCAGTACCGCTTTGTTCTTGAATGGTTTTGAACAAAGGAGGAACAGGGAATAGGTTGTCTTTGATAACGTGTACGTTTTCAACAAAGTGCAATACTTTGGTTTGTGCACCGCCCGAGCAGTGTACCATACCATCGATATGAGGACGCAATTGATCCAACAATTTTTTTACCACAGGAGCATAGGTGCGGGTAGGAGATAGTACTAATTTGCCAGCGTCAATAGGCGAACCTTCTACGCTGTCGGTCAATTTCAAACCGCCCGAATAAACCAAATCGGCAGGAACAGAAGCATCGTAACTTTCTGGGTATTTTTGTGCCAAGTAGTTGGCAAATACGTCGTGGCGAGCCGAGGTAAGACCATTGCTGCCCATGCCACCGTTGTATGCTTTTTCGTAGGTAGCTTGACCAAATGATGCCAAACCAACAATTACGTTGCCAGGTTTGATATTGGCGTTGTTGATAACGTCGCTGCGTTTCATACGGCAGGTAACAGTGCTGTCAACAATGATGGTGCGCACCAAGTCGCCTACGTCAGCAGTTTCGCCACCGGTAGCGTACACGCCAATGCCCATTTCGCGTAGCTCAGCCAACAATTCGTCGGTACCGTTGATGATGGCAGAAATAACTTCGCCAGGAATCAATAGTTTGTTGCGACCAATGGTCGATGAAACCAAAATATTATCTACAGCACCTACGCATAGCAAGTCGTCGATGTTCATGATAAGCGCATCTTGTGCGATGCCTTTCCATACCGACAAATCGCCAGTTTCTTTCCAGTAAAGGTAGGCAAGCGAGGATTTAGTGCCTGCTCCGTCTGCGTGCATGATGTTGCAGTAGTTTTCATCGCCGCCTAAAATATCGGGGATGATTTTGCAAAATGCTTTGGGATAAAGACCTTTGTCAATGTTTTTGATGGCGTTGTGTACATCTTCTTTTGATGCCGATACGCCGCGTAAGTTGTAACGTTGATCGCTCATATTCTTATTGTGGTTTATATCGATAGGTAATAGTTCCAGATTGTATGCTGTTGCCGCTAATGCCGTTAAATTTGGCTTTAAGGGCCGCTTGTTCTGCTTCTTTACGCATGGATGCATTGCCGATGGTGGTACCCACTGCACCTGCTTTGGCACTGATAACGGTACCCGCTGCATTCACCTCAATGGCAACAACAATCACACCATCTTCTTGGCTCAAAGAGGGCTTGGGAAGTGTGCCTTTGATGCTACGACCGTTGAGGTTGTAGCTATTGCCATCGCCAGTTCCACCTCCATCGCGGTTGGTTGATTCGGCACTGCCGAAAGGATTGCCTTGGTTACCCGATGTAGCACCCGAACCTTCGCCCGTCGATGAGGTGTTGGTTCCTGTGCCTCCGCTGCCAAATACCTTGCCTGCCGATTGTGCTTTTTTGGCAGCCTCTTCTTGTGCCTTTTTCTTGGCTTCTTCGGCTTTGCGTTTTTCTTCAGCTATGCGTTTTTCTTCAGCAATACGTTTGGCTTCTGCTTCTTGCTGCTTGCGCAATTCTTCTTGCTTTTTACGCTCTTCCTCTTTTTTACGTTCTTCCTCCTCGCGTGCTTTTTTCATTTCCAACGACTCTTCGATGTCTTGGGTTTGCAAGTCGGGTTGAGTAGGGGTGGGCGTGCTGACCACAGGGGGAGCAGTGGGAGTCGTTGGTGTCGTTTCTGGCACTAACTGGTCCTCAATGTCTTTTTGTGGTGCAGGTTCAAAATAGCCATTGCCGGCATGGGCGGTACCGTAATTGACGGTTAATCCTGCCTCGGTGTCGGGAATAATTGCCACGATGCCAGTAAATAGCAGCAACAAAAACAATAAAAGGTGAATCAGCACGGTGCCAATGACACCTGCTATTTTGCTGTCTTTATTTTCTTTGTTTGCTTTCATTCGCGTACAGGACGGGTGGCAATCACTAATTTAAACTGGTTTTTATTGGCGATGTTGAGTACACGTACAATTTCACGGTACGGAACGCTTTCGTCTGCATACAAGGCTACGTACATTTCTGGTTCTGCAGCCACTACGCTTTGCAAGAAAGGTTCTATTTCTTCGAAAGCCACGGCACGTTCTTTTTCTTTGCCAGTAGCTACATAAAATTGCAACGAAGCATCAATAAATACCCTTGTAATGGGTTTGGCAGCCGCCTGGCTGCTACTTTTGGGCAATACCAATTTGATAGCACTGGGGGTTACAACTGTCGAGGTAATCATGAAGAAAATCAGCAATAAGAATACCAAGTCAGTCATAGACGACATGCTAAACGAAGGATTGACCTTATTTCGTTTTTTGATAGCCATGGGCAGGGTTATTTAATAGGCTCGTTTAATAAATCCATAAATTCCATGGTACGGTGTTCCATTTTTTGTACCACTTGGTCAAGTCTTGCTACTAAAATGTTGTAGGCGAAGTAGGCAACGATGCCCACAATCAAACCAGCAACAGTGGTAATCATTGCGGTGTAGATACCATTCGACAAAACGGTGATGTCAACGTTATTGCCTGCATTTGCCATGTCGTAAAAAGCCTGCACCATACCAATAACAGTACCCAAGAATCCCAACATAGGAGCACCACCAGCAATGGTAGCCAACATGCTGAATCCTTTTTCTAACTTATTGGTTTCGAGGTTGCCTACGTTTTCGATAGCCACCATGACGTCGTTCATGGGTTTGCCCAAACGCGAAATGCCTTTTTCAATCATGCGGGCAGCAGGAGTGTTGGCTTGTTGGCAAAGGTTGGTTGCCGAGTCAATTTTGCCGTCCATGATGTAATCTTTGATGCGGTCCATAAAGGTGGTATCTTCTTTTGATGCTTTTTTGATGGCTACCCAGCGTTCAATAAAGATGTAAACAGCAATGAGCGACATCAAAAGCATGGGAATCATGATGAATGGTCCACCTTTTTGTGCCATTTCAAAGTAGTTCATTTCTACGGTTTCGGTGGCAGCTTGCAAGCTGTCTGCAACAACAGCGGTGCCAGTTGCTTGTATCTGCAATAATACGTTTAGTAAGGTCATGGATATTAGAAAATTAGTTGTTGATTATACTGTTCAATGGTGTTTTGTAAGCCTAAATACAAGGCATCAGAAATCAGGGCATGGCCGATCGAAACTTCGTCCAAATAGGGCAATGCTTGTGCAAAATAGCGCAAGTTTTGCAAGTTAAGGTCGTGGCCTGCATTTACCTGTAAACCGCAATTGTGCGCAACTTGCGATGCAGCAGCAAAAGGAGCAACAGCCATGGCTGCGTCCACGGGGAATTGAGTGGCATAGGGCTCTGTGTATAGCTCGATGCGGTCTGTGCCTGTTAATGCAGCAGCTTCAATAATTTCGGCACGTGTGTCGGTAAAAATCGAAGTTCTGATGCCATTACGTTTAAATTCAGCGACAATTTCAGTTAAAAAGTCGCGGTATTTGATGGTGTCCCAACCTGCATTGGAGGTGATGGCTTCGGGTGGATCTGGTACCAACGTTACTTGGGTAGGTTTTACCTCCAAAACCAATTGGATGAACGAATCTTGTGGGTATCCCTCAATATTAAATTCGGTGGTTAGGTGTTGCTTTAACTCGCGCACATCGGCATAGCGAATGTGACGTTCGTCGGGGCGAGGGTGCACTGTGATGCCATCTGCTCCAAATTTCTCGCAATCAAGTGCCACAGCCAATACGTTGGGGGTATTGCCGCCGCGTGCATTGCGAATGGTAGCCACCTTGTTGATATTTACGCTTAATGTTGTCTTTTTCATAAAAAATAACTTACTTTGCAAGTAATATTGCCTCGCAAAAGGGTATTTGTAGGCTTTATACTAAAAACGAACAAAGTTAATCATTTATTGCAGATAAACTTCTATTTATGGCAGAAAATTATCCACCCATTCAGAAAGTTGCCGTATTTGGTAGCGTGCACAAACAAGGGTTTGCCAAAGCTTCCACCGAATTGTTGACGAATTTGGAAAAATACAACGTGTCTATTTACTTGGACGATAAGGTGTGTCAATTTTTAAAGTCGGCAAATGCTTATTTGCCACAGCACTATTGTGTGGTAAAAAAAGACGATGCATTGCAGGTTGACTTGGCATTGAGTTTGGGTGGAGATGGAACGTTCTTGAAAACAGCCAAACGTGTGGGTGGAGCAGGAATTCCTATTTTGGGCATCAACTTGGGTAATTTGGGCTTTTTGGTCGATGTAAAAGGCGATGAAATTGCAGCTGCCATTGATGAAATTATGCAACGTGGTTTTACCATCGAAGAACGTTCGTTGTTGTCGTTGTATGCACCCGATATATTGCCCGACAAAGAGGCGGTTGCACTCAACGAAGTAGCCGTGCTAAAACAGGATACATCTTCTATGATTAAGGTACATACTTCGCTCAATGGCAACTACTTATGTACCTATCGTGCCGATGGCTTGTTGATTTCAACTCCTACGGGTTCGACGGCATACGCTCTCAGTGTGGGGGCTTCCATTTTGATGCCAGAGAACCATAGTTTTGTGGTGTCGCCCGTAGCTCCTCATAGTCTTAATTTGCGTCCTGTTGTTGTGCCAGATCATTGGCAAATCGACTTGGATGTCGAAAGCCGTAACCATCACTTCCTCATTGCGATTGATGGTAAATCCATGGTTTGCAAGAGTGGGGTGCACTTGGTGTTACGCAAGGCCGATTATGCTGTAAAAGTAGCAAAACGCCATGGTCATACCTACTTCCAAACATTGCGTGAAAAACTGATGTGGGGAGCTGATGCTCGTTTGGATGTCTAATGAATACCACCTCTACCTATACGATTTTAGGCATTGACCCTGGTACGACTGTAATGGGGTTTGGTGTGTTGCAGTATGCAGGTAACAACGTGCAGCTGGTCGATTTGGGTTGTGTGCAATTTAAGGACTGCCATACGCACTACGAGAAGTTGCAGAAAGTGTTTGATATCATGAGTACGCTCATCGAACGCTACCAACCAGACGAAATGGCCATTGAGGCTCCTTTTTATGGCAAAAACGTACAGTCGATGCTCAAATTGGGTAGGGCGCAGGGTGTCGCTATTGCTGCTGCCATGCGTAGTGGACTTACGGTCGATGAATACAGCCCCCTAAAAGTGAAGATGGCGATAACGGGCAGTGGTGCTTCTTCAAAAGAGCAAGTGGCAGATATGTTGCGCCGTTTTTTGCACATTCCGTTGGAAGATTTACACCTTAAACTGGATGCAACGGATGCGTTGGCAGTGGCGTACTGCCATTTTCTACAAAAAAAGAACCCCGTTTCTGACAAACCCTACAAAAACTGGAAGGATTTTTTAGCCAAAAACGGGGATCGTATCAAAAAATAGTTGCCTTATTCTTCTTCGGCAGCCATGTTGTGGTAAACGTTTTGAACGTCTTCGTCTTCTTCGATTCTGTCCAATAGTTTTTGAATGGCAGCACGTTGCTCTTCGGTAACAGTTTTGTAGTCGTTAGGAATACGTTCGAACTCAGCACTGTTGATATCGAAACCATTGTCTTCCAAGTATTTTTGGATGGCAGAGTACGATTGGAAGTCACCGTAGAATACGATGTTGCCTTCGTCGTCTTGATCCAATTCTTCTACACCAAAGTCAATCAATTCCAATTCTAAATCTTCTAGCTCAACGCCCTCTTTTGGAACAATCGAGAATACGCATTTGTGGTCGAACAAGAATTGCAAGCAACCGCTGGTACCCAACGAACCACCTGCTTTGGTGAAGTAGCTACGTACGTTAGCAACAGTACGCATGTTGTTGTCGGTAGCGGTTTCAACAAAGATGGCGATGCCGTGAGGGCCGTATCCTTCGTAGTTGATTTCTTTGTAGTTGCCTTCGTCTTTCGAGAATGCTTTTTTGATGGCACGTTCAACGTTGTCTTTAGGCATGTTTTCTTTTTTAGCCTGTTGCATCAACATACGTAAACGAGGGTTGCCGTTAGGGTCGCTGCCAGCTTCGCGTACAGCGATGGTAATTTGTTTGCCTAATTTGGTAAAAACGCGGGCCATGTTTCCCCAACGTTTCATTTTGGTAGCTTTGCGGTATTCAAATGCTCTTCCCATAATTTTTTATATTTAGTTGTTGTTTTTTTTGATTTCGATTAGCCGATTATTCGGGCTTCGCCCTCATGAAGTTGCTCCCGCTCGGCATAATCAAAGTAAACTTTGCTTCTGCACTCGCTTAATCGCAACTTTAGTCGTTTAGGAATTAACTCCTAACTTCTAACTCCTAACTCCTAACTCTTATCTTATCGTAGCACCCAACTTCTCTTGGAATGCTTTGATTAAACGTTGCATTACGTTGTCAATTTGTTTGTCTTGCAAGGTCTTTTCAGCATCTTGCAAGGTGAAATTAACAGCGTACGAGATTTTACCAGGTTGTAGGTTTTTGCCTTCGTAAACGTCGAACAAAACTACTTTTTTCAATAGTTTACGTTCCACTTCAAATGCTGTTTTTTCAACTTCTTGGAAAGTAACGGTTTTGTCCAAAAGCAAAGCCAAATCGCGCTTAACTTCTGGGTATTTAGGAATATCTTGGTAGGTTACTTTGCTGTTTTTAAGTCCTTTTAGGACAACAGGCCATTGAATATCAGCATAGAATACATCGGTGTCAATGTCAAATGCTTTGAGCAATGATTTGCTGACAATACCCATGTGTACCAATACTTTACCACCACGTGTTACGCAAGCAATGGCTTGGCTGTAAATATCGCTTTGGTAAGACTCGATGGTGTAGGTGCCTGCTTTAATGCCCAAACGGGTAAGGCCGTTTAGCACGTATGCTTTCAAGTCGAAGAAGCTTACTTTCTTTTCTGCGTCGGTCCAGCTGATGTCGTTGCGGTTGCCGCACATCCAGATGCCAGCGTGCAATTCTTCCGAATAAGCTGCCAATGGTTTTTCGGCATTTGCTTTTTCTGCATCGTAGTGGTAGCACGAACCAAATTCGTAGAATTTAAGGTTGTTTTGGCGGTGGTTGCGGTTGCGTGCGATGCTTTCCAAACCGCCAAATAGCAAGGTTTGGCGCATTACGCTCAACTCAGCACCCAATGGGTTCATGATTTTTACAGCTTGCTCTACTGGATAGCTTTTCAAGTTGGTGTAGTACGAAATGCGGGTAAGCGAGTTGTTCAATATTTCGTTGAAACCAGCACCCGTCAAATCGTCTGCCAATTTGTTTTGTAAAGCAATGGTGTCGGGTTTGTTGATGTAGCTGATAGCCGATTTTAGCGAACTATCGGGTTGAATATTGTTGTAACCATAGATGCGCAAAATATCTTCGATAACATCCACATCGCGGCATACGTCAGTACGATAAGGAGGAATAGAAAGTAGCAAAGTACCTTCGTCTTCGCTTAAAATCTCAATTTCCAATCCTTTTAGGATGTTTTTTACCGTAGCTTGGTCGATGTCTTTGCCAATCAAGCGGTTTACTTTGTCGTACGACAAGCTAACTTGGCAATTCTCGATGGGGTTAGGGTAGATGTCCACGATGTCCATCGAAACCTCACCACCTGCTACTTCTTGAATCAATAGCGCAGCACGTTTTAATGCATACAAAGTGATGTTAGGATCACAACCACGTTCGTAGCGGAATGAAGCATCGGTATTTAGCCCATGACGACGAGCTGTTTTGCGCACCGATACAGGGTTAAAGTATGCACTTTCGATGAATACTTTGGTGGTGCTTTCGGTAACGCCCGAGTCCAAACCGCCAAATACACCTGCAATACACATACCTTCTTGAGGGTTGCAAATCATCAAATCGTTGGCAGAAAGCTTGCGTTCTACACCGTCCAAGGTAGTAAATGGAGTGCCTTCGGGTAGGTTGCGTACGATCACTTGGTTATCTTTGATTTTGTCGCCATCAAATGCGTGCAAAGGTTGACCCAATTCGTGCAAAATGAAGTTGGTAATGTCCACAATGTTGTTGATGGGGCGCAAACCAATGGTCGATAATTTATTTTTTAGCCAATCGGGCGATTCTTTTACGGTAACACCGTTTATGGTAACCCCAGAATAGCGAGGGCAAGCTTCGGTGTTTTCAACCACGACATTTACTTGGTAGTTGTTGTTGGCCACGGCAAAGGCATCTACCGATGGTTTGTTAAGGGTTAATCCCAAACCTGCTGCCAAGTCGCGTGCCACACCAAAGTGCGAAATCGCATCCGAGCGGTTAGGGGTAATATCAACTTCGATAAGGGTGTCGTCCTCGATGTGGTAGTATTCTTTGGCAGGAGTGCCGATAGCAGCATCTTCAGGTAGCTCGATGATGCCATCGTGCGAAGTGCCGATGCCAATTTCGTCTTCGGCGCAAAGCATACCAAACGATTCTACACCACGAATTTTTGATTTTTTGATGCTAAATGATTCCTCGCCACTGTACAATTTGGTGCCAACGGTAGCCAAAATAGTGGTTAGTCCAGCACGGCAGTTGGCTGCACCGCACACAACTTGCAACAATTCGCCATTACCAGCATCAACTTGTGTAATGTGCAAGTGGTCAGAATTGGGGTGATCTTCACAGCTAACAACTTTAGCTACCACCAATCCTTCTAATCCACCTTTGATGCTTTGAACGGTTTCTATGGTGCCTACTTCCAATCCCAAAGAGGTTAGCTTTTTAGCGGTTTCTTCGGGCGATAGGGTCAAATCAATATACTCTTTTAGCCAATTATACGAAATATTCATAATCCTCTAATTTTTAGCGCACAAATTTACAATTTTATATTCAAAAGTAAAAATTATAGACCATTTAAATATCGTTCCAAACGGTCCATGCCTTCTTTGATGTTTTCGAGCGAGTTGGCGTACGAAAAACGCACAAATCCTTCGCCTCCTGTGCCAAAATCAACGCCTGGTGTAATGCCTACGTGCGCTTTTTCCAACACATCAAATGCAAATTGTAGGGAATTGTTGGTGTATTTAGACGCGTCCACAAATACGTAAAATGCGCCTTGTGGATTTACGGGAATCGTAAATCCCATACCACGTAAGCGGTCCAATAGGTACAAACGTCTTTCGTTGTAGGTATTGAACATGGTTTGCTCGTAGTCGGAAGTGTCGCGAAGCGCAGCAATACCTGCTTTTTGCGCGGTACTCGATGCGCAAATCAGGAAGTTTTGCGCCAACTTTTGTAGGGCAGGCATGTATTGCTTAGGAGCAATAAGGTAGCCCAAGCGCAAGCCCGTCATGGCAAAGCGTTTGCTAAAGCCGTTGAGCACAAAGGCATTGTCGGTATATTCCAAAATGGAATGCGCTTTGCCTTCGTACACCAAACCGTGGTAAATTTCGTCCGAAATTACAGGGATACCCAAGTTGGCGACTTCTTGCATAAACTCCGCTGTCAACACAGTGCCTGTGGGGTTCATTGGCGAATTGATAAAAATGGCAGCGGTGTTTTCGGTAATTTTGTTTTTAATGTCTTCTACCTTGTATTGGAATCCATTTTCGGCATTTAACGGAACAAAAACAGGGGTGGCGTGTGCACCCAATACAAAGTTCTTGTAGCAAGCGTACCCAGGATTTGATAAAATAACTTCCGATTGCGTGTTGCAAAGCAATAGCATGGTTAACAAAATGGCAGGCGAAGAACCTGAAGTAACCAAAATCTGGTCGGGGCTTACGGTTACACCGTATTCGCGCTGGTATAGGTTGGCAATTTCCTGACGCAAAACGGGGTCGCCCAACGAATGGGTGTAGTGGGTTTGGTGGTTTTTGTAGGCATCGACCACAGCCTCGGTAACACATTCGGGTACATCAAAGTCGGGTTCGCCAACTTCCATGTGTATAATGTCAACGCCTTGGCGTTGCAATTCATTGGCTCTCTCTAATACGTCCATAACAATAAAGGACGTCATTTTATCTACTAATGGGTTCATTATTTATTCTTCTACTTCAAAGGGTTTGAAATGAAAGTCGTTAATCGATTTTTCTTTGGAAAAACAAAAGAAAGTAGCCTCTGCACTGCTACATAACTTGCCATTTTGCAAAAGTTCGCAGTCGATAAAAATAAAATTGCGCTTGGTTTCTCTGATTTTAGCTCGGATTTCGACAGGATTACCGTCGATATACACGGGTCTTTTGTATTTAACATTCAGTTGGGTGGTCATGCCTGCCAATTGGCATTTGCGCGAAATCAACCAACCGCAAGTTTCGTCTAACAAAGTGGCCTGAATGCCTCCGTGAATCGTGTCTATCCAACTTTGGTAATTACTTTGAGGAACCCAAGTTGTGCTAACGTAATCGCCGTCTTCGTAAAATTCCAAGTGTAAACCAATGGGGTTGTGTGGAGCACAAGCAAAGCAGTTGTAGCCTTTCTGAATGTCGCTCTCGTTGGTATATGGATTGATAATTTTATGTTTCATGGCCTAATTCTTATAGAATAAGTGCAAAAGTAATAAATATCTGCCAAAAATATTACTTTTGTACGATAAACTATATGTCGATGATAAATCCTAAAAAGATTCTGTTACACTGTTGTTGCGCCCCTTGTGCTGCGTCTATCTTGGAGTGGCTAAAAGAGAATCAGTACGAAGTGATACTTTATTTTTATAATCCGAATATATACCCCGAGCAAGAGTACATTATTCGGAAAAACGAATTGTTGCGATATGCCAGTGAATTGGGCCTCACTGTTGTAGATGATGATTACAAACACGATGAGTGGTTGCAGTACATTGCAGGATTAGAGCAAGAAAAAGAGCGAGGAGGACGTTGTCTGCAATGTTTTAAGAAGCGTCTGTTGGCTACGGCGCGTGTGGCAGAGCGTATGCAAATTCCGGTTATTGCGACCACGTTAGCCTCGTCGCGTTGGAAAAGTTTACCGCAGATAGAAGAAGCTGGCAAGTGGGCAGAAGCGCAGGTAACTGGCGTTGAGTTTTGGGCAAAAAATTGGCGAAAAGATGGTCTGCAGGAGCGCAGGCGCATACTTCTCGCCGAAAATAAATTTTATAACCAACAATATTGCGGTTGTGAATTTTCGATTAAGTGAGAGCAATCTCAAACTCTTCACTCCTAACTATTGTTGGTACATACGTTCTTGAGCCGCTTTAACGTTTTCGTCGGCCAAGTAATCGTCGTATTCCATTACTTTGTCGATGGTGCCATTGGGGGTAAGCTCAATAATACGGTTACATACAGTTTGAATAAAGGCGTGGTCATGCGACGACATCAATACGTTGCCTTTAAAGGTTTTAAGCGAGTTGTTGAATGCTTGAATTGATTCCAAGTCCAAGTGGTTGGCAGGAGAATCCAATACCATAACGTTGGCATTTTTCAACATCATGCGCGAAATCATACAACGCATTTTTTCACCCCCTGAAAGTACGCTTGCTTTTTTGTAAATTTCTTCACCAGCAAATAGCATACGTCCCAAATAACCACGTACAAACGATTCGGTGGTATCGGGCGAGTATTGTCCCAACCAATCTACCAAGTTCAAATCGGTATTGAAGAATTCCGAGTTGTCAACAGGTAGGTAGGCTGGTGTAATGGTAACACCCCAGTTGAAGGTGCCGCTATCGGCTTTCATTTTGTCGTTGATAATTTCGAACAGTGCAGTCATAGCACGTGGGTCGCGCGAAACGAAAGCAATTTTATCGCCTTTTTCTACGTTAAAGTTCACGTCTTTGAATAGTACGGTGCCATCGTCGTGGGTTTTGCTAAGTCCTTTTACTTCCAATACCATGTTGCCAGGTTCGCGGTCGGGTGTAAAGATAATGCCAGGATATTTGCGAGTAGAAGGCTGAATTTCTTCTACGTTCAATTTTTCCAACATCTTACGACGGCTAGTAGCTTGACGCGATTTAGCCACGTTAGCACTGAATCGACGAATAAATTCTTCCAACTCTTTGCGTTTTTCTTCGGCTTTCTTGTTTTGCATTTGTTGTTGTCGAAGCGCTAATTGGCTTGATTCGTACCAGAAGGTATAGTTACCAGCAAATTGTTGAATTTTGCCGTAGTCGATGTCGATGGTGTGGGTGCTAACAGCATCCAAGAAGTGACGGTCGTGCGATACAACCAATACGGTGTTTTCGTAGTTCGCCAAGTAGTCTTGCAACCAAGCAATGGTGTCGATGTCCAAGTCGTTGGTGGGCTCCTCGAGTACCAAGTTGTCGGGGTTACCAAACAACGCACGTGCCAAAAGGATACGTACCTTTTCTTTACCGCTCATGTCTTTCATGAGGGTGTAGTGGTATTGTTCTTTGATACCCAAGCTGCTCAAAAGCGATGCGGCGTTGCTTTCGGC
>JAZQZN010000014.1:0-15130 GCA_045634045.1 Candidatus Enterocola sp. | reverse complement strand
GGTATAATTGCCAAAAATGGTTGGTAAAATCCTTGTAATACTCTAAATTACAATTAGATACAATAACTTTGATGAAATCGTTTTCATCAAAGTTATTTTTTTATGGCAAAAACGCGTCGCGAAAGATGTCCTCATTGTGGTTTTTTAGAGGTAATAAAATGGGGTCGTCGTGCAAATCATCAAAGATATAAATGTAAGAACTGTGGTAGTTTATTTACCTTTCGTCGTAAAGATGTAAGTAAAGCCAATCGATTTGTTTGGTTTGAGTGGTGGATACTAAGAAAACAAACAATTGCTCAGATTGCAGAATTAAGTGGATATAGCGAACGCCAGCTCTATCGTATGTTCGACGAATACCTTGAAAACTATCCTACATGGGAGATACAGAGGCGCGAGAAGGTCAATCTTTTGATTGACGGGACCTGGTTTCCTAACAAGATGTGTCTTGTTGTATATCGTGATGAAACGGTAAAAACGACGCTGTTTTATAGGTTAACAGATGATGAATGGGAAGAGCAAATACGTGAGGATTTGGAGAACCTACAATCAGTGGGTATTGTTATAGAAAGCGTAACTTCTGATGGTGGTAGAAATATCATTAAAGCTGTCAAAAAAGCGTGTCCTAATGCCATTAGACAACGATGTCTTGCTCATATTCAACGAGAATGTTTAACGTGGATAACCAAGCATCCACAAAGCAAAGCAGGACAAGAACTACGCGAAATTGTGTGTAAAATATGTTCAATTAAAACGGTCAATGATCGCCTTCAATGGACCTCTGATTTTCATGCTTGGGCTGAAGCACATAAGGACTATCTTAACGAAAAGACCTTAAAAATCGAATCGCACAGGGAGTGGTACACACATAAGATGGTGAGGCGTGCTTATATCCATATAAAGAAGGCTCTTCCTGATATGTTTAGATTTCTTGAGAATCCAAGAATACCTAAGACAACAAACGCTTTAGAGTCATTTTTTGGTCACCTAAAAGAGAATATTACGCTGCATAGAGGGATGTCAAATAAACACTATCAGCATTACGTTAAATGGTATCTTTACTTCAGAAATAAGGACAATAAAAAGAGAGCAAAATAGTTGATTTGCTCAATAAATAATCAATCTATTTTACTCTCTTTTTTAAGAATGCCACCAACCGTTTTTGGCAACATTACCCAATTTCGTCGCCCTCGTTGTATTGACCTATAGCATGACCGACCAATCGGTAGATTGGTTGTTGTGTAGCCGTTTGCGTTTGGATTATGTTATTCCATCAACTCCGTTGGGTACTTATATTTATGCAGAAATGTACAATCCTCTAGAAGCCAATCCTGCTAGCTGGTACGATATGTTCGGCTACGGCGTTGGGCTTGACTGGGTAATTGATAAGTACAATATTTTGGGTATCTACTACGAGTTTTCTTACACCCCAAGTTCCTACTATCACTTGATAGGTGCAGCCTACGTAATTACTTTATAAAACAAGTATTGCAGAACAACAAATGAGGTGGACTGAAAAGTCCACCTCATTTGTTTTATCTCTTAAGGGTAAAGTGACCGCTTATCCAGTCGCGTAATTCATTTAACTTAATCAAATACCAATAATCATCCATCGGCATGGGGTGACCATTGTAATAGCCATCCCATCCTTCGTCTTGTCCTTTGTATCGAACAAGAAGTTTGTGGAATCTGTCGTAAATCTCAATGTCTGCCATGGGATAATATTCAATGTTTTCAATTTCCCATCTGTCGTTCAAACCATCTCCGTTGGGAGTGAAGAATATAGCTGGTTTAACAAGAGGTGGTTCCGATTCTACAGTAATTTGGACCGTACTTAAAGGAGATAAACAACCGTCTTTTTCTGCTTGTAATTGCAACTGATAGGTGCCGGGTTCGTTGGCAGTAAAGGTAAACGTATTGCCCGTGTCTTGTGTACTGCCATCTAGGTACCAGGTGTAGGTAACTTGTGGCTGATTAGGCGCATGAAACTCCTTAACCGTACCAAGAGATAGGGTTACAGAAGGTGTGGTTTGGGCGTACAATGCGCCTACAAACATGCACCAGCAACTTAGTAATATGTACCTAAGTTGTTTCATGCACTGCCTGTGTCTAGCCTATTACCAGCTAATGCTTGGAGCAGCTACGGCAGGTTTAACGGTTACAGTATAGGTAGCAGGTTTACCTTCGCACTCGCCAGCGTAGGGGGTAATGGTATACACTACATCGGCGCTGGTAGCATTGCTGTTTACAAAATAGTCGTTTTGTAGTGCACTAGCATCGGTAAACTCGGTGCCAGCAGCATCTATGGCAACGCCAAAGCGGGTTACACCAGTAGGAACGTCTACTTTGATAATCCATTTGTTGATGGTTACGTTGGTGCCAGCTGTGCTAACAAAGGTGGTTGGTAGGCTATAGGTAACTTTGTCTTCTTGCTCGGTGGTTACAAACGAACACAAGGTTTCGGTTTCGTTGGGAATTTCGGGCATAGGGGCAACGGTTACGGCTACAACGCTCCATGGACCTTTACAACCGTCTTTGGTAGCTTGCGATTTTAAATCAAAGTTACCTTCGGTTATCCAATCTACCGTAAAGGTGTTGATGGTTGATTCGGTGTAATCGTAATTGGTCCCCATAATACCGCTTTCTACTTTCCAAGCATAACTGTCTGCAAAGTCGGGGTTAATGGTGTAGGTGGTAGATTTCGACTGACACACCGTTTGGGTGGCTTCTGGGGCGTTGGCTTGTTCGGCCGCGGGGGCTGTTTGTGCTACTGCTGATACACTCATTGCAGCCAATAAAATGGCTACCAAACTGATTTTTTTTGCTACATTCTTCATAATTCTTTGTATTTAATAGTTACTAATTATTCTGGAAACGTAATGTTGGGTGCCACAGGGTTAGGTACGGCGGTAAAGGTGCCCGACTGGGTAGCTGGGGCACATACTGCATCTTGTCCGGTGGTACTGATGGTATAATTAAGTGTTTCTTTAAAGGTTCCAGTTACGGTAATGGTTTGAGCCGATTCGTCGGTCGTAAATTCATACCCCTTGTTAAGGGCGGCTGCTGGGGTAAAGTTGTAGCTAACCCCTGTGGCCGTTCCACCGTATGTAAATACTACTTCTTGTAGGGGTTCGTTTACACAGTCACTTTGTATAGCATTGCCAGTTACGGTAAGCGTGGGTCCTTCTTTTACACTGATGGATAAGGTGAGGGTGTCGGTTTCGCATACCTCTCCAGGGGTACCGTAGGCAGTAAAGCGTATTTTGTAATCGCCAATGGCAGTAGGTGTACCTGTCAGGGTGCCCGATTTTTGCCCTGCGTTGTGTGTAAGGGTCATGCCAGCGGGTAAGCCCGTTTTAATTTTCTCGCCATCGTTCAGGGTATAGTCGGTAAACTGAATGCCTGTAGTTTTATGTCCAGTGGCTTTGTAGGTAACGGGTTGAATGTTTGTTCCCAAACATACGTCTTGTGTGTCATCTCCAGACGATAAACTCATGGTTTGAGGGGAGCAACCGCAATCAATGTCAATAATTTGTGTGATGGCATAGTTCAAACAAACAGGGAAAATGTCTTTGCCGACGTTTCTGGCCACTTCGGGATCGGACGACATAACCACCCTAAAACGGGGTTTTTCTACGGGGTGGTACTCGGTAGAGAAAATATACGATACTTTGTCCCAACCGCTTCCGTGATACGATGTATTGGATGGGTTAGGGTCGTCTTCGATGGTAGACCATGTGCCCGTTGGGTAGTCGTAGCGTTGCCATAAATAGTAGGGAGCTCCATCAAACACTTGGTCGATGCCTTCTGTTTCTACAGTAATGGTGGTGTTTTCGCCACATTCTACCTCTAGCGCAGGTTTAATGGATAGCAAAGGTACGCAAGATTTAAATTGAATGTCGTCAATAAGAATGTCGTTGCCCAAACCCGAAGAACCGTTGTTGATAATTTGTACGGTTAGTTTTTCGTTCTCGCCCGAAAAGAAAGCGGTACTACCTTGTTTCCAACCATCCGAAGCCTTGATGTTATTTACATCCAATCGGGCCGACATAATTTCTTGGTTATTTTGGTCAAGTACCCTAAAACGGGTGTTGATGGGGGTAGTTGAAGAAGAGATGGCTGCATTTGCAAACCATGCCGAGAAGGTCATGTACATATTTTTACACAACCCCGAGGCTGTATATTCGTAAATCAATTCGCCCTTGGTTTTGCAGTTGGCCATAAGCATGCCACCGTTTACATCGTCGGGAGTATGGTCGGTAATATCGTTGTACCAATAATCGCCACTGGAATTTACGTTGCCTAAACAAGTGGTTTGCGAGCAATCTTCTGGCGTGGTTCTATTCCCTCTGCCACCGTATAGTGGATTGGCCAAAATGGCATAAAAACCATCGTGAATTTCTTTCCCTTGTGGCGAATAGGCGTAAACGGCACCGTTGATTTTTTCTTTTACATTGTCAACTTCACGTCTAGCCGAGGCACTGCTTAGTGTACCAAAGGTAATGTCAAGGTGGGTTTGTGTTTGTCCCTCGCATTTAATCTTTACATCTACCTTGTACTGTGCAATCTTTCCTTCGCTATCTGTTACTTTGTAGTAGGTGGGTACAAACGGATTGGGGGCAATGGTTTCGTTCATGCTTCCCGATATGCTGCCTCCGTAGGGTTGCCATGTAATGCCGTCGTACGAATATTCCCAGGTGCAAAACGAGGTGGCTTCGGTTGCCGTTAGCGTCAAATTGTCTCCTTGTTGAATGGGGTTGGGCATGCTGGGAACAATAACAAAACGAGTTCCTGCTTCGGCGCTCAGTGTATAACTGCCATTTTGCTCGGTTAAGATAAGACAAACCCCATCGCCATCGTTAAAATTATTGATAGAAAGGTCGCCTGTACCGCCCGATATATTGGTACCGTTGGTAACATTGATGGCCGATTCCCATCCCCAATTCTCGCCTGCTAATCCGTTCTCTTTGGCCAGTACTTTGAATTTTTTGCCACTTACATACGTAAAACAACATTCATAATGGTCGCCGTTGGGAACAAATAAACTCCATTCGTCGGGTTCAGTTGTCCATTCTGTTGTGCCATTCACTCCGCCAGTAATAGCAAACGAAAGGTTGGAAATAACCACTTCTTTGGTAGCAGTTTGTGTGCCGGATGTAGTTCGGTAGATGGTAGAAACACCGGGAGTAACCTCTATGGTGTTGTTGTAGGTTCCACTGGTTGGACCAGTGTAGGTGTGCCAACTCATTCCATCATCGTCGGAGTATTCCCAAGTACAATTTCTATCTGCCCCTTGTGCTTGCAGGGTAACCGTTTGCCCTCTGATAATGCTGGCAGAGGGTGTGGCTTCTATGTAGAATGCAGGTTGATAGGCTTGAGCCGATACGGTGTACGAAGAACCATTTTGGGTAATAACGATGCAAACGTCTTGCCCTGTAGAAAATCCATCCAGGCCCAAGTCGCTTCCCGTACTACCGCTAATGCCCGAACCTGTGCTAAAACCACTAAATTCGGCACCCCAACCCCAATCGTTGCCGGCTGTACCGTTCTCTTTTTTTAGGATTTTAAATTTATCGCTATTAGCAACGGTAAAACAAAGTTCGTATCGGGTAGAGGAGGCTTGCGAAAAAATAGAAGAAGAACTGGGAGTGGTGCTCCACGATGGAGTTCCGTTGGGTCCACCTGTAATGGCAAAAACCGTTTCGGCTTGTGCTGTAGCAGATGCAATACAGCATAAGATGCCAATTAACCATATACGTAGATGGTCTACATATGATTTTTGTAGCATGATTTTGCTCATAGTTTTAAGGTTCTTGCACAGCGCAAGTGAGCAAAATTACTAAAAATGTAAGACTATTCCAATTTTAACTTGGAAAATTGTGTTATGCCAAATTTTTGATGGTGATCCTAACGATTCGGAGTGGTACGAGGATTGATGGTCAATTTGCTGGCAAGTTCGTAGCCTTCGTTGTATAAATCCAGCAACTTTTGTGTGTCACGTTCGATACGATCTACCTGAATGGGTTTTTCGGGTCGGATAACTACAATCTCGCCTTTTTCTTCTAAACTTTCTACCAAGTCCAGTTGCTCGTTGTACAAAATGCCCCTGTTTTCTATGGTTTTTCGCAATTCAGGATACTCCTTGTAGATGAATGGTGGAAGTTTGTCCATGCGTGAGGGTAGTTTGCGGTAGCCTTTGTTGCGTGTAAGTACCACCACGTTGTTGTTATAGCCTAAACTGCGTGCGCGCAAAATTGGAATGGAATCTGCCAAGCCACCGTCTAACATGGGCTCGTTATCCACCGTTACAATGGGACATACAAAAGGCAAACTGCTCGATGCTTTTACAATATCGATAATGCGTTTGGGATCGTTTTTTTCGCTAAAATAGCAAGCCTTGCCTGTTTTACACGATGTAGTAACCATTTCGTATTGCTCGGTACAAGCAGCGTAAGCGGGGTAGTCGTATGGAATAATTTCTTCTGGAAAAGTATGAAACAGCAAATCAAAATCCATGATGTTGCGTTTGGTTATCAGGTGTTTAAAACCTATGTATTGGTACTTTTCTAATAGGTCGATGTTGCTGTATTTGGCCCTGCCACGTTGGTTCGACATGTACGATAGCCCGTTGCAAGCGCCCGCACTTACACCAATGGTGTACGGAAAGCGTATGCCTCTATCCATAAAGTTATCGAGCACACCGCAGGTAAAAACACCGCGCATGCCACCGCCTTCTAAAATCAATCCCGATTGCTCGGTTATATTTACCGTTTGTTTCATATGTTGCTTGTTTTAGTCGATTATTCGCATTCGTTCATCAACACGTCACCGATTAGTCGATTAGTCAATAAAATGTTTGTTTCAACGTCTTTTATAGATCTTATCAATAATCAGCGCCAACGCACCGTCGCCTGTAACGTTACAAGCGGTGCCAAAGTTATCCATGGTAATGTAAAGGGCTATCATAAGGGCAATTTGTGCCTCGTTAAAGCCTAAAATGCTTTGTAGAACGCTAATAGAAGCCATAATGGCGCCGCCTGGAACGCCCGGAGCTGCTACCATTACTACACCCAACATGCAAATAAAGTAGGTCATCTCTGAAGCAACAACCGCATCGCCGTGCATCAACATCAACGCAATGGCACAAGCCACAATTTTAAGGGTGCTACCCGATAGGTGAATGGTAGCGCAAAGTGGAATAACAAAATCGGCTACATCGGGATTTACCTTATTAGATAAGGTTTGTTTGAGAGTAACCGGAATGGTGGCTGCCGACGATTGCGTTCCCAAAGCCGTAAAGTAGGCGGGTAGCATGGTGTACAGCAATTTAAAGGGGTTTCGACGGGTTACAATGCCCGCTACAGTATATTGTAGCAACAATATTAGCACGTGTAGGGCAAAAATAATGCCGATAATTTTAATAAAGAGCGACAGCATGCTGGCTATTTGGCCCGATTGGGTAATGTTTAAGAAAATACCAAAGATGTGCAGCGGAAGTAGGGGAATAATCACCTTAGAAATACTAATCGAAATAATGCTTTTAAATTCGTCTAGCATATTTTTTAAGGTGTTGCCCGCTATTTTGCTAGTGCCTAAACCCAGTAAAAAAGAAAGAATCAGAGCCGTCATAACCGACATAAGGGGCGGTATAGACATGCTAAAATAGGGTGTAAGGTTGTTTTCGTCGGTAAGGGTGTGGCTAATTTGGTTGATGTCGACTATGTGCGGAAAGGTAAGCATGGCTGTTCCGTACGACATAAATCCAGCAAATAATGTGGCTGCGTAGGCAAGAACAACGGTAATGAGTAGCATTTTTCCAGCTTTTTTGCCCATATCGCCAATGGCAGGTGCCACCATACCCAAAATAATGAGCGGAACCAAAAAGCCCAAAAGTTGGCTAAAAAGTTCGTTGAAGGTGGCAAAAATACGCATAAACCATGTGGGTAACCAATTGCCTAGTAAAATACCCAATACAATGGCTGTAAGCACTTGTGGCAGTAAACCAATTCTAAATTTCTTCATCATTTATCGGTTATTTCTTTAAGAAACAAGTTTTAAGCACAATGCTGCTGCCTTCAATTTTGCAGTCTACTTCTTCTGGATTTTCGGTAAGACGAATGCTTTTTACTTTGGTGCCACGCTTAATAACCATCGATGAACCTTTTACTTTAAGGTCTTTGATAACGGTAACCGAATCGCCATCCAACAACTCTACACCGTTGCTGTCTTTGGCAATATCTGCGCTTTCTGCAGCTGCTACATCTTCTTCGTTAAACTCGTATCCGCAATCTGGACACACATAAAGCGAACCATCAAAGTAAACGTATTCGCCGTTGCATTTAGGGCATTTTGTAATTTCTGTCATAATATAGTTGTTATTTATAGTTGTAAAAGTATTAAAAACAATGGTAAATTCCAATTCTTCTACCAGATTCCCATTTTCTTAAACTTGCCAATTTGGTACTTGATTCTTACCAAATACAGTATCGATGCGGTGCCTAAACCAAACAGGTAGCCAAAGAACAATCCGCAAGGGCCTAAATGAAGTACAAACCCGCAAAGGTATCCAATGGGCAGGTTGAGTACAATGTAGGCCAACAAA
This sequence comes from Candidatus Enterocola sp., assembly GCA_045634045.1. Classification (GTDB taxonomy): domain Bacteria; phylum Bacteroidota; class Bacteroidia; order Bacteroidales; family Paludibacteraceae; genus Enterocola. Next base: position 6,531 of record JAZQZN010000014.1, on the reverse strand, counting down.
GAGATCCAGGATATCATTTTTACATCTTGCATGCCACGCATAATGCCTACACCAGCGCATTGCAAGGCATCAAAAAGCTGAAAGCATGCCACCATAATAAGCATTTGCGCCGCCAGTGCAACTACTTCGGCATTGGTGGTAAACAAAAGGGGTATTTGTTCCCTTAAACCAATAAACAAAAGGGCTGCCATGCAATTAAACAGCAGTACCAAATGAATGGCGGCTTTGGCGGTGACACTCATATTGCTGGTATCGCGTGCACCGTAAAAGTGCGATACGCTAATGGTTACCGCTGTACCTACCGATAATACTATCATAAACGAGGCATTGGCCATGGTCATGGCTATCTGATTGGAACTGATGGCAATGGTGCTGAACCAACCCATCATAACGCCAGTAAGCACAAACGATAGCGATTCCAAAAACATTTGTACCGCAATGGGAATGCCCATTCTTAGCAACGATACAATGTCGCGACTGCCAAAACGGATGGACGGCATCAACGAGGTGTATGCTTGGTAGCGACGGCGCAGCATAAAATACCCAATACCCAATACAGGCATGCACATACGCGATACAAGCGTGGCGAGCCCAGCTCCTTCTACACCCATTTCGGTTGCGCCTAAATTGCCGTAAATAAATACCCAGTTTAAAAAGATGTTGAGCACATTGCAAAACATCATAATCACCATGGGAACAAAGGTGTTGCCCAATCCCTCTAAAAAGTTTTTAAAGGCAGCAAAAAGCAAGACGGGTAGCAAACTATATGCCATTAGTCGATAATAGGGAATGGCTGCCTCTACTACTTCTACCGGTTGTCCCATGTGGTAGAGCAGCGGTTCTGCACCCAATTGCAACGCCACAAACAGCACTCCAATAATGGAAAAAAGCAAAATGGCGTGTTTCAAGTATGAAGCAGACCGTTCTTTGTCACCTTGGGCAAAAAGTTCGCCAATAAGCGGTGTTAATCCTAGCGTCAATCCCTGCGAAGCAATAAAAAAGAGCAACGATATCATCACACCAAACGACACAGCGGCCAGTGGCAGAGGGTTATCTCCACCATATTGTCCCACCATTACGTTGTCTGCAAATTGCACCAACACGTGTCCCAACTGAGACACTATAATGGGCAGCGCCAACTTTAAAATGGAGCGGTAATGCGGTTTGTATGTGCTAAAACGGTAGGTCATTTTTATTTAGGGAAACAAAGATAGTGGAAAAACGCAGTAAACACAAAAATAAAAAGAGCATGCAAATTATAATTTACATGCTCTTTGGTTATTGATGGTCTCGGCAATGCTCAAGTACCGAACTTGGCATTGCACTCGGCTCGTCGTTACTTCACTTCTTCAAAGTCGGCGTCTTGTACGTTGTCGCCAGCGTTTTGGTTGCCGCAACCGCCTGCGCCGCAGTTAGAATCTGCTTGCGCACTGCCCCCGGCATTAGCTGCATTGGCAGCGTTGTACATATCTTGGCTTGCAGCGTGGAAAGCATCGTTCAATTCTTTCATGGCAGCGTCAATAGCGTCTAAGTTTTGCGATTTGTGTGCATCTTTTAGTTTGCCAAGAGCTGCTTCGATAGGTGCTTTTTTGTCAGCAGGAATCTTATCGCCCAATTCTTTCAATTGTTTTTCGGTTTGGAAAATCATACCGTCGGCTTGATTCAATTTGTCGATGCGTTCTTTTTCTTTTTTGTCGGCTTCAGCATTAGCTTCAGCTTCAGCTTTCATGCGTTTGATTTCTTCTTCGCTCAAGCCTGAAGAAGCCTCGATGCGGATGTTTTGCTCTTTACCAGTAGCTTTGTCTTTAGCAGAGACTTTCAAGATACCGTTGGCATCGATGTCGAAGGTAACTTCAATTTGAGGTACACCACGTGGAGCTGCAGGGATGCCGTCTAGGTTGAACATACCGATTTGTTTGTTGTCGCGTGCCATAGGACGTTCACCTTGTAGTACGTTAATTTGTACCGAAGGTTGGTTGTCGCTTGCGGTAGAGAATACTTCCGATTTGCGAGTAGGGATGGTGGTGTTGGCTTCGATAAGTTTGGTCATTACGCCACCCATGGTTTCAATACCCAAAGACAGTGGAGTTACGTCCAATAGCAATACGTCTTTTACTTCACCTGTCAATACGCCACCTTGGATAGCTGCACCAACTGCTACTACTTCGTCAGGGTTAACGCCTTTAGAAGGAGTTTTGCCGAAGATTTCTTCTACTTTTGCTTGGATAGCAGGGATACGAGAAGAACCACCTACCAAAATAACTTCGTCAATGTCTGATTTGCTCAAACCTGCGTCAGATAGCGCTTTTTGGCATGGAGCAACAGTTGCTTGAATCAAACGGTCTGCCAATTGTTCGAATTTAGCACGGGTAAGATTTTTTTGCAAGTGTTTAGGTACACCGTTTACAGGAACGATGTAAGGCAAGTTGATTTCAGTGCTGCTTGAGCTTGAAAGTTCAATTTTTGCTTTTTCAGCAGCTTCTTTAAGACGTTGCAAAGCGATAGGATCTTCGCGCAAGTCGATACCTTCTTCTGCTTTGAATTCTTCTGCCAACCAGTCGATGATTACGTGGTCGAAGTCGTCACCACCCAAGTGAGTGTCACCGTTGGTCGATTTTACTTCGAATACGCCGTCGCCCAATTCCAAAATAGAGATATCGAAAGTACCGCCACCCAAGTCGAATACGGCAATCTTCATGTCTTTTTCGGTTTTGTCCAAACCATAAGCCAAAGCGGCTGCAGTAGGTTCGTTAACGATACGTTTTACAGTAAGACCTGCAATTTCGCCTGCTTCTTTAGTAGCTTGACGTTGTGCATCGCTAAAGTATGCAGGAACGGTAATAACGGCTTCTGTCACTTCTGCGCCTAGGTAGTCTTCAGCAGTTTTTTTCATTTTTTGCAAAATGATGGCCGAAATTTCTTGTGGGGTGTACAATCTGCCTTCGATGTTAACGCGAGGAGTGTTGTTTTCGCCACGATCAACTTGATAAGGTACACGTTGAGTTTCTTTTAAAGTTTGGTCGTAGGTTTCGCCCATAAAACGTTTGATAGAGAAAATCGTTTTTTTAGGGTTAGTAATTGCCTGACGTTTGGCAGGATCACCTACTTTGCGTTCGCCACCATCAATAAATGCAACAATAGAAGGGGTGGTGCGTTTGCCTTCGCTGTTTGCAATAACAATAGGATCGTTGCCTTCCATTACAGCAACACACGAGTTTGTCGTTCCTAAGTCAATACCAATAATTTTTCCCATAATTCTTATTTTTTTAGTTATTAATTTATTTACTTGTTTAGTTGATAATTCGTGCTTCGCACTTATGAAGTTGCTTTCGCATACTTGCAACTTTCGACAATTATATAACAAATTTCGTGCCAAAGCGAGAATCGGTTCAAAAACTGACAAAGTGTCAAAACAAATGTCAGCAATATTAAAATACCTAAATAAATTTTGCAGGCAGTAGGCTTTGTTGTAATTTTGAATCGAAATTTCAATCGTATTGAATATGAAGAAAATAGTCGTAATGGCCTTTGCGTTAGTTTGTTCGCTTGCGAGCTATGCCAATGTGCCAGTTTTGGTGTCATTACAAGATGGCAAACAGTATGCTAGATTGTCTGATGATAAATCCGTATTACTGACAGGAGATTATAAAACAGGTAAGGAAGATACTTTGTTGGTGTTTACTGGCATGCGAAATATGCCGCTAAAGAAGGTGGAAGCATTTCGTTTTAGCCCTGATTATCAGCGTGTTTTATTACGTGCGGCTGATAAAGATTACTATGTATATCAATTTGCAAACAACAGAAGTGACAAATTGTCGCTAAAAGGGAAACAATCGATGCCTATTTTTAGCCCAGATGGCTCGATGGTCGCTTTCGAAAGAGATCATAACTTGTTTATTAAGAGGTTGTTGTTTGATACAGAGGTGCAGCTGACAACTGATGGTAATGCTACTGTGCATAATGGTGTTTTGTCAGTGCAATCTGCCAAAGCTTTCGGCCAAACCCATCAAATGGCATGGTCGAAGGATAGCAAAGCATTGGTATATGCCAAAAATAATCAAGTGTTCATGTATCATGTACATTATAAATGGAATAAAGCCATTGAGTTGCCCGAAGGGGATAATGTGCATATAACCCAAATCAAGTGGAGTAGTAAAGACGATGTTTTTGCAGTGATGTACTTGAATGACGTGCAAAAAAAATTGAACGTAGCTTTGGTAAATGCGCAAACATTGATTGCTAAACGTGTTTATGCTTACACGGACGATCGTTTTATCTCGTCTGATATAGCGTCATTTATTCAGTTTTTCCCTGAGAATGACCAATTTGCTGTGTTGAGTGACAAGGATGGTTTTATTCACCTTTATTTGTACTCGTCAGCGGGTATCTTGCAACGACAAGTGGGAAAAGGTAATTTTGATGTTACCAAAATTTATGGCTATGATGCCAAGAGCAAGCAGATTTACTACCAATCGACTGAAAATGGCTCATTGAACAGAGGAGTATATGCGATTGGCTTGTACGATGGCAAAAAACGTGCGTTGGCAGTGGAAGAGGGTACCAATGATGCTGCTTTTTCGACGAACTATGCCTACTTTGTACGTACGTATAGCAGCTTGCAACAACCATTTGTTTATACCGTATGCGATGCTAAAGGACAAGAATTGCGTGAGTTGTACCGTGATACCATCAATCCTGCCATTGAAAAAGAACCATATACCTTTGGTGAAAACTTGCACGGTTGGATTTTGCGTAAGGCAGGAACTAAAAATGCGCCAGTTGTGTTTGACGTAACAGATGCGCAAAACCAATGGAAATCGGATATTTCGTACCAGTTAGCGGAAAATGGCTATGTGGTGGCTTCTGTGGCTGCGCATGGTGCCATTGGTATGGGTAAAGGCTTTAGAAAATCGATTTATGGTAATTTATTTTTGGTGCCTGCAAAAGATTACATTGTGGCTGCTAAAAAATTGATAAAAGAAGGAGTTGCACATCCTAACCAGCTGTTTATGATGGGGAATCGTTTGGCTGGCGGTGTTGTTTTGTCTGCCATGATGCAACCTGATTCGCCATTTGCGGGTGGTATTGTGATATCGCCAGTGACAGATTTGTTGAATTACAATCAGGTGCAAGTGCAACGTTATATGAACAAAGAAGGTGTTACTGCAGGCTATCGAACCAATCAGGCAGTAGGTAATGCCAAAAACATCAAAGGTAAATTGTTGATTGTACATGCCATGAACGATGGTGATAATCCATTGGAAAACACGAATAAGTTGGTAGAAGAGCTGGTAAATAATAATGTACAATTTGAAATGCAGCTTTATCCTAATCGCGATGAAAGTTTTACTGCATCGCTCTTGCAACCTCACTTATTTAATCGTATCTTAGCATTCTTAAAATCGAACACAAAATTCTAACAATAAAAAAGTATGAAACCAACATTGTATGTAATGGCGGCTGGTATGGGAAGTCGCTACGGTGGTCTTAAACAAATGGACGGATTGGGTCCTAATGGCGAAACTATTATTGACTATTCTATTTATGATGCTATTAGAGCTGGATTTGGCAAAGTAGTGTTTGTGATCCGTCGTGATTTTGCAGAGGATTTCAAAGAAATTGTGATTGCTAAATTTGAAAACAAGATACCTGTAGAAATTGTATTTCAAGATATTACAGCGTTGCCAGAAGGGTTTACTCCTAATCCAGAACGTCTTAAACCATGGGGTACTAACCATGCTATTTTGATGGGTAAAGACGTAGTGAAAGAACCATTTGCTGTAATCAATGGTGATGATTTTTATGGCTACGAGTCGTTTAAAGTGTTGTGCGACGAGTTGGTGGCAATGACAGGCCAAAAAGGTAAATATTGCATGGTCGGATTCCCTGTAAAAAATACCTTGTCGGAAAGCGGAACTGTATCGCGCGGTGTATGCCAGAGCAACGAAGATGGCAACCTTGTATCGATTGTAGAACATACCAAAATTGAAGCCATCAACGGCAGTATTGTCAATCATAACGACGATGGTACCGAAAAAGTAATTGAGCCTGAAACTCCTGTTTCAATGAATATGTGGGGTTTTACTCCTGATTATTTTGAGTATTCGTATGAGTTCTTCAAAGAATTCTTGAAAGAGAACGAAAAGAGCCTTAAAGCGGAGTTTTACATTCCTACCATGGTTGACTACCTAATTAATAATGGTAATGCTACTGTTAAAGTATTGAATACTACCTCGAAATGGTTTGGTGTAACGTATGCAGACGATAAACCTAATGTTCTTTTGCAGTTAAATGCTTTAATTGCTAAGGGGGTGTATCCAAATAAATTGTGGGAATAGGCTAACCCAGCGCCCATCAGGGCGCCGTGCCGTAGGCACGTTATAATAAAATGGGTATAATTGCCAAAAATGGTTGGTAAAATCCTTGTAATACTCTAAATTACAATTAGATACAATAACTTTGATGAAATCGTTTTCATCAAAGTTATTTTTTTATGGCAAAAACGCGTCGCGAAAGATGTCCTCATTGTGG